>CAYYDM010000006.1:28035-46306 GCA_964470635.1 uncultured Clostridia bacterium | reverse complement strand
AACTTGCAAACTCGCTTCGCTCAAACATGCAAGTTACTTAACGGATTTTTAATTTACGTTCACTGAGAATTATAGTCATATTCTGCAAATGTTCGCTTAATATTTCTATTGTATTTCTAGTGTGGATTTATGTATATATGGGAATGCTATAGTTTAATAAACCTTTTAATTTTTTTAGAATATGTTATTATAAACAGGAGGAATGCGTATATGCAAAGTTTAGGTCAGTTATTGCAAACTGGTGATTTTAAGAATGAAAAGCATGTTCCAGTAATTCATCTTCCTAAGAAGATACGTGAAGGTGAAGAGTTTGAGCTAAAGGTATCTATTGGTGATGAGGTAAAGCATCCAAACACTTTAGAACACCATATTAAATGGATTAAACTTTTTTATCTTAGCGAAGGTGCCAAATTTCCTGTAGAAATTGCAGATTTCCAATTCTCTTCACATGGTGAAAATGGTGCACTTACAGAACCAGTTGGTTTAACTAATGTAATATTTCATAAGCCTGGATTTATTTATGCCATGGCCTATTGCAATATTCACGGGTTATGGGAACATAAAGAAGAGGTAAGTTTTAAATAAATAAATTTAAATAGCACTTGACAATATATATAAAAATTAATATGATATATGTCAAATCATATTAATTTTTGACTATGAAGGTTTTAGTAGTACTTTATGGTTACGATTAGAGAGTAGACTGGTTGGTGAAAAGTCTATAGTACATAAAGTATGAATTACACACTGGAGTTTCAATATGAAAATATTGCGTATGTCATACGATATAATGACTCAAAGACATCTTTTGATGTGAATTAAGGTGGTACCACGGGTTTTCTCGTCCTTACAGGACTCAAGAAAACCCTTTTTATTTTTAATAAATCATTAATTAAGGAGGAATTATCATGAATGTATTTGATGTATTACAGGAAAGGGGATATATTGCACAAACAACTCATGAAGAAGAAATCAGAGAACTTCTAGGCAAAGAGCCTGTTACATTTTATATAGGATTTGATCCTACTGCAGATAGCTTACATGTGGGACACTTTATAGCTATGATGTTTATGTCTCATATGCAAAAAGGTGGTCATAGACCTATAGCCTTACTTGGTGGTGGAACTGCCATGGTCGGTGATCCTTCTGGAAGAACTGATATGAGACAAATGCTTACCAAGGAAAAAATAGAGCATAATGTAAATAGTATAAAAAAACAATTAGAAAAATTAATTGATTTCAGTGATGATAAAGCAATATTAGTTAATAATGCGGATTGGCTATTAGATTTGAACTATGTTGATTTCTTAAGAGAAGTTGGTACTCATTTTTCAGTTAATAGAATGCTAACTGCTGAATGCTTTAAGCAAAGATTAGAAAAAGGTCTATCTTTTTTAGAATTTAACTACATGCTAATGCAAGGATATGATTTTTATGTATTAAATGAAAAGTACGGATGCAAAATGCAATTAGGCGGAAATGATCAATGGTCAAACATGATTGCGGGCATGGAACTAGTAAGAAGAAAGGCTGGTAAGCAAGTATATGCCATGACATGTACTCTTCTTACAAATAGTGAAGGCGATAAAATGGGTAAAACTGCAAAAGGTGCATTATGGTTAGACCCTGAAAAAACTTCACCATATGAATTCTATCAATACTGGAGAAATATTGATGATGCAGATGTTAATCAATGCCTAAGATTATTAACATTTGTACCAATGGATGAGGTTAGAAGGCTTTCAGCTCTAGAAGGTGCTGAAATCAATGAGGCTAAAAAAGTATTAGCTTTTGAAGTAACTAAGCTTATTCATGGAGAAGAAGAAGCTAAAAAAGCTGAGGAAGCCTCAAAAGCACTATTTGGCAATGGCGGTGATTTAGATTCTATGCCTACAACTGAAATAGAGAAATCTGCCTTTGAAGAAGGATTAGGAATTTTAAATCTTTTAACTCAGATTGGACTTACAAAATCTAATGGTGAGGCAAGAAGATTGATAACCCAAGGCGGAGTATATGTTGAGAATAATCAAATTAATGATCCGAGTGCAATAATTACTCTAAATGATTTCCATGATGATAACCTAATTATTAGAAAAGGTAAAAAAGTCTACCACCTAGTAAAATTAGTGTAAAATAATCTAAACAGGGGACAAAGAATAGTCACACTGTGACTTTTCCGTCCCCTGTCATTTTTTACATTTTAATTTTAGAAATATTGTAATGTAGATCTTCTGCTAGTTTAGCTAAATCACTGCTAGCTGAAGCTATTTCTTCCATTGATGCAGTTTGCTCCTCAGTGGCAGCTGATACATTTTGTATTTGCCCCGACACTTCTTTACTCATATTTTCCAATTCAGTTGAAGAAGAAACTACATGCTCGCTTCCTTTAGCCACTTGATTTATAGATTCAGCAATGATAGATATTTGATTATTAACTTTGCTTACTAAATCTGCAATATTTTCAAAAGATTTTTCAGTGGTATTAACTATACTTATTCCTTTATGGACGTTAGTCATGCCTTCCTCCATAGCAGAATTAGCTCTTTTTATGATTTCATCATTGCTCACTATGAGTTGGTGTATATCCTCAGTTGCTTTCTGAGACTCTTCTGCCAGCTTTCTAACTTCTTCTGCAACTACAGCAAAACCTCTTCCCTGATCTCCAGCTCTTGCAGCCTCTATTGCTGCATTTAAAGCTAGTAAATTTGTTTGTTCGGCTATATTTTGAATCAAGTTAGTCATATCATCCATCTTCTTTGAACTATTAGTAACTTCAGTTAGTGACTCTTTAACATGATCTGTGCTCTCTGCTATTTTATTCATCTGGGAAATAACATCTTTAATATCTTTCCTTCCAACATCTGTTTGTTCATAAGCTTTATTGCTCAAGCTGCTAATTTCTTCTGCATTGCTATGAACTTCTTGAATGCTTGCAGATATTTGCTCCATAGAAGAAGTAATGTTTAGTATCTCTCTTAACTGTTCTTCTGAATTTTGTGCTACTTCTGTAGAGGAAGCAGCTATGCTTTCTGAAGCCATTGCTGATTGCTCGGATGTTGCAGTTAGCTCTTCGGAAGATGCTGCAACCTGTTCTGCTAAATGTGTAACAGTAGTCACAAACCCTCTAAGATTATCTAATATAGCTTGAAAAGCTAATGAAATTCTTCCTATTTCATCTTTTCTCTTTAATAGCCTATCCTCTACATCCCTACTAATATTTAAGCTAGCGATTTCCTCAGCACGCTTAGTTATTGCTAGTATAGGCTTTGAAATATATGAACTAATTAGTATAGATACTATTATGGCTATAACTGCTGCCACAATAGACGTAGTAATCATAGACTTTTTGAGGTTATTTAATTCATGCAACACCTCATCTTCAGGTGCAGTAATTGCAACAGACCAGCCTGTTTTACCTATGGGAGCATATCCATTCATTTTGTTGATGCCTTGAAACATGTATGAAGTTTGCCCTGTCTCTCCAGCCATCATTTTTTCAAAAAGAACTGCTAAAGATTTGTATTGAGGATTATCCTTCATGTTTCTATAGCTTATTTCATCTGACATAATCATACTTTGGTCTGGATGTGCTATAATATTACCTTCTTTATCTACAATAAAAGCATATCCTGTTTCTGCATATTTAGTATTGTTAATTACACGAGTTAGTCCTTTTGAATCCATTGAATTAGCAAGTTCTGCATATCTAGCGGTGCTTTTTGCTAATTCAATTAAACTTTCATTTGTATTATTTAGTAAAGCCTGCCTAGCATTAATGTAGGCAATTGACCCTAAACCAACACAAATTATAACTATCAATAGTGTTAGTATGAAGATAATTCTAGCCCCTAGACTCTTAGTTGTAAAAGTTTCTCTCCATTTGTTTTTCCCATGTCCCATTTACATTCCCCCTGTAAGTTTTTTATTGCTAGCTAAAAATATAGTTTGAAATATAAAGGCTAGTGGCACAAAACTTAATTGTTTATATACCCTCCTAGCGAATATCTTAACAATATAAAGCCTAAAATATTTATTAAACTTCTATAGCGAAAATTATCACTTAAAATGCTGTTGTAGCTTCAATAAGAAATTTTGTAAATTGTGTATTATTATATACAATTAAGTAATTATGTGTCTATAATATCATATAAATCCATTAATTTCTAGTTATTATTGATAAAATAAAAACAACTATTGACACATTAAAAGAAATTAGTTAGAATTCTAATAGTAAGAATTCTAACTAATTTATAAAGTAGGTGAAGTTTTTGAAGGAGAAAAAAACAAAAGAATTATATCCTCTTTTTCTTGAATTTTTTCCGCTGTTTCATCAGAAAGTCGGCTGTGCATTTCATAAGGATTGTGATGATTATAAATGCAATAAAAATCAACATAAAACAATAATGGTAATTGGAAACATGGGTAAAATAACTCCTACTATGCTTGGAAAATATTTAGATTTAAAAAAAGGTAGCTTAACTACTTTAATCGATTCATTGGAAATGATGAGTCTTCTTGAAAGAGATACTGACCCTAATGATAGAAGAAAAACACTTCTTAAATTAACAGAGGAAGGTAAAGCCTATTTTAAGTCTAAAAATGAGGAACTTGAAACAAAATTGCAACACATGTTTGGAGCACTAAAAGAAGAAGAGTTAGACACATTTATAAACAGCTTAAAAAACGTAGTTGATACATTAAAGATGTTATAGGAGGTAATATATGGACAGAGCAAAATTATTAGGTGAAGAAAATATAGGAAAATTGTTACTAAAATTCTCTATACCGGCGATTGTAGGCATGATAGTTAATGCCCTTTATAATATTGTAGATAGAATTTTTATAGGAAATTATGTTGACTCTTTAGGCTTAGCAGGTATTACTATAGCCTTCCCAATTATGATTATTCTTATGGCTTTTGCAATGCTCATAGGTGTTGGTGCTACTTCATTGATATCTATTAGGTTAGGTGAAAACAAAAAGGAAGAAGCTGAACTAATACTAGGAAACGCCATGGTATTGTTTGTAGTTTTTTCTATTTCAATTTCCACTCTCGGGTTAATATTTTTAGACCCTATTCTTAAACTCTTTGGAGCAAGTCCACAAGTTTTGCCTTATTCTAGAGAATATTTGAGTATAATATTATTTGGTGCAGTGTTCCAAACTATTGGATTTGGAATGAATAATTTTATTCGTGCAGAAGGCAATCCGAAAAGAGCTATGTCTACAATGCTAATAGGAGCCATACTTAATACAATACTTGACCCAATATTTATCATTGTCTTTAATATGGGAATTAAAGGCGCAGCATTAGCTACTATTATTTCTCAGCTAGTTTCAGCAATATGGGTATTGAGTTACTTTTTTGGCAAAAGAAGCTCTCTTGTAATAAAGAAAGAAAATTGGCGATTAAAACTACCTATTGTAAAGGGAATACTTGCAATTGGTTCTGCCCCCTTTGCAATGCAAGTTGCTGCTAGTGCAATAACTACACTTTTAAATCATAGTCTTAAAACCTATGGTGGTGATTTAGCTATTTCAGCTTATGGGGCAATAAATAGTTTTGCAACTATATTGCTTATGCCGATATTTGGAATTAACCAAGGAGCTCAACCAATTATAGGGTTTAACTATGGAGCAAAAAAATATGATAGAGTTAAAAAGACTTTATTACTTGCAATCATAGCTGCTACTTCAGTAACAATAATTGGCTTTATTGTCACTAGAATATTTCCTACGCAGCTAGTAGCATTATTTAATCGCAAGGATAAAGAACTTATAGAAATCGGTGCTAATGGAATGAAAATATTCTTTACAATGCTTCCACTTATAGGGTTTCAAATTGTTAGTTCCAACTATTTTCAAGCTACAGGAAAACCAAAACAATCAATGCTGCTTAGCCTATCTAGACAGGTTCTAATACTTATACCTGCTATATTAATCTTACCTCGTTTTTATGGTTTAAATGGGGTATGGATGGCTGGACCAACCTCTGATTTTTTCGCTTCCCTATTAACAGGAGCTTTTATTCTATTTGAAATGAAAAACTTACAAACTATGCATGATGAAAGTCAAGCTTAACTTAAGTAATTCCATGTAAAATTTTTGTAGCTGTTTTCATTGAATTTGCTTTTTATTCTTCAGCTAAAACTTGAAACAAAGCTAAAAAGGTTAGAAATTTCAAAAGAATGTTATTCATGAAATTTCTAACCTTTTTGTTTGTGATATTAACTATAGCTTAACTTGAGCAATGCTTTGCTGTAGTTCTTCTGCTAACTTAGCTAGACTTTGGCTAGCTGAAGCTATCTCCTCCATAGATGCTGTCTGTTCTTCTGTAGCAGCTGACACGTTTTGTATTTGACCAGACACTTCCTTACTCATATTTTCCAATTGGGTAGAAGAAGTAACTACGTGTTCACTTCCTTTAGCTACTTGATTTATTGACTCAACTACAAATCCTATCTGTTCATTAACTTTTTTCACTAAATCTGTAATACTTTCAAAAGTTTTTTCTGTAACATTGACTATATCAATTCCCTTAGTAACGTTATCCATGCCTTTTTCCATAGCTATATTAGCTTTCTGGATAATTTCATCATTGCTTGTTATCAATTCATATATATCTCCTGTTGCTTTTTGAGATTCCTCTGCCAACTTTCTAACTTCTTCTGCCACTACTGCAAAACCTCTTCCTTGCTCTCCAGCTCTTGCAGCCTCTATTGCTGCATTTAAAGCTAGTAAGTTTGTTTGCTCTGCTATATTCTGAATCAAATTAGTCATGTCATTCATCTTCTTTGAGCTATCAATAACTTCTCCAAGTGATTCTCTAACATGATTTGTACTATTTGCTATGCTGTTCATTTGAGAAATGACCTCTTTAATGTCATCCTTACCTTTGTTTGATTGGTTAAAGGCTTCTTTACTTAAGTTGTTGATTTCTTCTGTGTTGCTATATACTTCTTGAACACTTGCAGATATCTGTTCCATAGAAGATGTAACATCTAATATCTCTCTTAGTTGCTTTTCTGAATTTTGTGCTACTTCTGTAGATGAAGCAGCTACGCTTTGAGAAGCCATTGCTGATTGCTCAGAAATTGCAGTTAATTCCTCAGAAGACGCTGCAACCTGTTCTGCCGAATTCAAAACATTAGATATGAAGTTTCTTAAATTATCTAATATGGTTTGAAAGGCTGTTGCTATTCTTCCTATTTCATCATTTCTGTTTAAATAGTTTTCATCAATATTTTCGCTAATGTCTAAATCAGCAATTCTCTCAGCACGCTTTGTTATTGCATTTATTGGCTTTGATATAGAAATACTAACTATTGATGAAATTATTATTCCTATGATTGCTGCTATTATAGATGTAATTATACTTGTATATCTCAGGCTCTTTAATCCTTCTAATACTTCATCTTCAGGTGCAGTTACTGCAATAGACCAGCCAGTATTTCCAATAGGAGCATATCCATTTAGTTTATTTATGCCATCAAATGTATATGCAGCTTCTCCTATTTCACCAGCCATCATTTTTTTAAAAAGGGCTGCTAAAGATTTATACTTTGGATCGCTTTTCATTTTTTCATATTTAAATTCGTCTGACATAATTAAACTCTTGTCTCGATGGGCTATAATATTACCCTCTTTATCTATAATAAAAGCATATCCAGTTCGAGCATATTGAATATCTTCGATTGTACGATTTAATGCATTTATGTCCTTTGAAGCAGCAAGTTCTGCATATTTTGCTGCACTTCTTGCTAGCTGAATTAAATTATCATTTGTATTATTCACTAAAGCTTTACTTGCACCAATATACGCTATTAAGCTTAAACTTACGCACATGATAAGTATTAATAATGTTAATACTAAAATTATTTTGGTGTTTAGACTTCTAAGCTGAAATGGTTTTGAACTTTTAATTATTTCTTTTTTCACTTTATATGCCCCCTAATAATATATATTTGTCATTAGGTATTGATGTAGTTTTTGTATAGAATATATTATAGCTAAACTTTATTTAAAAATATGCTTACATATTACGATTAGTTAATAACGAAATGATTGTGCGAATTTTGGAGAATAATCTAGAATTTGTCAACCATATGTCTAATATTAGCATACAAAAATATGTTTTTTCCCTACATGTCATGTTTTTGTCAATGACAATTTATTGTTTTTTTAAATGTTTACTAAACAGAAATAGATATAGGTATTAAAGCAATAATTATGCACTTAAAGATTATACTGGGGGTAGTTTTATGGAAAGTGTTTTGGAATTTGGGGAATGTTTAAAAATTATGCTCTCACCTTTAAATATAACTTATAATCAATTGGCTAGAGGCATAAATGTAGATCCTTCTTTAGTAAGCAGATGGATAAATAATAAAAGAGTTCCTCCTTATAATTCTAATCATGTTCAGAATATAGCTAAATTTATTTCAAACAGCATAGCAAATGATCAACAAGAGCAAAGCATTACAGAAGTAATATATATGTTTAATAGCAATAAAAAAAATGATAAATTCAAAAGTATAGAGGATAGATTAGAGAATATTCTATTAGTTGGCCAAGAATACTCTATTGAGCGAAGAAAAAATATAGCAGTTAAAATTAATTCAAAATACTATGAAGCAAATTTCTCAGAAAAAGAATTTGTTTTAGCAAGCAGTGGCAGTGACATATTATCCAATAATGATGACATTAATGTGTCAAATTATATGTTGTGCAATGAGTGCGTTGTAGTTGGGCAAAAACATGTCTTATCAAGTATAATAGATGTACTTGATAAAGCCTCTAAAACTAATGGAGAACATTCAGAACCTATCCTTATTACATTAAATAATGGTGCTGAGCTTTTTTTATATAACCAAGATTTCTACAATCTTATAGAAAGTTTAATCATACGAATTCTTGATAGCAACTGGAAAATAGTTATTACTTTGCTGTTAAAGGACAATATAAAAGCTACTTTAAGGGCCATAGGCTTTATTCAGAAATTTATTAAATATGAGAATTTTAGAGTTTATTATTTTAATGACGTCAGTCCCTATACTAGAGGGACTGATGTCGTTATTGTTCCGAAAATTGGTGCAATAGTATGTTTATGTTTTTTAGACTATTCACTTTATTCTATTGGTAATGCCTTTTATTTCAAAAGTCAAAAAGCTATAGATGCACTTTTATATCATTATTATAAATCAATTTCCTATTCTTCTCCATTAATAGTGGATCGCTTTTATAGTAGAGATGTTTTCTTTTGCAAGAGTAAAGCAGAAAATATGGGTAGATTAGGTAATACATATTTATACAGTAAAGGAATTGATTCATCAACTGTTCCTATGAGGCTTTATGAAAAATATCTTAAAATACTTAGTTCAACCAAAGCAGAACTTGATAAAAAAGCTAAATATCATGAGAATAGTTTGCAAACATTTAATTTTAGTGTAAAAGCTTGCACATACAAGAATATTTACATAAAAGAAGACATAGAAAATTTAATAGCTAAAAGAAACTTTCTATTAGTTGATGGGTATCCTATTTCATTGAAACAAAACTTAGATAAAATTGATATTATTGAGTATATCAATAATGTCATATATTTATTAAAAAAGCATGATAATTATGAAATTGCATTGATAAGCAAGAAAAGCAAAAATATATTGCCAAACTTTTTTTTTGAAACTAAAGGGTTAAACTCTTTATATATTAGTACAAGCAATTCTCTAGAAAGTACCAATGTAAATACTTCAAGAAATCAAAAATTAGCTTTTAGTTTTCTAATTAACGAGCCTGTAATTGTTAGATCAGTAAATGAACTTTTTATAGATGCTTGGGAAGTAATTCCTAAGATTAATAAAGATAAAAAGAATGTAATAGCATGGCTTGAAAATAGTTTGAATAATCTCCTACTATAACGAAATAAATTCCTTGTGATAATAGGTATAAAACTTTTCAATTCGTATTAGGACTAAGTTATAAAAAGCAAGTGAATTCACTTGCTTTTTATTATTTTTGCTCTTTTACTATATTAATAAAATTTTTAATAAATCTAGCGGTCATTCCCCATATTACATAGTCACCATAAACGTAAAAATGTACAGGCTGTTTTCCCTTATGCCAATTATAGTTCTTGCCATTCTGTATCATATAGTATGGAAATTCTTCGTCAACAATGACCTCTAACTTTGTATAATGTGTTTCTGGTTCATTGTTTAGGAAAAAGTCCAAGGGTACTGTAAATATATGATCTACTTCGTCCTCATTATATTTAATGTAGTCCACATCTAAATCCTCAAGTATACCTACAAAACCATATACCGCACTATTGGTAGATACTATGTAATCTAACTCTCCCAATAAAGTTATATTATTGGGATTAATATTTAGTTCCTCACAGGTTTCTCTAATAGCCCCTTCTCTAAAGTTTTCTCCTATTTCAACTTTTCCACCTGGAAAGGATATTTCATTTGGTTGCCTATCCAACTTTTCTGAACGAACTTCAAATAGAACATGCCATTCATCATCTACAATCACTAATGGCATTAGTACAGCATAATTATGTATTATTTCCATAGGCTTCCCTTGTCGTTTTTTGAACATTTGTTTAATGTGAAAAATATCCAACTAGACCACCTCATTATAATACTATCATATTTCTTGTTTTACTCCAATGCTACTAAGAAAAGCTTCTAACAAAGTGCTATTAAGCCAAGGAAGCTTTTCTTGAAACTCATTGACGGAAAGTGCTTTAAGCAAAAATGCTATAGTAGAACTTTCCTATTCGTTATAAAAATAATAGCAGAGAACAAGTCTCCGCTATATTTTCAATAATTTGCTTTTATTAATATTCCTTTTATAACCTTTTCTATGTAAAAAATAGTTTGTTATAATAGTTCGTCCCCTTCGTGCCAATCAATAGGGCATAATCCTCCTGTTTTTAAAGCTTTTAGCACTCTTATAGTTTCATCTACACTTCTGCCTATTCCAAGATCATGAACTACTGAATATCTTACAATACCTTCTGGATCAATAATAAATAGTCCTCTAAGAGCAATTCCTTCTTCTTCTATTAACACTCCATAATCTCTTGAGGCAGTCCTTGTTCTATCTGAAGCCAATGGGAACTTTAACTTACCTAAATCCCCATGTATCCAAGCCCTATGAGAATGCTCACTATCTGTACTTATAGCTAAAACTTCTGCTCCTGCAGCTTTAAATTCTTCGTACCTATCACTATAGGCTCTTATCTCTGTAGGTCAAACAAAAGTGAAGTCAAGAGGATAGAAAAACATTACAAGCCATTTACCTTTATAATCACTAAGTTTAACCTCTCCAAAATCTTCACCATTAGGCATAACTGCATTTAGTTTAAAATCTAGAGCTGGTTTCCCAACTATTCTTTCCATTTAGTTTCCTCCTTATGTTTGAATAAAATATTCTTTAATATATTTATTCCCTAATGGTTTTTTTTTAAACATAAGGTATATTTGAGCCTACCATATTCTCTAGTTATGTAATATAATACTTTATTTATTACTCTCTTCGTTTAATTCTTCAACTCTCTGTTTTATTCTATTATAAAGTCTTTCATTTTTTTTCTTCATATTCTTATAGTATTTTTTTAGATTTCCATCAAAAGTAAGTGTTTCTCCAAAGGCTATGGTCTCCAAGGCCTGTCTCACTTTATTCACTACATAATTTTCATCTATATTGTAATCATACTTCAGCAAATGAGATATAGTTAATGCTAAAGCCTCAACGACTTTCCCCTGTTCAAAATTCTTCGTATTATATTTTGGTAGGTTCTCCCACTCCGAAGGCAATATATATGTTCCTTCCTCTGTAGCAGATTTCAAAGCTCTTTTTGTAAAACCAACAAGACACTTTCCTCCCATACATTTACCACATTGAGATTCTCCTAAACATATGTTTTCAACAGCTTTTTTTATTTCATTAGCCTGAATATATAGAGTAGCTGCAGCCTCTTGCATAGGAAGTCTTTTTCCTAACTTTCTTGCTTTTATAATTGGCTTCAACAACAAATAAACAGATACAGCTAAAAAAATAAAATAGAGTGCAATATTAAGTCCTGATAAATAGTTTTTAGGAAGGGTTTGAAACAATTTTAAAGTACCGAAAAACAGAAAAACACCAGAGGAAACAATCTTTATTGCAAATTCGGGAACTTTTTCTCCAATTATGCTTCCCACAAATATTCCTAAGCCACTTGTGGCTAACATTCCAAGTACTGTTCCAAATAATATAAAAATAGGATAATTTGCATCTGTAGCCAATGTCATTGCCGTAAGCTGTGTTTTATCTCCTAGCTCTCCAACAAAAAATGCTAATGCTACTGTTAAAACTGGTCCTAAGCTTTTCTTAGATTCTTTTTCCTCCTCTTCATCATGGCTTCTTAAAGTCCATAAACCAAATACAACAAACATTATTCCAGCAGCCATTTGTATCTTATCTAATGGAATTACACTTGATAAATAAGAGCCCAAGGCTATAGCTATACCATGATTTAATGCTGATCCAATTAAAACCCCTAATAAAACCTTTTGAACTTTGTACTGTGTTGCAAATGTCATTGCTAATATTTGTGTCTTGTCTCCCATTTCTGCTGCAAATATAAAGAAAAAAGCCTTTAAAAGGTCCCTTGCCATTTATATACCTCCATAATTTAGTAAAGTAATTATAAGAAAACGAGGGGATTATGCACTCTCGTTCTTTCTTACTAATAATTCTTCAATTTTTTCTGCAGGAACTGGCGGACTGTAGTAATAGCCCTGAATAATATTGCCACCATTAGCTTTGATGAAATCCAGTTGTTCTTTAGTTTCAACTCCCTCAGCTACTGAGTTAATTCCAAGTTCTCGTGAAAGGTTTAATATTACTTTAGCTATAGCTCCGTCATCCTTTTCTGGATAATCTTTTATAAACTCTCTATCTATTTTTATAAAATCGAATGTCAGATCTCTAAGATATCCTAGGGATGAATATCCAGTACCAAAGTCATCAATAGATATTGAAATACCCATATTTTTTAGGGAACTAAGCTTTTTATTTATTTCTTTTATATTTTCAGCCAATGTACTTTCTGTTATCTCAATGCCTAGATACTTCCCTTCTAATTCACATTCTTTTAATATTTCTTCAATCTCATTGATAATATTAGCATTCTTAAATTGAAGAGGAGATAAATTTACTGAAATTGGGGTTATTGGCAATCCTTTTTCTTGCCACATTTTATTTTGTTTGCAAGCTTCTGCCATAACCCACTTTCCTATATCATTTATTATACCAATTTTCTCCGCAATAGGTATAAATAAAAACGGTGAAACTTGCCCAAGCTCCCTACTATTCCACCTTACTAGGGCTTCTATTCCGATTATTTCATCGGTTTTAGGATCTATTTGTGGCTGATATAAAAGCTCTAATTCCATATTGTCGATTGCAGATCTTAATAGCGTTTCTACCTTCATATCTTTTTGAAGCTTTTCTCTTATATTATCACTATAATATACATAATTACCATTATTGTTTTTTGCAGCCCAGTCTATTGATAAGTTTATGTCCTCAATTATATTGCTAACATTATTATGCTTATCTGAAATAGGTAGTATTCCTATTACAATATTGATAAATACTATTTGAGTATCACAGCTAAAACCTATTTTAATTACACTATTTAATTCTTCAACAATATCATTTAAATTATTAGTTTTCAAATCAATTGTTCCAAATACCATAAAATCTTCTTTTCCAGTCCTAAACAAAGTCCCAGTACCATTAAAGACCAATTCAACTCTGTTAATCATGTTTACAATAACTTCATCCATTATCCTATATCCATAACTAGCAACTATTTCGTTGTAATTTGTAATTCTAAATAATATCAAAAACTGTTCTTCATCTATTGCCTTCTTAAAGCTTATCTCTTTTTCTAAAATTTCTTTTAAATATTTTTCATTAGGAAGGCCTGTAAGCAAGTCATATTTCTCTAACCTGTCTAATTGTTCTTTTTTCCTTATGTCAGTTACATCTTGATATACTCCTATGTAATTAACGTGTTTGCCTCCATGTCTTTCAACTGCAGCTATGGTCAAATGCTTAGGAAATATTTCACCGTTTTTTTTTCTATCCCATATTTCTCCCTGCCACATTCCACTTTCATTAATAGTTTTTTTCATTTCGCCGAAAAACTTCTCGTCATGAATTCCTGAGTTTAGAAAAATAGGGTTTTTATGTAAAACTTCTTCTAGCTTAAATCCAGTAAGTTCTTCAAAGCTTTTATTTGCATAGATAACCTTTTTTTCACTATCTGTAATTATCATGGCGCTCTTTAAATTTTCAAATATTATTTTCCCAATCATAATCCTAATGTCATCTTTTCTTTTATTGTAAAGAAGTAATAGTAAAATCATAACTGAAATTATAGATATTAAGTTTAGAATGAATTGAAAGTTAATTTTATTTGCACTAAAAATAAGGTTATTGATCATTATTACTCACTTCCTTTACATTTAAGCTAAAACTTCATTGAACACAAGTTTCAAACATGTATATTTTACTACAACTTACGACTTTTTTCTACATAAACAATTTTAGGCAAAAACAATTTTTTCTTATAGATATAAAACAAAAAGAATCCTTTTTAATAATAGGACTCTTTATAGATTCTGCATAAAAACACAAGTATAAAATTTGCATATTAGCCTTTTCTTCGAACTACTTCAAAAAAGTTTCTATCAATTTAATATGTTCTTCTTCTTCTTGAATAATTCTAGTTAAAGCTTTATAGCTGTTAGTTTCAGTATCCTCTTTTTTCCTGACCAATAGTCCTTGTATTCTAATAACAAGAGCTAGATTCTTCTGCTCAAAATTTAAAGCACTGATTAGAAGCTGTTTTACATCGTCAGCTTCTGAATAAGTTAAACCCCTTCTAAACTCTACAATAATCTTTGATATAGTATCATAAATATCAAAATCAATACTTATATCTTCAAAATCTAATATCTCTTTTTTTATGTTTTCACATACTTCAATATGTCTCTCTTCCTCTCTAGCAAATACGCCTGCCGCTAGCTTTACACGATAACTTATGTTTGGACTTTTCTGTAGCATTTTATAAAGTTCTAAAGACTTTTCTTCAATTTCAATTATCTTGTCTATTATATCTAAAATTGTGTACATTAGATAAAATCCCTTCCTTGGTTGATTTAATATATTTGATTATAGCACAATTTTTCAACATTTTTAAGCGTTTTTCAATATTTTTCGACAAAACAATTTTTTTCTTATATGTTTGCTAAAAATCAAAGTACCTCATATATTTATTAACTACGCTCATTTTTCTCACCTCTAATGGCTACTTTAATTTAATATTATATTATCCTTCTAATTTTTTCTATTGATATTTTTATAATTTTCTGGAAGAATTAATTGTAACATTAAAATAAGGAGATTATAAATGAAGATAAATATACTTTTTCAAGATGATAGCATAATAGTAGTTGAAAAACCTCCTAAAATACCTTGTCAAAGTGATAAGACTCAAGATGAGGATTTAATGGATATTTTAACTAAGCAACTAATGGAAGATGGTGAGAAAGAACCGTACCTAGGTCTTGTACATAGACTTGATCGCCCTGTAGGTGGAGTATTGGTTCTTGCAAAGACTAAAGAATCTAATAGAGTCTTATCAAAGCAAATATCTGAACAGGGTTTTACTAAAGAATATCTTACAGTAGTTTGTGGTAAACCTATTGCCTCACATAACGAGTTGAAAGACTACATAAAAAAGCTTGTGACCATTAATATGAGTAAGGTGGTACCTAAAGGTACAAAAAACGCTAAAGAAGCTATTTTACAATATAGCCTCATAGACACAGTAAACACCCATGAATATGGAGATATTAGTCTTCTTAAAGTTAATCTTAAAACAGGACGACATCATCAAATAAGAGTTCAGCTTTCTAATGCTGGACTTCCTATATGGGGGGATAATAAGTACAATAAAATTTTTGTTAAAAAGAAGGAATGGACTCAGATTTCTCTTTGGGCACATAAAGTAGTTTTTAGACATCCTGTAACTAATGCTTTAATTAGTTTTTCTAGTCTGCCTTATGACGAGTATCCATGGAATCTTTTTAAGATTAGTAAGTGAAAAATTAATAGTGCCCTTTTGACCAACTTTAATTTGGTTTAAAGGGCACTATTTAGGGGTCATTATACATCAGAAATAGATATGTTTTAGTCTAACTCCAAAAACTTTTCAATTTCATCTGGGGGTATAGGTTTGCTATAATAAAATCCTTGGGCATTACTGCAACCATTTTCTTTCAAAAAGTCAACCTGTTCTCTAGTCTCTACACCTTCGGCTATTACTTTTAAATCCAATTCATTAGCTAGAAGTATAATGGCTTTTGCAATTGCTTCATTTTTAGTGTTTTGATTTATGTCTTTAATAAAGGATCTATCAATTTTTAGTTCATCTACACTCATTTCTTTTAGTTTATATAAGCTTGAATACCCTGTTCCAAAATCATCAATAGATATATTTATTCCCAGTGCCTTTAGCTTTCTCAGAGTTTCAAGGGTGTATTCTATATCTATAATTGCTATTGATTCTGTAATTTCTAAAACTAAATAATTTGGATTGATTTCAGTTTCATTTATTATCCTGAATACAGTCTCAGCAAAATTCGGTTGTTGAAATTGTTTCGCTGAAATATTAACAGAAACTGTTATAGACTTGTACCCTTTTTCCATCCAAGCTTTGTTTTGCATACAAGCAGTTCTTAGTACCCATTCACCTATTGGAATTATTAGTCCTGTTTCTTCAGCTAATGGAATAAACCTGGCTGGACTCACGAGACCTTCTCCAGGTCTTTCCCACCTTATAAGAGCTTCCATTCCAATAATAGTTCCTGCATCTATATCCATTATGGGCTGATAAAACAATCTAAGTTCTTCATTTTTCTCAGCTTGTCTTAGTTGATTTATTAAAATTAAATTATACATTTCTTTTTCGCTTAATTCTTTTGTATATATGTAATAGCCATTTCCTCCATTGTTCTTGGCCTTATACATAGATATGTCAGCATTTTTCACTAAAGACTGGATTGTGTTCCCTGCCCCAGGATAAGTAGCTATGCCTATACTTGCAGTTAAAAAAAGTTCATGGGCAGATAAAATAAAAGGATTTTTGAAATCTTCTATAATTTTGTTAGCAAGTTTAACTACTTCATCTTCACTTTTTATTTCTGGAATTAGTATAAGGAACTCATCTCCACCAACTCGTCCTAAAACGTCTGATTTTTTTATAAGATTACTTATTCTTTTCCCTACTAAATCCAACATTTTATCACCAATATCATGTCCTAGAGTATCATTTATATGTTTAAATCTGTCTAAGTCAAAATAAAGCAATGCAAATCTGCTTGTTTCCTTAGTGGCTTTAGCAATGCACTCACTTAAGGCTTCCATCAAGAAAAGTCTATTAGGTAAAGATGTGACACTATCATAATAAGCAAGATTATGTATTTTCTTTTGGTGCAAAAGTAAATCTTTGTTAGCTGACTGTAATTCTTTAGTTCTCTTATTAACTTCTGCCTTTAATCGTTTATTCCATACAGCAAAAAGACCGATTATCAACATAGCTATACTGGCTGCTATAATGATTGCTTTTATATAAACTTTAATAACATCTTTCCTACCAAAAATCTCTTCCCCAAACCATTTTTTATATATTTTGTCATATGTTCCATTTTTCTTAAGGCTTTCTAAACCTTGCTCTAAGGTACTAATGAGATTTTCATTTCCTAGGTAAGTAGCAGGACCATATTCAGATGTCTTTAAAGGCTCTCCAACAATTTTCACTAGATGAGATTTTTTCAATTTTTGAAGATAATACAAGCCAGTAAGTTTATTTCCAACATAGGCATCTGCTTCTCCTTTTAACAAAGCTTCTACAGCTTGTTTTTGGTCTTTTTTAAGAACTAAAATAGAACCAGGAATACCCCTTAAAATCTCATAATTTATATCTCCCTCCTGAAGTGCTACCATTACCCCTGAAAGGTCATCTATTCCTGTGATTATATTCGTATCCTTCATGACAAAAATCGCCTGAGAATTGATTACTGTAGGACTCACAAATAAAAACTTCTTCTCTCTATCCTTTGT
The DNA here is from genome assembly GCA_964470635.1 of uncultured Clostridia bacterium. Classification (GTDB taxonomy): domain Bacteria; phylum Bacillota; class Clostridia; order Tissierellales; family Proteiniboraceae; genus Proteiniborus. Next base: position 28,117 of record CAYYDM010000006.1, on the reverse strand, counting down.
CTTAGAAATTCCTTGTATCACATCTATTTCTTTTCTTTCCAGGGCTTCTAAAGCCTCACTCCATTTCATAGGTATAAGCTCA
>CAYYDM010000006.1:2602-28025 GCA_964470635.1 uncultured Clostridia bacterium | reverse complement strand
GTCTATTCCCAATTCAATAGACAAAGCATTCATTATATCGACATTGAATCCCTTGTATATTCCATTTTCGTCTATATATTCATAGGGAGGATGATTATTGTCGCCTGCCACACGTAGCACAATTGAATCATCATATAAAGCTTTTTGTGAATTCTTGTTTAGCATAATAAAAAATAATGCGACAAATACTGAAAGGCAAATTAATATTTTCCTTCTCACTTAATAGTCTCCTCTCTATAATATTTTTTATTAACTTCTGCATAATTTTACAAATTCCTTCAAAATATTATATTTCTATTATAATATATTTGAGAAATTATTCTTTAGGAAAAAAGTAATATTAAGTAATTTTAGTTATAAAAAAAGCTAACCAAACAAACTGGCTAGCTTTTTCAAATTCCTTGAATATTTGATTCTCTGCGAGACATTAAGGTGAAAAGTCCTCCAAATAACAAATTAAAATAGAAAGTTATTATCCTCCACACTAGTACAGCAATACCAATGATTTTTCTACCAAAAAACATGCTGAAAAACATATAGAAGCTTCCTTCTGCGCCACCACTAGCTCCAGGTATCGGAATAAAAGATGTTATCATAACAACAAATGCTTTAGCAGCAATCATATTATCTATGGAATCACCCGATAACCCAAATGCTCTATAAATGAAATAAGGTATTATAAAAAACGACATTAATTGGACCATAGTAAGTACAGAAGTCCTAAAAATCAATAAAGGATTATTTCTTATAATTACAAAACTATCACGAAACAATATTAGTTGTCTTTCTGTATTTTCTACTAACTTGTCTGAGTCCTTTATAACCTTAAGTTTTTCTAACATCTTACAAAAAAACACTAATACAGAATGAGCAAAATTCATGTAAGATGAAAGTAATATTAAGAAAACTATGACAGCTGTGTTGACAGCAAAGCCTAATGTTGCAAGATGTGTAAAGTTTGATAATCTAGATTTAAAAAAGCCTAGCTTAAAAACAAGTATCACAAAAGAATAAAGAGTTAAAACTGATTGATATATAATAAACTTTCCAGTTAAAATAGAACCTGCTACTCCTATCTTTACTCCACTTTTTGATAGCTCATATGCCTGGGCAGGTTGCCCCCCAGTAGCAAAAGGAGTTATTGAATTAAAGAATTGACCAGTCATAGTAACCTTGAAAGAATCGCTAAATCTGATATTTGCCTTTAATGAATTAGCAATCATATGAAGTACTTTAGCCTCTAAAATCCAATAAATTATCATAGCTATAATAGCAAGGATAATCCAATATGGATTCAACATTAGTAATTGCTCCTTCAGCTTATCTAAGCCATTAGCTAAAGCAATGTAAGCCAGTACACCTATACTAAAAACTAAACCTAGAATCAATTTAAATAGATTTTTTTTCATATCTCTTACCCCAAAAACGTCTTGTCTTTAAATCCTTACTTATATTGTCGTAGAACTCCTTCCATAGATACAGCACATGCTCCTTTGAGTAATATAAACTTCCTCTTATTGAGTTCTTTTTTGCATTCTTATAAAAATCATTATTATGACTTAGATTGTACAATATTTCTTCAAATCCTTTATTGTCCTCTGCCTTTAAATAATAATCAAAAAGTATATTCTTATAAATATCAATATCTCTTAAAATAATTGGTATATGACAATTCATAGCTTCTAAAATAGACATTGGAAATAGCTCATTGTATGATGGCAGAAAAAAAACATCTGACATATTATATACTGAATTCATATCATCACGTTCTACTATACCAATAAATTTTACATTATTAGGGGGAGAATCTACTATTTCCTTTAGTTCTTTATATCCACATGTAATCTTTCCAAATGAAAACCCCCCTGCCCATACAAATTGGACATCAGGCATATTCTCTGCGATTTTTACGAAATCAAGTACTCCTTTTCTCGTCTGTACTTGCCCTACTCCTAATACAACGAATGCATCCTTATCTATATTGTATTTTTCTCTTACTTTATTCTTTTCACTTATATTATAAGGATAAAAATCTTTAGATGAAACAAAATTAGGTATATAAGTTATCTTATTTCTATCTATTCCATATTCGCAAAGTTTGTCTATGAAATAAGGATTTACTGTAACTAAGTAGTCCATTCCATTATAGAATGCAATCATATATTTATAGAAAGCCTTTTTAAATAGTATCGGCATGTCCAAGCTCTCTTCTATAGTCTCAGGAAGAAAATGAACGTATCCTACTGTTTTTCCTGAAATCTTTGCAAAAGGCAAAGTTAAAAAATGCTTAAAATCTACAGTATGATAATGGGTAATGTCAGAAAACTTGAATTTATTTATCTCTATCTTGTATTTATCGGATAAACCATTTTTAACAAGATTGACTTGTTCCGTGTAAGCAGAAGCTACGCCTTGACCTTTTACTTTTTCTGCAGATGATAACATATTTATTGTAGTCACAAACATCACTCCAATAATATTTTTTATAATTTAGTCTTTAAAGTTTTATAAACTACTTCAAAGCTATGGTTCTTTAATATATATTTAACAATTTTGTATTATGATTATACCCTTTAAATATTACATTTAGTACAACATATTTATTAAAAATTTATTAATAAAAGCTTTTATTGAAATATATTCTATGAAAGGCACACATTAATATATCATATATTTTACTATAAATACAAGAAATCAGTAAATATTATAATAATCTACTGATTTCTTGACTATTGGGATCATTTAAATCACAGCAATTTGACTCCGTTTTTAATAATTTCAACTTTCTTCTCTTTTAATAATCTTCCTATAACTTTTTTATATGCACTTTTGCTCATGTTAAGTTGATGTTTTATTTCTTCTGGAGAGCTATTATCATCTAACATTAAAACTCCACCATTTTTAATCATCTTTGTCAATACATGTATGACATCCTCATCAGTCTGTATCTGACCTTTTTCTCTTAAGCTTAAACCTAGCTTGCCATCTTCTCTTACCTTGGTTACTCTAGCCTCTATTTTGTCACCAATTCGGTAGGTCCAATAAAGTTCATTTTTTGGTATCATTGCATCATATTTATTATCGACTGCCACAAAGGCTCCCATATCCTTGTTTATTCTATAAATTATCCCATGGACTTTGTCATCAACTTTATATGGTGAGTTGCTAGTTAAGATTCTAATAACTTTCATTGTTGCACAAAGTCTATTGCTTTTATCTACATACAAGCCTACTAAATATTCTCTACCTTTTTCTACTTTTCCTATTTGTTCTTTAAACGGTAATAATAAGTCTTTTTCTAAGCCCCAGTCTAGAAAAGCTCCTATTCTAGTAGTTTCTACTACTCTAAGTAAACCTACCTCCCCAACTACAATCTTAGGTCTGTTTGTTGTTGCTATTATCCTATCCTTTGAATCTCTATACACGAATACTTCTATTTCGTCCCCTATTTTAATGCCTTCTTGTGCTTGCTTAATAGGCAATAAAATATCATCATCTGTTTTATTATTTTTTGAATTTAAATACAAGCCAAATTCTGTTTCTCTAATGACCTGTAACCTTTGAACTTTACCTAATTCTATCATAAATTTTTCCTCCTCGTACTAAAGTACTATTCCTAATTATAATCTAATTTTATAGTAAACTCTACATTTATTTTAGACTTAAAAATATATTGTATGTATAATAAGCTAAACTAAAATCTTCAAATTCATAAAGATAACAAGAATCTGCTACTGAAAAGTAGCAGACTTTTTTATCAGCTTATGCAGTTCTAATGATTTTTCTTTGCCAATGTCCTCTTTTATAAATTGCAAATCCATATAGGCACACTATCAAATTGCTAAAGCTCATAGAGAACCATATTCCTGTAGGTCCTACATTTGTAAAATGCTTGAATAGTAATATCATCGGTAATCTTACAAACCATAGTCGACCAACTTCCATAGCCATTGAATATTTAGTATGCCCAGAACCCTGAAATATTCCTTGAAATATGCTAAATAAACCCATAAGCGGCATTGAAGCAGTAATATACCTAAGATAATTAACTCCTTGAGAAATAACTTCTAAATCATCTTTAGATTGCATAAAAAAGTTAACTATTTCTTTGTCCTTCCATAATAATAGAATACAACCTATTATTGAAAATGATATTGTAAGTTTTATAGACTTAATAAAAGCTTCTCTTATTCTATCAATTTGGTCTGAACCAAGGTTTTGGCCAACAATAGATGTGAGAGCGGCTCCCACCCCCATTGCTGGTTGCATTATTAGTGATGTTATCCTATTAACCATGCCAAAAGCAGCCATAGTAGCAGTTCCGTAAGATGCAATGAAGCTGTTGAGAACTATGAATCCTAAAGAAGCTCCAGATTGACCTATGGAAGAAGGTAGACCTACGCGAATTATTCTTTTAATAATATCCTTGTCAAACTTAAAGCCTTTTAATCTAGGCTTTACCATCATGGAAGATTTCATCAATATGTATATTCCCACTATAGAAAGTAAGGCTTTTGAAATCAATGTAGCAATAGCTGCCCCTGCAATACCCATATTAAGAGTAAATATGAAAATAGGGTCTAATACTACATTTAATACAGCACTAATTCCACTTAGTACAGTTGGAACCATAGTGTTTCCTTGTGAATTCATAATTGAGTTAAAGTTAAAAAATAAAAACATAAATGGCGTATCTAAAAAAGTAATCTTTAAATAAATATTGCTGTATTTTGCTAGATCTCCTGTTCCACCCATTAATTTTATTATATAAGGGCTTGCAAAATATCCTATAACGGTTAAACATATAGAAACTATTAAGGACAATACAATAAGTTGACTAGAGTATTTGTTAGCTTCTTCATATTCTGATGCTCCAATTAGTTGTGACAGCAGGGAAGTACCTGCTATAGCTATTCCAATTCCTAAAGAAATAAATAAAAAATTCACTGGCCAAATAAAAGCTGTAGCAGCAAAATACACAGAGCCTAATTTACTAACCCAGACTCCATCTGCCAAGTTATAAAGTGTTTGAATTAGACTGTTTACCATAATCGGTAAAGATAAAGTAATAATTACTTTATAAATATCTCCACTAAGGATAAGCTCTCTTCTCTCCTGAGTATTCATCCATGTCCCCCTTATGATGAATTGATAATACATATCATAATGATTATACCATTATATGGGGCTATTTGAATAGTCTTCTTAGTCAATAAGTTAAACTTAAGATTCCAAAAATAAAGCTTCTTTCTAGCATAAATCATTAGATAAAGCTAGAAAGAAGCTTTTATAGTGTACAATACTAATTAGTTGTGAATACAGCAATTATTTGCTGCTAAAGCTGCCTCAAATACTGATTCTGATGTTGTCGGATGTGGATGGATTGTTTTAATTATTTGATCTACTGTAAGATTATTAGTTATTGCAACAGAAATCTCATTAATTAGGTCAGTAGCATTTGGTCCAATAATTGAAGCGCCTATTACTTTTCTTGTTTCTCTGTTTACAATTATCTTAACAAACCCTTCGGTAGAGCCTAATGTTAAGGATTTTCCATTTGAAGCAAATGGAAACTTTCCTATATCTACTTCTATATTGTTCTTAATAGCAGTAGCTTCGTCTATACCTACACATGCAATTTCTGGATCTGTAAAGATGGCACTTGGTACTACTGAATAGTCCATTGTGCTTTCTTCTCCCATAATATTCATGGCTGCTACCACACCTTGAGTAGAAGCTACATGTGCAAGTTGAATATTACCTGTTACATCACCTATTGCATATATATTATCTACATTTGTTCTCATTTTATCGTTTACTTTTACAAATCTCTTGTTTTCATTTAATTCTATATCTGCTTTTTCTATGTTCAGACCTTCAAGGTAAGGCTGTCTGCCTATTGACACAAGAACTTTGTCTGCAGATATGTGCTTACTTTCATCATTTTTGGAGAAATTAACTATACATCTTCCGTTTTCGTCATCTAAAATTTCTTCTACCTTTGAGCCAGTATATATATTAATTCCTCTGCTTTCTGCAATAGACATTATTTCACTAGAAATATCTTCATCTAGTCCAGGTAATACCCTATTCATATACTCGACTACCCATACTTTTGTACCAAAGCTGTTGAATATAAACGCAAATTCCATTCCTATGACACCGCCACCGATTATAACTAATTCTTTAGGTAGCTCTTTAATCTCCATTATACTTGTACTGTTAAGAACATTTTTAGATTCTATGCCAGGTATAGGTAGATTAGCAACAGTTGAGCCTGTAGCTATGATGATATATTCTGTATTAATAGTAGTTTCTTTAAATTTATCTTTTACAAGCACTTTGTTTTTGTCTATTATTTCACCAATTCCTGTTATGAATTTAACATTATTTTTTTCAAGTAAGTAGCTAATACCATTTGATAATTCAGAAACTATTTTATCTTTCCTAGAGATTACTTTTTTTATATCTACTCCGTAATTTTCAGCAAAGCATCCATAGCTGTCTGCTTCTTTAATATTTCTATAAACCTCTGCCGAACGTACTAATGCTTTTGTAGGAATACATCCTCTATTTAGACAAGTCCCACCAACTTTATCTTTTTCAACAACTACTACATCTGCTCCTAGTTGAGCTAGTTTAATAGCAGCTACATAGCCTCCAGGACCAGAGCCAATAATTGTTACTTTAGTATTTATTTCTTCTTTTTTAGGAGCCATCATGCCTTTTAAATAGTCGAAGGATGGTTTAATATCTTTTTTAACTTCTACAATTTCTCCGTCAACTACAGCTACAACTTGTCCTACTGTAACCATATCTCCAACCTTAACACTTATCTCCTTTATTAAGCCTTTTGCTTTTGGAAAAATATCTGAAGATTTTTTATTTGCCTCGATAGAAAACAATGGTTCATCAGGGCTAATGCTGTCACCAGCTTTTTTATATACCTTCATTATTTTTCCTTTTGCTGCTCCACCTAATAATTTTTCAATCTTAATATCTATACTAATTTTAACCGCCTCCCTATCATAGAAGGATTATTGGAAAACCTTTTCAAATTCATCCTATAGAAACATTATTGAAAGTCTTTTTCAAACTCGTCAATACAGTCTTTTAATAAAGTAGTTGAGTAAGCCATTGATGGTCCTCCACCAAATGCTACAGCAACCATTGCAGCTTCTAACATTTCTTCTCTAGTAGCACCTGCTTCAAATGCCTTGAAAGTATGAAAAGCTATGCAGTATTCACATCTGTTGTAAACAGCTATTGCTACACTGATTAGCTCTTTAGTCTTTACATCTACTGCCTTTGGTTCGTAGCTTGCGCCTAAAAGGTTCATAAACGCATCAATATGTGTTGGGTTAGTCTCACCTACTGCTTGTAAACCATTCATAAAATCATTTAATAATTCTCTTGGACTTTTACTCATTTTTTATTCCTCCTTAAATATAAAATACTTGCTATGCTAATTATTAGCATAGCAAGTATTTGTTAAAAAATCAACAGTTTTTTTAAAAAATTATTCTATGTTTGATAACATTTTATCTATCACTTTCAAGAATGTTGATAATTCTTCATTAGAAATGCCTTCAGTAAACACTTGTGCCATCTTTTCCCCTTCTGGCAATAGGTCTTCTCTATATTTTCTACCTTTGTCTGTTAGTATTAGCTTGGTAATTCTTCTATCGCTCTTATGTTTTTGTCTTGTTACATATCCTTCCTTTTCCATCCTATCAATTAATCTAGCTACAGAAGATTCTTTTATGTCCATTAAATCTCCCAGTTCTTTTTGATTTAGTTCGTCATATTTGCCTAAATAATACAGAGCAATCCACTGAACCCTTGTTATTCCTACTTTCAGAAGTCTTTCATTAAATTCATCTGCTAGTTTTTTCCCTGCTTTATTTGTAATAAAACCTACACAAGCATCTAAATTAAACAAACAACTCACTTCTCTTATACACCCCTTCTACTTAATAATTCTAATAACATTATCTATTTTTCTCCATTTCAACAAAAGCCATCTTTGGCTGATTACATGTTGGACATTTCCAATTATCAGGCAATTCTTCAAAACTTGTATTTGGTTCAATACCGTGTATTCTATCTCCTCTTTCAGGTCTGTATGTATAACCACAGACAGTACATTTATAGTTTGACATTTTACCCCTCCTAAATTAATTTTCTAATATTAATATATATGATATATAACTATTTTTCTATAGTAAAACATATTTTATTGATTATTATTTAAATATGACAAATTATAAAAATTTAATTAAAAATACTAAAAACTAGATAATAATATTTTTATAGTGGTATATATTGAAAAAGGAAGGTGATGAAGTTGAAAACTTTTAAAGAATATAATATTGGGGGACTAGAACTAAAAAATAGGATAGTTATGCCTCCCATGTGTATGTACTCATCAGATGATTCTGGACGTGTTAACGACTGGCATGTTGTACATTATGTGACTAGGGCCATTGGCGGTGTAGGATTAATTATTGTTGAAGCCACTGCTGTAACTCCAAATGGCAGAATATCTAGTAGGGATTTAGGTATATGGAGTGATGAGCAAGTACCTGGCTTAAAATCAATAGTAGACGGATGCAAAAAGCATGGTTCGAAAATTGCAATACAACTAGCCCATGCTGGAAGAAAGTGCACTGCCGAAGGAGAAATCACAGTAGCTCCTACTTCTTATAAGTTTAGTGAATCTTATAAAGTTCCAAAAGAACTAACAAAAGAAGAAATAAAAGAGATTGTAAAAAACTTTAAGGATGCAGCAAAAAGAGCAAATGATGCGGGCTTTGATGCTATTGAAATACATGGAGCCCATGGCTACTTAATTCATGAGTTTTTATCTCCTCGTTCCAATATGAGACAAGATGAATATGGTGGAAATATTGAAAATAGAACGAGATTTTTGAAAGAAATAATTTCCGCCGTTAAGGAAGCATGGCCTAAAGAAAAACCTTTAGCACTTAGAATATCAGCTGATGATTATTTAGAAGGTGGACTTAATATCCATGAAATGGTTAAAATAATTAACTTAGTAAAGAATGATATTGACATAGTCCATGTTAGCTCTGGTGGATTGGAAAATGTAAGCATACAAACATATCCAGGGTATCAAGTTAAGTATTCAGAAATAATAAAAAAAGAATGCAATATCCCAACAATAGCTGTAGGTTTGATTAATGAATATGATCAAGTAGAAGAGATACTCATGAATGACAGAGCCGATTTAGTTGCTCTTGGCAGGGAGCTTTTAAGAAATCCATATTGGGCACTATTAAATGCTTATGAAAGAGATTTTGATATAGATTATCCAAAACCATATGAAAGAGGATTTTGAAAGACTAGGCAAACCTAGTCTTTTAAAATATTGACGCCTTCGTGTCATTTCACCTCTCCACCCAAATATGCCTTGATTACTCTTTCATTTTTCTGTATTTCCTCTGGCACCCCGCTAGCAATCAAAGTACCATAATCAAATACAAATATTCTATCACATACTTCCATAACTAATGACATATCATGTTCGATAACTATAATAGTAAGATCAAATGTCTCTCTAATCCACTTAATAAGGACATTAAGCTCTTTTGTTACTTTTGGATTCATACCTGCAGCTGGCTCATCTAAAAGAAGAAACTCTGGCTTTGCTGCCAATGCCCTCGCTATTTCAAGCCTTCTCTGATCTCCATAGGAGAGATTCTTTGAAAGCTCGTCCTTTTTATCTAATAAATTAAACTTTTCTAGAAGCTGAAGGGCCTCCCCAAAAGTATTTTTTTCACTTTTATAGTATGAAGGTAGTTTAAATAAAGCTGATAATACTCCATATTTTATGTCATGATGAAATCCCATAAGCACATTGTCTATTACAGACATATTTTGAAAAAGTCTTATATTTTGAAAGGTTCTAGCTATACCATAGTGTACTATCTTATAAGGTTTTAAGTCTTTTGCTGTAACTTTCTTGTTTAAATCATAAACAATATCCCCTGAAGTAGGAGTATAGATTCCCGTTAATAGATTGAAAAAAGTTGTCTTTCCCGCTCCATTAGGCCCAATTAACCCAATGATTTCTCCTTTTTCTACGTTTAAACTCACATCTGAAACTGCTTTAATTCCTCCAAAAGACTTTGATAGATTACTTACTTTCAATGCTGGCATGAAGCTTGGCCCCCTTTCTAAATAGTTTAAACTCTTGATTCCCCATAAGTCCAGTTGGTCTATAAACCATTATTACAAAAAGAATTAGAGAGTAAATTACCATTCTAAGTTCAGGTATGTTTTGAAGAAATAATGAGATTATAGATAAGGCTACAGCTCCAACAATAGAGCCCCAAATACTCCCCATTCCTCCAAATACAACAATAACTAATATATCAACGGATTTCATGAACCCAAAAGAATCTGGCTTTATGAAATAAAAATAATTTGCATATAATGCACCAGCAATACCTGCAAAAAATGCTCCAATGGCAAAAGCTAATACTTTATAAAAAGTTGTATTTACTCCCATGGCCTCCGCCGCAATTTCATCTTCCCTAATAGCAATACAGGCTCTTCCATGAAAAGATTTTATAAAGTTATTAATCAATACAACTGTGGCCACAGTCATAATAAATATCCAAGTCCAGTTTGTATATTGAGGAATATCATTAAATCCTGTAGCTCCTCCAATATAATCTGTATTTAGTCCAATAATTCTAATAATCTCCCCAAACCCAAGAGTTGCAATGGCAAGATAATCTCCTTTTAACCTTAGAGTTGGAATACCAATGAACACACCCGCTACTGCTGCTGTGACTCCAGAAGCTAATATACCAACAATAAAGGGCTGGCCGAGCTTAGCTGTAATAATTGCAGAAGTATATGCACCAATAGACATAAAAGCTGCATGGCCTAGTGAAAACTGACCAGTAAAACCTGTAATAAGGTTTAAGCTCACTGCTAGTATAATATTGATACCGATTAGGGTAATATTCAATAGAATATATGAATCAATAATTCCCGTACTTATCAAAATTTGAACTAATACGTAAGATATAATCAAAATAATTGAACTTATTATATTACCTTTGCTAAATTCTTTCATATTATCCACCCCCTATACTTTTTCTTTTATATTTTTGCCTAAAAGTCCATTAGGTCTTATTAAGAGAACCACAATCAATATTGCAAAAGCAACTGCATCTTTAAATATTGACCCTCCATAAGCACTGACTATAGTTTCAGTCATTCCAAGAAACAGTCCTCCAAATACTGCTCCAGGAATAATGCCGATTCCTCCTATTACAGCTGCAACAAATGCCTTTAACCCAGGAACTATTCCCATAAGAGGATTTATTGTATTATAGTAAACTCCAACAAGAACTCCCGCTGCTCCAGCTAAAGCCGAACCTATTGCAAAAGTATATGATATAATTCTATTTACATTAATACCCATTAGCTTAGCAGTATCTTTGTCAAGTGCTACGGCCCTCATTGCTTTTCCTGTTTTAGTCTTGTGAATAATATACTGTAGTGCCAACATAAGTCCAATAGTAATTGCAATTATATATAGATTTTTTGCGTCCATAACCACATTTCCATTAAAAAAAGTTATTTTTTTATCTGCTAAGACATCTGGAAAAGTTCTAGTATCCGGTTTTACAAAGTACACCATTCCATATTCTAAAAATAAGGATACACTAATGGCAGTTATAAGAGCCGCTATTCTTGTTGAATTTCGAATAGGCTTATATGCAACCTTTTCTATTATCATTCCAAGTATGCTACAAACTGCCATTGATATAACTAGAGAAGGTAAAAAACCTAAATGTAAAAATGTTGTTAGTGCAAACCCAACATAGGCTCCCATCATGTAAATATCACCGTGTGCAAAGTTTATAAGGTTTATGATTCCATATACCATAGTATAACCAAGGGCTATTAATGCATATATACTTCCAAGAGATACTCCATTTATTAACTGTTGAAATAGTTGCTCCATTATTACACCTCCATTTCTAATTTCTTCATAAGTAGATCTTTCGTTAAAGAACCTTCGTAAGTAATGCTAATTCTGTCCGTCTCAGGGTGATAATTGTAGAACAATAGTTAAACGTCAGTTGAACAGTAGTCAAGCAGTAGCTAAACTATCGTTAAACTACCGCTAAACTATCGTTAACTCAAAATCACACCATCGTTGAACTTTCTGACTCTTAATTTCTAATTATAAAATTATAAAAGCCTGACCCCCAATTATTTATTCTGTGGATCTAGTTTCTTTAAGAAGGTTGGTTGTCCATCTTTCATTTCTATAATAGTTACTGATTTTACAGGGTTATGGCTTGCATCTATAGATATGTTTCCTGTGACACCAGTAAAATCTTCAGTTGAAGCAAGTGCTTCTTTTAACTTTTCAGAATTAACTTCTCCTGCTCTCTTTAAACCATCGGCTAAAAAGTAAGCTAAGTCATATCCTAGTGCATTAAATGCATCAGGAGCCTTGCCATATTTTTTATTAAAGCTTTCTTTGAATTTAACTACAAATTCTGAATCATCCAATGGAGAATAGTGACTTGAATAGTAGACATCATTCAAAGCCTTGCTTCCTGCAATATCAGTAAGTTTTGGTGACTCATATCCGTCTCCACCAAGTATAGGTACATTTAATCCTAATTCTCTTGCTTGTCTTATAATAAGTCCTACTTCTTCATAGTATCCTGGAACAAATAAAACTTCTGGATTTTTACCTTTAATTCTTGTTAATACCCCTTTAAAATCTGTATCTTTTGCTTGATATGCCTCCACAACTTGGACTTTTCCGCCTAATTTTGTAAAGGTTTCTTTAAAGTTCTTTGAAAGTCCTTGAGCATAATCACTAGTGGTATCTGCTAAAATTGCAGCATTTTTTAAGCCTAAATCCTTATAAGCAAATTCTGCCATCATAATTCCTTGAAAAGAATCGTTGAAGCAAGTCTTAAATACATACTCTTTTACTTTTCCATTACTGTCTATAGTTACATCGTCAGAAGTTGCAGAACCTGAGATCAAAGGGATTTTGTTTTGCATTGCTGCCGGAATTGCTGCTTTAGTACTTCCAGATGTATCTGATCCTAGTATAGCTACAACCTTCTCTCTAGTAGCTAATTTTGTAGCGGCATTAGCTGATTCAGTAGCATCTGATTTATTATCAATTTTAACAGGTACTAATTGCTTTCCAAGCACTCCTCCATTTTGATTAATCTCTTCTATAGCTAATTCAATACCTTCCGTAAGACCTTGACCATATGTTGCTGCTCCACCTGAAAATGCATAATTTAAACCTACTTTTATTTTATCTGAACTATCTGCTTTACTATTAACTGTTCCAGAAGAACATCCTGTGAAAAGACTTAATACAAGAACTGATGAAATCAATACTGATAACTTTTTATTCATAAGAACACCCCTATTATTATATTTTTTTAGTATAGTTTCTTGGCTATAATACCATCCTCATCTTGGTTCATTAGATACTCCCCCTTTGTAAAAATGTGTATAAAAAAACCTCTACACGTATTTAAATACATGTAGAGGCATTTTGTGCGGTACCACTCTACTTAATAATTATCTCACGATAATTAACTCAACAGGTTCTATAGGCTTTAGCTATAAGCTTAGCTTAAAATCTATTATTAAACCTTAGCCTTATAACGGGGCTTACCGCTATGGTTTACTAAATTTCAACCATATCACTCCGAAGTGATAGTCCCTATCAGATCAATCCCGGTTCTCAGCTACCCCAGTTCTCTGTACTTGATCTTTAGATAGTTTCCTCTTCATCATTGTTTTTGCATATTATTTATCTTATGTTTTTTAGCATCTTTTATTTTTATTATTGAATAATATAACACGATAAAAAAATGTTGTCAATACAATTTTTGCAATATTCTTAATTTAATATTTCAAATAACAAACTTTTTGAAAAATAAACTCTTGCTCTGTAATTTTTATAACAAACCGTAAACAGCACAAATATCAAATTGTTGATTTGTAGTTGTTGCATCTCAAGAAGTAGGCAAACCTTTTCCTTGTTGATTTTTGCAATAACAGCATTATAATATTGCAATTTTTGCATTATTTTCTGTAAAGACCTTTTTTAAAACTTTACAGCAATTATCTTTTTATTTAATAGTTTTCTGTATATTGTTTTAATAAATCACAACTTTATACTCTTATTCAAATACTCAAGATAGCTTAAGGTGAATATTTTATGCTACTAAGACAAAAAATAGATTTACAAAAAATAATTTCTATATATGGAGGAATATTATGAATATAGATCAACAAAAAAGTTTTAGAAACCTTCCTCAATCTTATTGGATAGCCTCCACAGGACATACAAGTTATCCTACTCTAAATGAAGATATCAATGTGGATGTGGTCATAGTTGGCGGAGGCTTAGTGGGTATCTCATGTGCATATTTATTGAAAAAAGAAGGCTTGAAAGTAGCAGTTCTAGAAGCGGGACATATTGCCAAGGGTACTACAGGACATACGACAGCAAAAATTACATCGCAGCACGAGCTTATATACGGTAAAATCAAAAACCAAATGGGGGAAGAGTTAGCAAGACAATATGCTGATGCTAATGAAACTGCTATTCATGAAATAAAAAAGATTTCTGAGGAAAATAATATCCACTGCGATTATATTTCTCAATCTGCATTTGTATATACACAACAAGATGAATACATACAAAAAATTAGTGACGAAGTAAAAGTGGCCTCAAGCCTAGGTATAAAGGCATCCTATGTTGAAGAAATACCTTTCTCTATACCTATTAAGGCAGCAGTTCGTTTCGATAATCAAGCTCAATTTCATCCACTTAAATACCTACTTTCCTTAGCAAAAACTATTCCCAGCAATGAATGTCATATATTTGAGCAAAGCAGAGCGGTGGATATTGAAGAAGATAACAATTATATAATTAAAACTGCTCAAGGGAAAAAAGTAACTGCTAAAAAAGTTATTATTGCATCTCACTATCCTTTTTACAACAAACATGGAGCCTACTTTACAAGAATCTATACAGAAAGATCTTATGTTGTAGCTATTAAAGCAAAAGAAAAATACCCAGGTGGAATGTACATAAATGCAGAAGAACCAGCTCGTTCCCTGAGACACCAGCCTTATGAAGGTGGTGAACTTATACTAGTAGGAGGAGACCATCATAAAACTGGGCAAGGTGTAGATACAATAGAGCACTATAGGACATTGATAGACTTTGCAAATAATGTCTTCACCGTAGAAGATATTCCTTTTAGATGGTCTACTCAAGATTGCATGACTCTAGATGGATTACCATATGTGGGACATTTCACTTCCGATACTCCTAATATGTATATTGCAACTGGTTTCGGAAAGTGGGGCATGACAAACAGTATGGTTTCTGCAATGATTCTTAGAGATTTAATCACCAAGGGCGAAAGTCCATGGCAGGAAGTCTATAACCCATCTCGTCAAACTATTTTAGCATCTGCTAAAAACTTTATTGTAGAAAACTTCAATGTTGCACAACAACTTATAGATGGTAAACTTGCCCCTGCACCTGAAGATTTTGAAGTAAAACCAGGGGAAGGAAAAGTTGTAAAGATAGATGGAGAAAAAGTTGGAGCCTATAGAGACAAAGAGGGTACTCTACACCTAGTAAACATAACTTGTACACATATGGGATGTGAGCTAAACTGGAACTCTGCCGAAAAATCTTGGGATTGTCCATGTCATGGTTCGAGGTTTTCATATGAAGGAGAGATTATAGAAGGTCCAGCAAATAAACCTTTAAGTAATTCTAATGATGTTAATACCCTCGAAAAACTATTTAAGGACGATTATTAATAATATATACAAATCCCACTACAAATATGGATACTATATGTAACAGCAGCTAATGTAGTAACATAAAATGCAATATGTAGTAATAAAAAGTCCATATTACGGGGGAAACATTATGTATAATTATGGTTTCTGTGATTATGATTATTATAATATTAGCTACTATCAACAACTCACTGAAGACTTAGAAGAATATATACAAGATGAACTACAAGACAGTGCTTTTTATCAAGAACTGGCTAGATTAGCTCCTACAGCTTTGTCAAAACAGATTATTTTAGAATTTAGTTCAGACGAAAAAATGCATGCTAAGAATTTTCAAGAGACATATCGCATGCTTACTGGAAAATACTATACACCTAAGCCACTGGAACCTATTTCAATTAAAAATTATGAATCAGCATTGAAGCAAAGAATATTAGCAGAAACAAAAGATTATAAAAAATATGGTGAACAGTATCTGAAAGCTCCCACAAAGTATTTACAAGATTTATTTTTCATGACAAGAACTATTGAAGCACAACACGCTATGAGAATTCCCATCTTATTTGAAGAAGAGAAAAAAGAATAGATGGCAAATCAGATGAAGGCCAATAAACCTAAAATTTTACATGGTTTCTTGGCCTTTTCTAAAGCTAAAACACTATTTTCATGATTTATTTTTAATATATATCTTGAATTTTCATCAGAATTTAAGATATACAAAATCTATTATCTAAATATACTAAATATATTTTGCACTTTTAGAAATAGTCTCTATCCTTTCTTTTTCAGGTATTATTCTAATATTTTCTTCATCATAAGCAAATAGAGCACCACTTACCATTCTGGTTTTTAACTCTCCTCTAGCTACAGTGCTACCTTTTAGTTGCGGAGCATCTAATATTCCTAATTTTACTGCTTCTACTAATGTATCTGGATCAGTTAAAGAGTCTTCTATTTGTGGACTGAGTAATTTTATTGCATCAATGATAACTCTAGCCTCTTCTATTAATTCTCTTTTCCTTTTCTGAACATTTTCATCTTTAGTAAAATCTATAGAGCCTAAAAATTCGTTTTTGATTATTCCCCTAACTATCTTACAGGATTCTATAACATCCTCTGCCTCTGCTGCATGATGCGCTTCACAAAAACCAACTACATGATATATATGAGGTTTAATAGCCATAGCTAAATATGCAGAAGCAGCTAACTGACCTTTGGCTTGGTGTAAATCTGCTGGAAAGCTTGCTAAACCCGCCCTAGCTTGACGATAAACACTAAAGTTTTCGTCTACTAGACTTTCTATTAATTCTATCTTAGCTAACATCTTGCCTAAATCATTTTCTGCAGAGATGTAAGCAGGGACATTGAACATGAATTGCGCTATGTAGTCTTTTACCCCCATTTTTTTAGCATTGTATGCGGCTAAATATGCAGTTGCAACTCCTATGGCATCATGAGCATCTCTAAGGCTCCAATGATGAGGGTCATTTACTTCTACGGGAATATTTATTTTTCCATGCCAAGCCATTACTTGTTGATTTTCAATTATAGCTTCTTTTAATGTTCTAGGTCCTCTTTTATCTAATTCTGAATACCAAAATAAAGGCACAGCACACCAAGCATTATTGATAGTATCATTCAAAACCTCAGCGAATTTTATAATATTTTTAGTTCCGCTATAAGATCTTAGTAAGGGGTAATTTCCTCTTTGTGCTGCATTATATAATTCACGTAAATCTTCTTCTTTTCTAATTGGCACACCGCCAGCACCACTTAGGCTGTCATCCATATTTTCTTGGTCAAAGAAAAATTCCTGGGCATTTTGATCTGGTGCAATAGATATTACATCTAATACTTTTGCTTCTGCAATCTTTTCTATTGCTTTTATGGTCTTTTCCATAGATGTAAGACCTAGATGGTGTCTTATTACTGGATAAGGATACTTAGAATTAATCCTCTCTATAAGACTCTTTGGATATGATTCTTCTTCTAAATATTCTTGATCCTTGAGAGAGGCTATTACCTCATCTATATCTTCATTTCCATAAAATATTTTATTAAATATATGATATTTTTCTGCTACTAAAGCCGTTGGCTCCGTGCCTCCAAATAACCAAACTATCTCCCTTAGTTTTTCATCTTCATCTATTTTTTTCTTCAATTCTTCTAGTATTTTATTCAATGGCTCTGGAGAGAGCCTATATGAAAGCCCCACAATATCAGGTCTTTTATTGTCAATTATTTTAATTAATTCTTCAATGCCTAATCCTATACCTACAAATTCCGCTTTATAATTTTCTTTCTCAGCCAAACTTAAATAATTCATTGTACCCGCCACATGGACGCAATTGCCAAGGGTTAATCCTATAACTTTTTTCATTAAACCACTTCCTCCAATCTTCGCTTAACTATTGTCCCTCTCCTTGCCAACATATGCATTTCAGTAATAGATAGTCCTTCTAAGCCCAATCTATCTGCAGTCCTGCCTTCTTCTCTAAAATCTCTGTTTGTCATTAACTGTGCTATATTGATTATGGAAGAAATGGCTGGAGTTTTCATCCCTAAACTATATGCCATAGATTCCATAGGTACTAAACTATAGGGAACGTCTTCGTAGATATACCTAATATGTAGGCCTTTTGGAGCTTGTAATCCTTTATATGCAGGGTTATTCTGAACCGCTTCAAAAATAGTTTCTCCTTTTGCACCATAAGTTTCCTTTAACCATTCAGATGCAGATACTGTTTCTACCTGAAGCATTCTTCCTAGTTCCATTCTCTCTCTATCTATTTTTTCTAGAAAATTTCCTATTGATGGTGTTATTCCCTCGGTATAATATTCGAATGGTGCGCCTCTTTCAATGTGTCCGCTATTCAAAAGTGTTGGTGCTGGATGAAATATTGCACCGTAGTTATTGATACTAGTTTCCAAAACATCTTTTGCTGATATGAATTGAGGATAGGCCTCATTGATAAGTTCTAATACGTAGCTTGTCTTTATAGCTGGTATTGCAGCTAAGGTCACTTCTTTTTTTGATTTAAAGATGTGTGCATGATTAAATGATGTTGCTCTTGATGCATAAATGAAGGTTTGGGCTTCTGCCACAATAATATTGTTCTTCTTTCTTTCCTTTAATAGTGTTTCATATACCTCCAATGCTCCTCCGGTCCTACCTGGATTCAATACTATTATTTGATTATTTTTTAAATAAGGAGCCATGGCCTTAGCAATATTATAGTGTCCTATTGCAGGTATTGTTACCATTATTATGTCAACACCACTTATAGCTTCTTCTATATTGTCTGTAACTTTATTTAATACTCCGTAGCCATTTTCTTCTCCCGTAAGATAAATTATCCGTTCATTCATCAAAGGGAGAATCTTCTCTAGAGTTCTATTATACAGATTTACCTTGTATCCAATCATAGCAAGGTATCCAGCCATAGCAATTCCCCCATTGCCAGCACCAATGATACAATAAGTGAGTTCTTTTTTCAATAAAATCATCCTCTCCAAATAATATTTACTTTTACATTATGTAAACTAAAATTTGGGGGTCAAAAAAAACTATGGGGCTCCATAGTTTTGGCATCAGTATAATATACTGCCCCCTTCAAACGCTTACGAGGTTAGCTGTCGGGTTAGGACTAAAGGGTAGCCCTTCCTAAATAGGATTCACCCCAAAAAATTGGTTCCCCCGCTTCTCTAAAGAACTCAGCGATACCTTATTAATTTACAATCTAATAAAAAAATAGTTTTTACAATTATACCATAAGTTTCCTAACATTACAAGTGGTGGATTTGTTTTTTTTGATGCCATTTTTCTCATAATTTTTTTCAAATAGCTTTTTAATTTAGAAATTTTCTTGTTTTTATTTTAAAGGTTTTTTTATATAAAAATTGAATAGTAGTTATAATTCCCTTATTAAATTTATTTTAGAACAGGTGATAAATGTGAATGAATTTATTAGATTTCAAATAATTACAGAAGACAGGATAGGTATGACACTAGCCATATTGTCCCAGATCTATTCTGCTAATATAAATCTTAATTCCTTAGAAGTGTCCCCCAAAAAAGTCTGTGTGAAAATCAAAAGCATAAATGATAATGAGAAAAAATCCTTAATTGACAAATTATCAAGATTAAAAGGAGTAATTTCCATAAGGGAAATAGAATTGCTTTCCTATGAAACAAACGAAAGGAAGCTTCACGCTATTATTAACTCTGTAGATGATGGGATAATTTCTGTAAACAAAGATTTTAAGATAGAGATTTTCAATAACTATTGCGAAAACATTTTTAATTGTAAAAAAGAAGATGTTTTGGGCACAGATATAAGAAATCTAATAAATAATAACTCATCTATTGCTAATTTAATGCGAAAAGAAAATGAACACAGCGACTTTCAATTTAATATAGAAAATACTAATAATAAACAATATATAACTACCGAGAGTCTTATTAAGGACGATAATGATAAAATTCTTGGAGCTGTTATATCTATAAAAGATGCTAAAAAAGCCATGCAAATAGCAAATATTATTTCTGCAAATAATGAAGATGCATTCAAAGATATTATTGGTAATAGTCCCTCAATTGAAAAAGTCAAAGAAATGACTAAACTAGTAGCTAAAAGCGATTCAACTATTTTGCTTCGTGGGGAAAGTGGTACTGGAAAAGAACTATTTGCTAAAGCTATTCAGAGTTTGAGTAATAGGAAAAACAAAAGCTTTGTAACATTGAATTGTGCCGCTTTACCTGATAGTTTAATTGAAAGTGAGCTATTTGGTTATGAAAAAGGAAGCTTTACTGGAGCTATGGAAAACGGAAAAGATGGTCTTTTCAAAGAAGCAGATGGTGGTACACTATTTTTAGATGAAATTGGCGAGCTTTCTGGGGCAATGCAGGCAAAACTTTTAAGAGTTTTACAGGAAAAAAAGATTAGAAAAATAGGCAGTACGAAAGAAGTTAAAATTGACGTTAGAATAATTGCGGCAACTAATAAGAATCTTGAAGAGATGATTAACAATAATACTTTTAGAGAGGATTTGTACTATAGACTAAATGTAATTCCAATATATATTCCACCTCTTAGGGAAAGACTTGAAGACATTCCGCTTTTCGTGTCCTTTTTTATAAATAAATTAAATGAAAAATTAAATAAAAAAGTAGAAGGAGCAGAAGCAGAATTTATACATAGGCTTATGAAACACAGCTGGCCTGGAAATGTTAGAGAGTTACAAAATGTAATAGAAAGAGCAATGAACCTCTGCGAAGATAAACTATTGAGAACAGAAAACTTAATCATAACTTCACACAAAGATATGGCAGAAACTCAAACATGTTTGGACTATAACGGTGATTTTTCATTGAAAGAAATAATCGAATGCTATGAAAAAGAAGTAATTTTAAATGCCTTAACCAAAAATAAAAGCATTAGAAAAACAGCTAAGATTTTAGGTGTTTCACATACTACTATTATTAATAAGGTTAATAAATATAATATAAAGTGGTAAGAATAGTTTCCAGCAAGAAACTTTTCTTGCCACTTTTGTGGTTTTGTGGTCTGAAATATTTCCATTGCCTTTAACTTTGTTTTTTGTAAATATATAATGGCTATTTTTACACATATTATACTATCCATTTTCCATAATATTTTGGTATAAATTTTGCTTATTATATGAGTACAAAATGCAAAATATTTAGAGGAGGGGCATAATGGATAGAGAAAAATTAATGAATATGGGTTTTGGAACAAAGGCAATACACGGCGGACATAAAAAGGACGCTGCAACAGGTGCATTAGTTACTCCAATTTATCAAACTTCAACTTTTGTATTTGACTCTGCTGAACAAGGCGGGAGAAGATTTGCTTTAGAGGAGGATGGATACATATACACTAGACTAGGTAATCCAACAAATGCTCAAGTCGAAGAAAAGGTTGCTTTATTAGAAGGTGCAGAGGCTTGCGTATCCACTGCTTCAGGTATGGGTGCCATATCTTCAGCTCTATGGACGGCTTTAAAGGCTGGAGATCATATTGTAGCTGCTGAAACTTTATACGGCTGTACTTTTGCCTATATAAACCACGGATTAACTAGATTTGGTGTTGAGGTTACTTTTGTAGATACTTCTAACCCCGAAAACGTTAGAAAAGCCATGAAAGATAATACTAGAATAGTATATCTAGAAACACCTGCAAATCCAACTTTATTAATTACTGATATAAAAGCCATATCCGGCATTGTCCACGAAAAGGAAAATTGTTTAGTAATAGTAGATAATACTTTTGCTACACCATATATCCAAAGACCTATAGAGCTTGGTGCCGATGTTGTGGTACATTCAGCTACAAAATATTTAAATGGCCATGGTGACGTTATTGCAGGTTTTGTCGTAGGTAAACAAGAGTTTATAAATGAAGTCAGACTTGTTGGTATAAAAGATATGACCGGATCTTGTTTAAGTCCATTTGACGCTTTCCTAATTATGAGAGGTATGAAAACTTTAGAAATAAGAATGGAGAAGCACTGTCAAAACGCCATGGAAATTGCTAAGTTCCTAGAGTCTCATAAGGCAGTTGAAAAAGTATACTATCCAGGATTAGAAAGCTTCGAGCAATATGACCTAGCTAAAAAACAAATGAAATTGCCAGGTGCAATTATTGCCTTTGAGCTTAAAGGTGGCATAGAAGAAGGTAAAAAAGTCATAAATAATACTCATCTATGTAAGACTGCTGTAAGTTTAGGAGATACAGAAACATTAATCCAACATCCTGCCTCAATGACTCATTCTCCATACTCTCCTGAAGAAAGGAAAGCTGCCGGGATAAGCGAAGGTCTAGTTAGGCTATCTGTGGGACTTGAAACCTGTAGCGACATAATAGAAGACTTAAACAATGCTTTAAATCTAATATTGTAGTTATATTATTCTTATTTAATAAATAGCCGGTTACCTATTAGTCAAGATTAATAGGTAACCGGATTTTATTTAACAAGGTACAATTTTATTCGTTTATTTGAATACTTATATTCATTACCTTATCCTCAATGGTGTATGATACTTGCATATTAGTATTTTCATCTAAACTTGCATAATATCCTACTACCTGTTGATCTGAATATTCATAAACATCTTTATCAAATCCATTGTCCTTTAATTTTTCAATATATTCTTTAAGTGCTTTCTCATCTACTTCCTCCAATGTTATCATACAAGCATTATTAGAATTTAATACAGAAATTATCTTCCCTACTTTGGGCTTTGGTAAAATGTCTGCTGCTTTTCCTTTCGGCCATTCAGTAGAACCAAATGTAACTTCTTTGCCATCATTTCCTTTTATAGTCACTTCCCCACTGTCAAGATCAAGTTTGGCATCACCACCAGTAATCTTGTTTACTACACCTTCTGTTATTTTCTCTGATATTTTTTCATCGATTGTTTTTCTAATTCCACAAGCTCCCAAAGATAATAACATTACAACGACAAGAAATATTACAATAATCTTTTTTATCACTGCCACCATTCCTCCACAATTTTTTTGTACAACTTACTGTAGGCTAAAAGCTCTATTACTACTTTAGCTACTTTAACAACTTGAATTTACCTATGACAGGAAGTTCCTTTGCTTTTCCACTAAGTCCGTTAACAAGTCCTATAATACCAAAAGCTAGTACCGCTATAGAAAAAACAGGTAATAGCAGCCATCCAATGATAGGTATGAAACTTAAAATTATGCTGCCTACAAAACTTACAATTAGCAATAACAATCCTTGATTCGCATGAAATTTTCCAAATTTAGATTCTGGGCAGACTAATAACGGTAGAAAAAAGATGATATAAGCAAGCCCTGCCATTACCTTGTTCTTTTCAATGTCCTCTGACTCAAAAATTTGAGTTGTATTATTTTCCACTGTTTTATTATTGTTATTTTGATCTGTCATAATAAAAACCCCCTTATTTTCTCATAGATTTTATTTAGCTTTCTATTAAAATTGTATGTAATTTCGATTAAAAAGTAATCACCCTTAGGGTGATTTTGCTAGTCACCTTCTAGATGATTTTAGGTTATTGAAAAATAAGTTTTTTGTTACTAATTTAATATCTTTAAATACCTTTATTGGTAAAATATGAGTTGTATGTTATAATTAGTTTAATACATATATTGTTAGTAAATAATTATATTTGGCCTTAAACTCTGACTATAATAAATAATACCAAGATAGAAAAGGGGTGGAATATGAGAAAGCATTTATTTGTTTTTTTTGCTTTAATTTTAGTACTTATGACAGTATTAATAGGTTGTAATACTCACGTAAAAGTAAATTCAAGCAGTCCAATAACTCTTGCGCTTTGGCATAATTATGGTGGTCAGCTAAAAAACACTATGGATAATATGGTGGATGAATTTAATGAAACAGTTGGTGCAGAAAAAGGTATTATAATCAGCATTACATCCATATCTGGAAATGCAACCCTCCACGAAAAGCTTATCATGGCTGCAAATGGCGATCCTGGAGCGCCTACTCTCCCAGATATTACAACTGCTTATCCGAAAACAGCTCTTATATTAGAAGAAAAGGGATTACTTACCGACCTTAGTCAGCAATTTACTACGGAAGAGCTTTCTGCCTATATTCCAGAATTTTTACAAGAAGGTCGAATAAAAAGAAATGGTCTCTATGTCTTCCCAATTGCTAAATCTACAGAAGTTTTATTTGTTAACACAACAATATTTAATAAATTTGCAAAGGACACAGGGGCTAATATTAAAGATTTACAAACC
The DNA here is from genome assembly GCA_964470635.1 of uncultured Clostridia bacterium. Classification (GTDB taxonomy): domain Bacteria; phylum Bacillota; class Clostridia; order Tissierellales; family Proteiniboraceae; genus Proteiniborus. Next base: position 3,378 of record CAYYDM010000006.1, on the reverse strand, counting down.
TTTGAGGGAATTATGAAAGTATCTTCTATGTACTTTGATTGGACAGATAAAAAAACACCTGATATTGCAAATGATGGTAAAATGTTTTTCATGCCTGATTCTCTATTCAATTACTCCCTAATAGGATGTGAGCAGCTGGGGGGAGAGTTTATTAATGATGGTACTATTGATTTCAATTCTCCTCAATTTACTAAACTATGGGAATATTACTACAAACCTGCGGTTTTAGGGCAAGTAGCCATATTTGATGGATATGCTACTGACTTAGCTAAAACTGGAGATATAGTTTGTTCAATTGGTTCGACTGCAGGAGTATCCTTTTTCTCTCCTACTGTTACATATGCAGACAACACCTCAGAACCAGCAGAGCTTGCCATACTACCTTACCCTGTATTTGAAGGTGGAAAAAAAGTAGCTATACAACGTGGTGCTGGCATGAGTGTAATTAAGTCTACAAAAGAGAAAGAATACGCAGCAGGTGTTTTTCTGAAATGGTTTACAAGCCCTGAAAACAACAATCGCTTTATATCGTCAACCGGATACCTTCCTGTAACCAAAGATGCATTTGGTGAAATAATGTCCCATGAAATTGAAAATATCTCTGATGAAAATATAAAAAAGCTACTTACAATATCTAAAGTAATGCAAAAAGAATATGAATTCTACATATCTCCATTATTTGATGGAATTGATGAACTACAAAAAAGATACGAGAAAAGATTAAAAGAAATTACCGCTAAATCTAGGCAATCATATATAGAGCTTCTAGAGAATAT
>CAYYDM010000006.1:0-2592 GCA_964470635.1 uncultured Clostridia bacterium | reverse complement strand
ACGTTTTTAAAATTACCTTTATCATAATTTACTGCTGCATCAAATAATATATATGAAGATTTTATTAGTAATTTTTCTATAGAATAGAATTTTAAGAAGGACTGTTTCAATTGAAAAATATATTTTTGAATAAAAGAAAAATAAGACCATTAAAACATAAACTTCAAAAGTCACTTGAAGTAGGTATGACTATGAGCCTCAGGCTCTCCCTGCTTTTAGTAGTTATGGTTCTAACTATTATTCTTGGTGTTGTAGCAATTCTAATGATTACAGGCACTTTTACTACTGGCCTATCAGAAACTGAGAAAATAGTTGAAAATGAGCTCATACATACTTCAGGTAGAATTTCACAAGAGTATGGACAACTTTCCATAAGAGCAATAGAGTTTTCAAAGGAATTATCAAATAGCATTGAAAGAAAAGTAAATGATCTAGGTATATCTGTGACTAGCCTTCAAGAGCATCCGGAGATGCTAGAAGAAATTATTTCTAATGAATATGAACGAGCTTTATTTTCACTGCAAATATCTAAAAGTAGTGGTGTGTTTTTTATTTTGAATGCCACTGTAAATCCTGCCATTGCAGACGCTAAGAACTCCAAAGCTGGATTATATATCAAGAATATGGAACCAAATATTATTAGTTCTTCCACCCCAAATATTATTGTTTTGCGCGGATTTCCAAGCATTAGTCGCAGCAATTCTCTACCGCTTCATTCCCAGTGGAAAATGGAATTTGATATTAGTAATTCCACATATTACCACCGTCCTATAGCTGAAGCCAATCTAAATAACAGTCTTCCGTTATCAAGATTGTATTATTGGAGTACTGCATTTGTGTTGCCGGATACCAGTGAGGAGGTAATGCTTTGTTCTGTTCCACTAATTGATTCAAAAGGAAATGTATTTGGTGTTTGTGGCTTTGAAGTAAGTTCTATGCTCTTTAAATTATCTCACATGCCAAATAACAGTATTTTTAATCGCTTATTCTGTGTTTTGGCACCAACAAATAACGATTCAATAGATTTAAATAAATCAATGTTTGCAGGTAGTTTTTCTGCTAGAACTATATCAAAGAATGACGATAATCTTAAAATATCAAGCAGTAAAGATTCTTTTTACTCTTATAGACAAAATGAAGATAGTTCATTTTGGGGAATTCACAAACCTATCAAGTTATATCCTGAAGGTTCAGCCTTCTCCGATGAACAATGGATAGTAGCTATCATGATTCCAGATAAAGATGTTATCATTTCTGTAGCTAGACTAAATTTATTATTATTTTCTTTATTGACATTACTTATTGTCTTAGGAATTTTAGCTTCTTTTGTTTTAAGCAAAAGATTTTTAAAACCAATCTCCAAAGGTTTTGATATTATTAAATCTAAGGATTTAAGCACTGCACCAAGAACTAGAATACCCGAAATAGATGATTTAATTGATTTTCTTACTACACATAATGAAGAATTACATGAAAAAGCAAAGCAGGAAGACTTTTCATTATCTATCCTTGATGAATTTCTGGAAAACACTAAAAAGCTCTCCCCTGCAGAACGTTCAGTCTTTAATCTCTATGTAAAAGGTCATACTGCTAAAGAAATAGCTGAAATACTTTATCTAAGTATAAACACAATAAAAACCCACAATAAACGTATTTATACTAAGCTCAATGTTGCCTCAAGAGAAGAGTTACTTGTATATATAAATATGTTAAAGGAAGTAGGTAAGGAATTTGAGTAATTATTCATAGATTCCTTACCTATATGAAACATTGAGGATAGTTGTTTTTTATAAATGTCTTGGACAATTATCTCCATTAGTAAACCACTTACACGGTTTACATCCTAGACATTCTATAATAGCCTCTCCATCTTTTACATGGTTTACAAAATCGTGATCTGCAAGCTGGCCCCTGCCTATTGCAACAAAATCAACTAAGTTATTATCAATCAAATAGTGAGCTTTTTCTGACGTTTTGATTGAATTTACTGCAATTACGGGAATACTTACATGTTCTTTTATTTTAGTTGCACCATATACAATCCAGTTGCAAGGGAAATCCTCAGGTGCTTTTTCCTCAATGGGAGTGTTGTCAAAACCTGTTGAAACATGAAGATAGTCCATGCCCATAGCTTCAAATTTCTTGGCCATATCAATGCTAGTTTGTAAATCATTTTCATTACAACCCATTCGAATCCCAAGGATAAAATTATCATTGACCTTTTGTTTTATTCCCTCAAGAATTTTGAGTGCAAATCTCATTCTATTATCAAGGCTTCCTCCATATTCGTCTGTTCTTTTATTTACTTTATTAGAAAAGAACTGTGTTAGGAGATATGAATGAGCACCATGAAGCTCAATCCCATCGAAACCAGCTTTTTCCGCCCTAATAGCAGCATTAATAAAGTCTTCTTCTATGGCAAGAATTTCATCTTTTGTCATGGCTCTAGCTGATATTTTACCATCATCATAATCTGAGGATGTAATAGTATCTTCATTAATTAACTTAGAAGTTCTAAGTCCTGCATGATGAAGTTGTATAATAGCTTTGACTCCGTATTCATGACAAACCTGAGCTATTTTGCTTAGTCCC
>CAYYDM010000005.1:46794-47108 GCA_964470635.1 uncultured Clostridia bacterium | reverse complement strand
ATAATCTATGATAGTGGCAAATATAATAGAATAAATCTATACAGGGAGGAATATTAAATGGCAAATGTAACAGTTTACACAAGTAATACATGACCACATTGCACAACTGCAAAGCAGTACCTTTCGGAGAAAGGTGTAAGTTATACAGAGAAAAATGTTCAAACAGACCCTAGTGCAAGAAAAGAATTAATGCAAAAAGGCATAATGGCAGTACCTGTAATAGTAGTAGATGGGCAAGACATAGTAGGATTCGATAAGGCAAAGCTAGAAGAACTACTATAAAATATAATATATTACCTAAATAAAAAACCTTG
>CAYYDM010000005.1:12800-46784 GCA_964470635.1 uncultured Clostridia bacterium | reverse complement strand
TTATTTATTTAACTCTTCGAGAAGTTTTTCTAAATCTAGTCCGTGCACCATAGCAGCTTGCTCTAGTGATTCCATTTGAGATGAAGGACATCCAACACATCCCATTCCAAATCTTAAAAGAGTTTCAACAGCCTCTGGCTTTTCTCTTAATATTTCACCAATTAGCATTTCTCTAGTTATAGTCATAAAAAATTCCTCCTCAATTCTATTTAATTTAATAATACCATAGAATAAATTGTTTTATGTGATTAAAGTCACATTTAATAATTATTATACCACTGCCATCACAAAATATAATATATCAATTAAGGAAAAATGACAATATGTAAATAAAAAATGAATAAAAAGTTATAAAATAGCCAAAATACTTATGAGGCGGGATTTAAATGCCAGATGATGAAAGAAACAATGAGAGAAACAACGAAAGAACAAGAGATGACAACAACTTTAGTATTACCGAAATGATAGTTAGAGTAATTATAACAGCTATAGTTGTAGGATTAACTGCGTTTTTCACACCAGGTTTTAGAATCGACAGTTTATGGAGTCTGCTCATCGCAAGTATTGTCATAGGGCTTTTAGACTATCTAGTAGAAAGATTTACAGGTTTAGATGCTTCAGCATTTGGAAAGGGAATTAAAGGGTTCTTAATCACAGTTGTAATTCTTTATGTTACAAGACTTATAGTTCCTGGATTCCATATTACTTGGCTAGGAGCAATCATTGGTGCAATAGTAATAGGAATAATCGATATGATAATACCAAGCAGAGCATCAATATAAACCAAAATTTTGCTAATAGAGAGTCATAGAATTATTAGTCATTAGATAAAGTCTTAGCAAAATTATACATTCATACACAAGATTTAATGGAAATAATTTTTGAGTGTAAACTAATACCAGACATAATTTATTTTCAATTGAAAACAATTTTTAATACCAAATGGAACCCTGTATCATTGAAAAATACAGGGTTCCATTTATATAACAATAGTAGTATAATAATATTATATAATTTCAATTGAAAATGAGGTGTCAAAATTGAGTAGTGTTAAAGTAATTGATGATAATGAAAGATTTAGAATTGCCAGCAGAATAACTTGGTTTACAATAGTCCTAAACGTAGTTCTTGCTATAGGAAAGATTGGTATAGGCATAATATCAAGCTCAACTGCTATGATTGCAGATGGTGTTCATACAGTTTCAGATGTAGGGAGCTCCTTAGGTATTATCGTAGGATTTTTTATTTCAAATAAGCCAGAAGACTCAAAGCATCAATATGGACATGAGAAAGCTGAATCTATAGCTGGATTTGTCTTATCTCTAATGCTTATTGCGGTAGGGATAAAAATAGGTTATTCATCAATAGAACTTATGATTTCTGGAAACACTAAAATACCAGGCATACTAGCACTATGGGCTGCATTGATATCAATATTTGTTAAAGAATTTCAGTATAGAATAACTATAAGAGAAGGGAAAAAAATAAATAGTAGTGCTTTAATGGCAGATGCTTGGCATCATAGATCTGATGCATTATCTTCCATAGGGACACTTATTGGTATAGCAGGTGCAAGACTAGGCTATAAAATTCTAGATCCACTAGCAGGATTTATAGTTTCTGTTATAGTTATAAAAGTTGGTATTGACTTGTTTTTAAAGGGCTACAACGAATTGATGGATTCATCAATAGAAGAAAATGAACTTACACAAATATCAAGTTTAATTATGAAAGAAACTAAAATAGAAAGTATAAGTGATTTAAAAGCTAGAAAACATGGTTCGAAAATTTTTGTTGACGTTGAGGTCTGTGTAGATCCTGACATTTCAGTATTAGAAGGCCATGATATAGCTGAAGATGTGGAAAATGTCATATATGGCAATTTAGATAATGTAAAAAAGGTTTTAGTACATGTGAACCCTTGCGTGAATAACAGGGAACATAGTTAAACTTCAATTATAGATTCTTAATTTCTAAAATTAACAAAAATACACTATGAATATTTAGTCTAACCCGTGGAATTTTCCTCGGGTTTTTTGCATATTTAATATTAGCTTGATAAAATATACCCCCATATGGTATAATTTTGAGTATATAAATATTGATACTGAAATTAGTAATAAAGGAGTGAAGCACATGACTGATATTTCAATGTCTGCTGCTTTTATTGCAGGCTTGTTATCTTTTTTCTCACCTTGTGTACTTCCATTGATACCAGCATATATAACATACATAACTGGCACAGCATTAGAAGAAGAATTGGAAAACAGAAAATTTCTTGCTCTTACCAGAACCCTAGGCTTTGTATTAGGATTTACTATTATTTTTATGATAATGGGGGTATCAGCAAGCTTTCTTGGAAAACTGTTTAGGGTCTATAAGATGCAGTTTCTAAGAATAAGTGGCATTTTAATAATTGGTTTAGGACTTAATATGATGGGTATATTAAACTTAAATATTTTCAGCAAAGGAAGAAAAATCAAACTACCGAAAATAACTGGTTGGTTTAGCTCAATACCTGTAGGAATGGCTTTTGCTGCTGGATGGACTCCTTGCGCAGGGGCAGTATTAGGAACCATACTATTATTTGCAGGAAATACAGGAACACTATCTTCAGGTTTCTTTTTGTTATTGTTCTATTCCTTAGGTCTTGCCATACCTTTTATTTTGACAGCATTACTTATAAGCAAATTTAGTAAACTTCTATCTAAATCAGAAAAAGTACTTCCTTATATCACAAAAATAGGTGGATTAATCATAGTGGTTCTAGGACTTCTTATATTCTTTAACAAGATACATTTAATTACGAATATTTTTTTATAAAATATTTAGTATTTTTCTAGGAGGGTTTTTGTGAGAAGTAAAAACAAAGTATTATTAATTGTTGGACTGATAATAGTAGGCATAATTGGATCCGTTGCAATAGGGCTTTTTACCTTTGATTTTTTAAAGAAAACAGTTATAAATGAACAAAAAAAGGACATAGGAAATATTGTAGAAAATAATTCTCCTCAAATAAATATTGAAGATATTATTGAAATAGGAGAACCTGCACCTAACTTTACATTAGAAGATTTGGAAGGCAATAAAGTATCTCTTAAAGATTATGAAGGGAAAAAAGTAGTATATCTAAACTTTTGGGCATCTTGGTGTCCACCATGTAGGCAAGAAATGCCTGACTTAAACAAATTATATGAAGAAAACAAAGATGATGAATTCATAGTCCTTGCAGTAAATGTTGGAGAATCTGAAAAAACTGTAAAAAAATTCATTGAAGAAAATGGGTATACTTTTCCTGTATTACTAGACATAACCCAAGAAGTAGGAATTACCTATAACACTTTTTCCATACCTACATCTATAATGATAGATAAAGAAGGAAAAATAAGAACATATAGACCTGGTTTTATGACTTATGAACAAATGAAGGAAATGCTAGATAGCGTAAAGTAGGCGACTATTACATCTTTAAATTTAAAAAGTAAGAATAAATAAAAACCATTGACCCAAAACTAAATATGTAGTAAAATATGTTTCGAGATACCCATGCGGGGTATATATGAAATAAGATAAAAATTAGGAGGGTCAAAAATGAATATAAATGTAACAGAAAAAGCTCAAGAAGAATTAAAAAGAATATTAGAGAAAAAAGGTTCGCAAGGCAAATCAGTTAGAATATATATTGCAGGTGTTGGCTGAGGTGGCCCATCATTTGGGATAGCTCTGGATGAGCAAAAAGAAGGCGACGACGTAACTAAAATTGGTGATTACAGCTATATAGTTGAAAAAGATCTTATTAACACTTATGGGACATTTAACGTAGATTATGTAAATGATTGGTTAAGAAAAGGATTCCATATAGTACCAAATAGAGGCGGATCATCCTGTAGTTAAGGAATATTAAGAGTAAGGCTAGTGCCTTACTCTTTTTTTATGACCTAACCCGATTTCCTGAATGCTTTTATCAGGAAATCGATGGTAGGTCAAACGCAACGAGCACCAAATTTATGCGAGCGATAGCGAGCAAATAAATTTGTGTTGCGAGACTGCGTCAAATGCTTAAAAAATCTAAAATAAATAACACTATTGATTAGAGGAAAGAGTTGAGGGTATATATCAATTAGCATTTTCGGGAGGAAGGACATGAAAAATTACGAGAAAAAAGTAATAAGAAAAGAAATGATTAGTTTAAGAAATCAAATGACAAAAGAGCAGGTAGATTTCTTAAGTCAGAAGATTATTTCTACTCTGGCAAAATTGAATATATTTAAAAATAGCCAACGAATAATGCTTTACCTGAGCTTTGATAATGAAGTTGATACCTTTGGATTAATTGAATATTGCAAGGAACTCGGCAAGAAAATAATCGTTCCTTTCTGCGAAAAAGAAGAGAAGAAGATATTGCCTACAGAAATCAAAAGCGTAGAAGATGATTTGATTAGGAGTAATTTCGGGTATCTAGAGCCTAAAAAGGAGCTTGTAAAGCCTGTAAGTACAGAAAACATTGACCTGATAATAATCCCAGGACTTGCTTTTGATAAGGGTTGCTATAGACTAGGTTTTGGTGGAGGCTATTATGATAGGTTTCTAGGAGAATTAAACTTTACAATACCTACTATAGGGCTAATTTACGATTCTCAAGTAGTAGATATGCTACCAAGAGAAGATTACGATATGCAAGTAGATTACGTTATAACAGATAAGAGGATAATAGTTAGATAAGGGGGAACTCAAATGGAAAGCCAAGGGAATAAAAACAATGAAGAAAAGAAAATCCAGAAGAATATTTGCAGCGAATGTGGAAGTACAATGAAACCAGAGAGCGGTTGCTTTATATGTCCAAACTGCGGATACAGCCCTTGTAGTATATAAAATCAAAGTTAAGCCCGTAGAATTGAACTTCTATGGGCTTTAATGTTTAGGAATACACTAGAAATATTTTATGTAAAAAACCTTCTTCTTGTCCTATATTTTCAGTATTGACCTGATATTTAAAATCTGGATTAGTCGTATTTACGAAGGCACTAGTCCATGAAGTCCTTAAATCATAGATTAATCTTGGATCAATGCCAGCTGAATCCCAATATTTTTTGTGAAGACATTTAGACTGACTATACTATAAATAATCATATTCGACCACTTTAATTGAAATTATATTATCACCTGGCATTCCATTTAGAATATAGTTATTCAATGCATCATATACGCCTTTTGGATTAGAAACATCATATTTTGTTTTTGCATCCTTACCTAAGGCTATTCCATTTTGTTCATAAATATTTCTAGCAAGAAGAATTCCATTCTCTTTATATTTTTTAAACAAACCTGCCAATATGGAGGCTTGCCTAGTTTCTGCAATATCAATCCTTTCCTGAAGCCAACCTTCTATATTATCAAAATCTATTAATTCTTCTAAAGGCTTATTTGGAATTCTTTCCCCGTATTTTTTAATATTCTTATTTTCTATATTATCTATTTTATCTATATCATCTTCAAAGTTTTCCCTAAAGCCTTTTATAATGTCTTTTTCGAGTTCTTCGTATAATTTTATTTTATTAAATAGCAAAAAATGTATTGAAGTTAAAGACGTGCTCATTTAAATAATTCTCCTTTTTAGATATAATATAACTATTAAATAATTCATTCTTATTGTCTTGCACAGAGTATATATTTATTCTAATGATAAGTAAAATTCATCTATATAATAATGTTAAGGATAATAATGTGGGTAGAATCACACAAAGAAGTGATAATAAACACATTTAATATAAAGGGGGCTAAGTTATGACCGATGTGGTAGACATTGAAAGAGAATATAAAGTTTGCAATTTATGCAAAGGCCAATATTGTGCACATAAAGTATCAATTTTTTCAGTCCTTACTGAGCAGCAATTAGCAAAGCTAACAGAGAGAATAACACATAAAAATTATAAAAAAGGTCAGATAATATTTTTTGAAGGTGACGTATCGGATAAGCTTTATGTCATAAATAAGGGAAAAATTAAAATTTTTAAATATACTAGAGAAGGCAAAGAACAAATACTCTATATCTTATCAGAGGGAGATTTTGTTGGGGATTTAAGCCTCTTGAAAAAAGATGAATTTAAATTCAATGCAGAGTCATTAGAAGATTCCAATATATGTGTGCTAACAAAGGATGACTTTGATGGTATGATAAAAGAAAATCCTGAAATAGCCCTTGAAATATTGCAAGTGGTCTATGACAGAATAGTGAAACTAGAGAATCTTATCCAGAGCCTAAGCACTAAAGATATAGAGGCTAGAGTAGCAGGACTATTACTTAATTTTGCAAAAGACTTTGGTGTTTATAGGGGAGACGTTATTGAACTTGAACTGCCACTTAGCAGAGAAGACATAGCAAACTATATAGGTGTCACCAGAGAAACCATAAGCAGAAAACTAGGTAGTATGCAGGATCAAGGAGTAATAGAGCTAGTAGGAACCAAAAAAATTATTATCAATGATATTGAAGAATTAGAATATATGGCAACATAAATTTGCAAATTACTTAACGGCTTTTTAATTTGTGTTCATTAAGAATTACATCTTATTTTTTGATTTAAATCATTTCGCATAGGGAACAATGGGTGTATAATTATTATGCAGAATAAAAGAGGAAACTTAGGAGGCGTAGAAATTGTTATCAAAAGAAGCGGTATATGAAGCACTAAAAAACGTACTAGACCCAGACATAAAGAAAAGCCTAGTAGAGTTAGGAATGATAAAGGATATAGAAATATCTGGAGCAAATGTCCTTGTCAATGTGACACTTACAACTATGGGGTGCCCATTAAAAGATAAAATAAGAAATGATATTATATCTGAAGTTAAAAAAGTAAATGGAGTAGAAAATGTGGAAGTTGTCTATGGTGAAATGACAAAAGAACAGAAGCAAGAAATGATTAAAAAGCTTCAAGGGAAAGGAGAAAAAACAAATCCTTTCATAAACACCAGAGTAATAGCAGTAGGTAGCGGAAAAGGTGGAGTTGGAAAATCTACAGTAACAGCAAACCTAGCAGCAGCGATGAGTAGCATGGGATATAAGGTGGGAATTATAGATGCAGATATTTTAGGCTACAGCATTCCACAAATCATGGGAATAAGCCAAGAAAGACCAATCATAATAGAAGAAGGCGTAATAATGCCTATAGAGAAAAATGGAGTAAAAGTCATATCAATGGGAAATCTCTTAGAAAAAGATGAGCCACTTATTTGGAGAGGTCCAGTTCTGGGGCAAGTATTATCGCAATTTATCTATGATTTCTATTGGGGAGAGCTAGATTACATGTTTATAGATCTTCCACCAGGAACAGGAGATGTTCCTCTAAGCCTAATGCAGAGCCTTCCAAAAGCAGAGATTTTAATAGTCACAACACCACAGATTACAGCTGCAAGTGTAGCCAAAAGACTTGGCCTTATGGCAGCAAAGACAAATAATAAGATAATAGGAGTTATCGAAAATATGTCTTACTTTATTTGTGATAATTGTTCTGAGAAACATTTTATATTTGGCAAAGGAGAAGGAGAAAAGCTAAGTACTGAACTTAATGCAGAGTACCTAGGGGAAATACCACTAATGACAACCCTAAGAGAAGGAAGCGACAAAGGAAATGTGTTAGCAGGAGATATTAATACGGAAATAGGGAAAATATATAATGAAATTGCAAAAAAATTAGGACACTTGGATTAACAAGTGTTCTTTATTATATATGGTGAAATATTATAAAAATACTAAGCGAAAAAACTATTTACAAATTAATACTAAATTGCTATAATAAAATCACATACCCCATATAGGGAGGGGTAGTATAAAGGGAGTGAGAAAAGTGGCAATAAAAAAGTCAATAATAAAAGTTTTAGGAATGACTTGAGCAGCTTGTGCAAAAAGGGTAGAGGGTGCTCTATCAAAGCTAGAAGGAGTAAGCACTGCAACAGTAAACGTAATTGCAGAAAAAGCTACTATTGAATATGACAGCGAAAAGCTTTCTATTAGCCATATAGTAAATGCAGTTAAGAAAACAGGCTATGAGGTTCCTATAGGAAAGATTACTTTAAATATAGAAGGTATGACATGTGCAGCATGTTCAGCAAGAGTTGAAAAGGTTCTTAGCAAAATAGATGGAGTAACATCAGTAAATGTTAATTTGGCTTTAAACAAAGGCACCATAGAGTATATAGAAGGAGAACTGACAGTAGAAGATTTTAAAAATGCGGTTAAAAAGGCAGGATATAAGGCGACAGAGGAAATAAAAACAAATGTAGACAGAGAAAAAGAAGCTAGGGAAAAAGAAATTAAAACATTAAAAACTTTATTCATAATTTCAACTATACTAGCGCTTCCTCTTTTCTCAGCAATGTTTTTCCACATGGCAGGATATCATACTATTTTAGACAATGGGTACTTTCAATTAATATTAGCTACACCTGTACAATTTATTGTAGGATATAGATTCTATAAAGGAGCATACCATTCACTTAGAGGTGGAGGAGCTAATATGGACGTATTAGTTTCCATGGGTACATCAGCAGCATACTTTTACAGTTTATATAATGTAATTGCAGGAGTGCCACATTATTACTTCGAAGCCTCAGCAGTTATTATTACATTAATACTATTAGGAAAGCTTTTAGAAGCATCTGCAAAAGGTCGAACATCAGACGCCATTAAAAAGCTAATGGGATTACAGGCTAAGACAGCAAGAATCCTTAGAGATGGAGAAGAAATTGATATACCTATAGAAGAAGTAGAAGTAGGAGATATAGTAGTAGTTAGACCTGGAGAAAAGATACCAGTAGATGGGAAAGTCGTAGATGGAAACTCATCTGTAGACGAATCTATGTTAACAGGTGAAAGCATACCAGTAGATAAAAAGATTGGTGATGAAGTAATAGGGGCCACAATTAATAAATATGGAACATTTAAATTTGAAGCAACAAAAATCGGAAAGGATACAGCATTAGCACAGATAATAAAGCTAGTGGAAGATGCCCAAGGCTCAAAAGCACCAGTGCAGAGGCTTGCAGATAAAATATCAGGAATATTCGTGCCAGTAGTAGTTGCCATAGCAGTTGTCACATTCCTATTATGGTATTTCATAGGAGGGGATTTTACACAGGCTCTAATAAGCGCAGTTGCAGTGTTGGTAATAGCATGTCCTTGTGCTCTAGGCTTAGCTACCCCTACAGCCATAATGGTAGGCACAGGAAAAGGTGCAGAAAATGGAATACTAATAAAAGGTGGAGAACATCTAGAAAGAGCTCATAAGCTAAATGCCATAGTATTCGATAAAACTGGCACCATAACTAAAGGAGAACCAGAAGTAACAGATGTAATAGCCTTTGAATATGAAGAGGATCAGATACTAAGATTTACAGGAATTGCAGAGAAAAACTCTGAACATCCATTAGGTCAGGCAATAGTAGAAAGAGCAAAAGAAAAAGGTATTCAGTTAACTGATGCTGACAGCTTCGAAGCAATACCCGGACATGGAATATATGCATCAATAGAAGGCAAAGATTTATATATAGGAAATAGAAAGCTTATGAAGGATAAAAAAGTAGAAATATCTCATATAAAAGATAGAATATCAGGATTAGAAGATGAGGGAAAGACAGCTATGCTAATATCCATAGACGGAAAAATAAGCGGAATAATAGCCGTAGCAGATACTGTAAAAGAACATTCAAAAGAAGCCATTAAAAGGCTAACAGACATGGGAATAGAAGTTTATATGATAACAGGAGATAATGAAAGAACAGCAAAAGCAATAGCAAGGCAAGTAGGTATAGATAAGGTACTGGCAGAAGTCCTTCCAGAACATAAAGCAGAAAATATAGAAAAAATTAAAAAGGAAGGAAAAGTTGTTGGAATGGTTGGCGATGGAATAAATGACGCACCTGCCCTTGCAGCAGCAGATACAGGTTTTGCTATAGGAACAGGTACTGATGTAGCCATGGAAGCAGCAGATATTACTCTTATAAAAGGAGACTTAAGAGATATAGTTCATGCCATAGAACTAAGCAGGAAAACCATGAGAACAATAAAGCAAAATCTATTCTGGGCTTTTGCATATAACACAGCAGGTATCCCTCTTGCAGCTTTAGGCTTCTTAAATCCAATGATAGCAGGAGCAGCTATGGCATTTAGTTCTGTATCAGTAGTTAGCAATTCATTGAGGCTGAAGAGGTTTAGTCTTAAATAAAATAAAGAAAACTTTTATTCAAAGTCTTAACCACATTTTAAAAGGAGAGTGAAAACATGAAAAAAACATTTACAGTAGAAGGAATGAGTTGTCAACATTGCGTAAAAGCAGTGAAAAATGCATTAAGCCACTTAGAAGGAGTTAGGTCAGTAGAGGTGGATTTAGCCACAAAGAAAGTAGAAGTAGAAGGTGAAAACCTACAAGATGCAATATTAAAAGAAGCCATAGAAGATGCAGGCTATGAAGTAATATAGAAAATAGAATGGAGAATAAAAATGAATGAAGGAAAAAAGAATGCTTTAAATCTTCTTAAAACTTCTAAAGGACAAGTAGAAGGCATCATAAAAATGATAGAAGATGAAAGATACTGTGTAGATATATCCAAGCAAATATTATCAGTAATAGGTCTCCTAAAAAAAGCAAACTTAAACATACTAGACCAACACATAAAAAGCTGTGTAAAAGATGCTATTCTGGAAGGACATGGAGACGAAAAAATAGAAGAAATAATCAATGTAATAGATAAATATATAAAATAACAAAAACCACTCGAGCCTCTTTTTTGAAACAGCCCGAGTGGTTTTTTTACATTCTGTATTTTGTCAAGTCTTCCTTAAAGGCTTCAGATACCTTTTTGAATTCAACAATATTTTGCATCATTTTTTCAATCTCAGCAGCATAAGAAGTCATATTAGCACTTACTTCCTCAGAAGAAGCAGAGTTTTCCTCAGCAATAGCAGCTAGAGATTCAATATTTTCAGATACCTTATTAATAGTGCTAGTCTCTTCAGTAAGCTGTTTAATCATTTCTATTAGAGAAGAGGATACTTCCTTCACAGAAATTACAATAGAATGATTAATATCAGCAACATTAGAAAGTTTAGCATTTTCATCATTTAAAACAGAATACTGATTTTCAACCTGTGACACCACAGAGTCTATTTCATGAATAAATGATAACAAATTAGAATTAATATGCTTAACAGCATCTTTAGATTCCTCAGCAAGTTTCCTTATTTCCTCAGCTACAACAGCAAAGCCTCTACCATGTTCACCTGCTCTTGAAGCTTCAATAGCAGCATTTAATGCAAGTAAATTAGTTTGATCAGCAATATTTTCAACAGTTTCAACTATCTTTGTAACATCCTTAGCTCTTTGTTGAAGAGAAAGGCTATTTTCCTTAACCTTTTCAAACTCGTCTAACACATTATTTAGACTAGAAGAAGTATCTTTTAATTCATTATAGCTATTACCTATTCTGTCAACAACCTTCTCAAGTTCGTCCTTACTATGATTTTCATTTTCAGCTATTTTATTTAATGCAATAATATTATTGTTTAATAAATATGCAGCATTTTCAGTTTCTTCGGCTTGGTTTACAGCTCCCATAGCTACTTGCTCTACAACTCCAGATATTTCTCTTGAAGTGTGATTCATATTATTTGAGATTTCATTGAATTTATCACTAAATACATTAAGCTCATCAGTCATTCCATTAAATCCAACAAAATCACTTTTCAGAACGCCCTTATATTCATTAATTAAATCATTAATATCTTCAAAGAAGTCATTAGTAGATATATCATGTTCTTCAGAATAATCATTTTCCTTTAGACTATTTAACTGATTAACAATGCTTTTAGTAGGTAATAGAAGAAGTTTAGTAATTATAAATGGCACAATAAGGCTAAGTCCTAGTGTAACACTTGCTAAAGACCACTTACCTAAAACATTAGAAAGCAGAATATAAGGCACTCCGATTAAAATCAGCGAAGCAATAGCTACCTTGGCTTCAAATTTTCTAATAAAGCCAAAGGATAGAAATTTGTTTATCCTATATTGCTTAAAATCATAAATCTGTTCAGGAAAAGTAATATGTATTTTAGTGAAATCATCAGATTTTTCAACAATATCTACATTTATATTTTCATTATAATATCTAGCAGCACCTTTAAGCATACCGTGGAAATAGCCAAACATACCTCTTTTTGACTTATAAGTCATCTCTGCTTTAGTTCCACTTATTGCCTTCATGCCTAAAATAGGAGGGTTTGCCCCAGGTATTCTTTCTGTGACCACCACATGTATATCATACATTGCTTTCAAAAATGAATACAAATTTTTGTACTTAAAAAAACCAGGATAATCTTCAGAGAAGGTTAAGACATTATCCATACCTATTTCTTCCCATGTGTCATTGACAGATTTGCCTAGTTTTTTAGAAATAGCATCTACAAATCCTCTTGCATAAGAATCCTCAACATCTTCAGTAGGTTTAAATATTTTCTTAGGATTCATTCCAACTGCTGTCATAGCTTCATCAACCAAGGAGTCTCCATAAAGCTTCCTTGAAGTTTTAATCCATGCGGATACGATAGTTCCTTTCATAATTTAGGGTTAAACCCATTTCCTCCTTTATATTCTAGAATAACTTACTATTAATGTTCCACAAAAATCTACATATTCCTTCTTTTTTGAACACATATCTTTATATACCCAAAAGTTATGCCCATGCACACGTAAAGCTGAATTATCATAATATATTATATATGTATGCATTTGTAGTAAATAGCCTGATTTTTATGTTTAACTTTTCGGGGAGGTAAATTTATGTTAGATGATAACATTATTTATATAAATGTTTTTATTCATAGCGAAAATAAGATAATCAAACTTCCACTAGAAGAAGTTGTTGTAATGGCAGTTTTAGCACAAATAGACGAAGGATTTCATTTAGAAATGATTAAGACACAAGGAATAATAGCAAGAACACAGCTTATACGGTTGATGAGAGCTTTTGGTGGCTCAGGCTGTCTAAATCATAAAGGATGTGATATATGCGATAAAGAGCATTGCATACAATTAGCAGATGAAGAATATCTAAAAGAACTTTGGGCTGATGACTATGAAAAGAAAATAGAAACAATAAAAAAAGCAGTAAATGAGGCAGAAGGACTAATCATTACCTACGACAATAAACCCATAGATGCAAGGTTTCACAACACTTGTGGAGGATCTACAGAAAATTCAGAAAGTGTAATGTCAAGAAAAGTCGTTTATTTAAGGAGAGTATTATGTGATTATTGCACAGAATCACCGAACTGGGATAATTTTAAATCTATATCTATAGAAGAACTTCAAGAGAAGTTAAGCATAAAGTTTCCTACTTTGAAGCCTACCTTAAAGACTAGCATCGAAGGTTTTTTTGATGAAATAAAAAGAGACGAATATGGTCGTGTTATCAGCATAAAAATATCAGGTAAAGAATTCAAGGGAATAGAAATGGCAGAATTACTAGGACTTGACTCTACAAAATTCAGTTTTACTCCTACAGTTATTACCTTTGTCACTAGAGGAAAGGGTGACGGGTTAGGATTATGTCAATATGGTGGAAATCAAATGGCTTTAGAGGGAAAAAGTTATTTAGAAATATTAAATTACTATTTTACAGGAATAGATATAAAGAAAATTGAGAAACCATGTATAGAAAAACCGTTAATAGGAAGAATAATAATGTTAGATCCTGGTCATGGAGGAGAGAACAGCCATGATTATATAGGAGTCAACGGTACAAGAGAAAAAGACATGGTGCTTAAAATATCACAAAAACTTAAGGCTTCTTTAGAAAAATTAGGAGCAGAAGTTTCTATGACGAGGGATAAGGATGAGTATATTTCCCTTTCTAAAAGGGCACAAATGGCCAATCAAGTAAGGCCTGATTTTTTTATGAGCATTCATTTAAATGGATATTCAAATCCATCAATTTATGGATGTGAGATATATTATTATAGAAATGATAAAGAAAGTGAAGCATTAGCAAAATATATAATGACTAATTTGACAAGGGATGGGGGAACCCTTGACAGAGGAATACGGATAGCTGATTTTTATTTATTAAGAGAAGTGGCTGTAGGTTCATTGCATTTAGAGCTTGAATATATAACTAACCCAGAAAAAGAATTGAAACTAAATGATGATGCATATATTGACAAAATAATATCAGAAATTACAGCTGGATTGGTAGAATATTATAAATACTAGGAAAAGAACAGCTTTTTCATAGTAATATGCAAAAAAAATGTGTTTGACAAGGACTAGTGTTATATAGTACAATTAAAAGTTATATTTGACAAGCGGCCTCATATGTGATAATATTATATATGGATAAATGGAAAGAGGGTGATTGTTTGTTGGAGAAAAACTCTTTGGCGAAAATAAGAGCCAATGTGGAAAGCTGCGTCGGACAGAAGGTTAGATTAAAGGCTAACAAGGGAAGGAAGAAGACAACAATCAGGGAAGGTATCATCGAGAGCGCTTATCCTAGTATTTTCGTAGTAAAGATTGATGGCGGATATAATTCTATAAGAAGAGTATCTTATAGTTACTCTGATATATTGACAGAAACAGTTGAAGTTACTTTATGCAATGATGAAAGAAAGATTCAAATTAGTTAAATATAAGCTACCCTTAGGGTAGCTTGTGTTTTTTGGAAATAACTTTTTATTTAAGGGGTGTTTTTTTGAAAAACAGCAAGATAAAAAAAATAACACTATTAACTTTCATTTGCTTTTTTATAATAACTTCCATTTCACCAACTATATATTCAGAGCCTATAGAAGAATTTGATATAGCCATAAAAGGTGGAGATATTTATAATCCTTCTACTGAACATCAGCTTAAGGGCTACAATCTAGGAATAAAAGACGGTAAAATTGAGAGAATTACAAAACAAGATATAGTAGGAAAAAAAGTAATAGATGCTACGGGGCTAGTAGTGTCCCCTGGATTTATTGACCTAATATCCTATGATCCAAATGATGTAGGAATAAAGTATAAGATATTAGATGGAGTAACTAGTAATCTTGCTATGCATGGTGGCACAGAAGATGCAAAAACATGGTATAGTCGGTGGGAGAAAAGAGGACTTCCAATTAATTTTGGTGCTTCAACATTTATAACTAGGCTAAGATGGCCTATAGTTGGCTATATAGTAGATGCAACAATGACAAAAGAATCAGATATCAATAAACTTGTTGATAGTGCCAGAAAAAATATTGAAGAAGGTGCTTTAGGGTTATCTTTTAGTCTTGAATATATACCAGGGATACAGAAACAAGAAGTTATACCATTGCTAGAACTAGCTAAGGAATACAATGTACCTACTTTTTATCATCTAAGGTATTCAGATACATCAGAACCAGGAAAACAACTAGAAGGAGTACAGGAAGTATTAGACTATGGCAGAGAAACTGGAGCAGCTATACATATAATGCATATAAACAGTACAGGCGGTACTTATGAAATGGAAAAAGCTTTAAAGATGGTTCATGATGCCATTGATGAAGGGATAGATGTAACCACTTGCATATATCCTTATGATTACTGGGCCACCTATATAGACTCAGCAAGATTTAGACCTGGTTGGCAGGAAAGGTTTAGGATTACATACAGTGACCTGCAAGTAGGAGGTACAGACGAAAGATTAACAGAAGAGACATTTAACTATTATAGAGCAAACACTCATAAACTAGTAGCAGCACATGGTTCCATGCCTGAAGAAGAGATTATTATGACTTTACAAGACCCTATAGTAATGATAGGCTCAGACACAATAATAGAGCCTTCCCTAAACAACCATCCAAGAGGAGCAGGTACTTATGGCAGGCTATTTGGCAAATACGTAAGAGAAGATAAAGTCCTTACAATGATGGAGGCCATTAAAAAAGCTTCATATCTTCCTGCAAAGAGAATGGAAAAAGTAGCACCTTTAATGAAAGTAAAAGGAAGAATAGAAGTAGGAGCAGATGCAGATATTACAATATTCAATCCAGATACTATCATTGATAAAAGCACAGTAAAAGATCCAGGGACACCATCTGAGGGAATCGAATATGTAATAGTAAATGGAGTAATCATAAAAAATAAAACTGGAATAATAAGAAATGTAAATCCAGGAAAAGCAATAAAATCATATTTTGCAGAAAAAACACCAGAAAATAAACCAATAGATTTTTTTACAATGACAATAGACGAAGATATAAAGAGTACTCTTTCTGATGTGTATAACATAGGCGGGCATATATATGTTCCTGTGGATAAGTTTTTCGATACCATAGGAAAGAAATTAAAAGATGATAAAAATGGAAATATTGAAATAGACAATTTATCACTTCAACTAGGTACAAATACAGCAAAACTAAACTCATTAGATATCAACTTAGAAAAAGAGCCAATAATATACAAAGGCAACACTTACATATATCAAGGAGATTTGCCAGTATTATTAAGGGATGAATATGATATAGCATTAAAGGAAAATGAAATTCAAATTAAAACACTATCATCAGCTAAAGAAACAAATAAAAATATAAATGACAAGACTAAGGGACAGATAAAATCTCCTCTAGGGAAGCAACCATCAGGTTTCTCTATAATCATTACAGCTATTTCAGCAGCAGCAATTGTGTTTGTAGCATTAATGATTAGTAACAATAAATCCGGGAAGTAGAATAATACGATAAAAACGATAAAACTGCTAGTTTATCTAGGAATAATCCTAGGTAGGCTGGCAGTTTTATGTTTTCAGTACTAATTTCGTACATAGAATGTGAAATTTTATTTTGTTCATGCTTTACTTATTTGAAACTTCTAATTTTTTTCTGGCAAACATAGAATAAAATAAATAAAACTTTTTATTAATTTAATTAGTAATTTTTTGGGACATTAGAACATATTATTTTGCATAGGAATATATTAGTGTGGCGTTTCAAAATAACTTAAAGTCTCAGATAAAGGGAGGAGGAATTTCATGGCAGTTGAACTAATCAAGGATTTACTTAAGATAGACCAAGTAATAGGTAAAGACGAGATACAAGCACTAGTCGAAGGAGAAATAACAGTTCCAGAGACAAAGCCAAAAATCAAAAAAATACTAAAAATAGATGGGGATGTAGAAGTAGCAGGTACCAAAACAGCAAAAGGGAAAATTATAGTTAACGGAATAGTAAACTTTAATGTCCTATATAGTACAGATGACGAACTACAATCAGTGCATAATATAGATGCAAGAACAGATTTTAAAGAAGAAATAGAGATAGAAGGAGTAAATGAAGGTACAGTAACTGATATAAAAGCTAATGTGGAGCATATAGACTATAATCAAGCTGGAGATACATCTATATCAGTGAAAACCGTAATTTCCATTGCAGGAAAAGCTACTATTGATAACACCATAGATATTATTAGAGACATAAAAGGTTCGGACGGCATACAAGTGTTAAAAGAAAATATAAGATACAACGATGTACTGGGTACAAATACTTCATCTACATTAGTAAAAGAAGCTTTTGAACTTGAAGAGAAAATGCCAGACATTATAGACATCCTTAGGGTAGATACAAAGATACATGAGAAAGAGACAAAGGTAGTAGACGATAAAGTTATAGTAGCAGGTGTAGTAGCGTGCTCAATCATGTATTTTGGCGACGACGAAGAAAATAAAGTAAATTACATTAATCATGAAATACCATTTACACATTTTGTAGAATTGCCTGGTGCTGAAAAAGACATGGATTGTGGATTAAAACTTAACTCATATGATGTAAATTATGAAGTAAAAGAAGACATAAATGGAGCATTAAGAATAATAGATATTGAATCCACAATAAATATTAATGCAAAAGTTTATAGAAAAGTAGAAAAAGAAGTGGCAGTAGATACTTATTCAACAAATAAAATATTTGACATCAAAAAACAAGAAATAGTAGTATCAGAAAATATAGGTCAAAGCGCATCAAAAGAAATAATTAGAGGAGCTTTGGATAGAGGCAAAGAGGTAATCAAAAGCATTTACAATGTAAATGGCAGATCCTTAATTACTGATTATAAAATAATGGAAGGTAAAGTCATCATAGAAGGGCTACTAGAAGTAGATATGCTATACCAAGCAGAAGACAATAATGAAATAAAAGATATGAGACATGAGATTCCATTTAAAACATATGTAGATATAGAGCAAGTAGATGACGATCTTGATTTAGAAGTTAATAACATCCTAGAAGATATTAGCTACAGAAAAATTAATAGCCATGAAGTAGAGATAGAAGCATCTGTAAATAACTATGTATCTGTAAATAGGATAAAGAAAATTGATATAATTACAGAAGCTGTAGAAACAGGGGAGTCAATAAATAGACTTTCTAGACCTAGCATTACAATATACATAGTACAAAGAGATGATACATTATGGGATATAGCTAAAAGATATAATACAACAGTAGAGGAAATTATAAAGACTAATGACATAGTATCTCCTGAAAACATAATGCCTGGAGAAAAGATTATAATTGAAAAGAATGTGGGTTTTGAGTTATAATGTAAAAATAGCCTAAGGGAAACCTTAAGGCTATTTTTATTCCCGTAAAAGATTTTTCCTTCATTTTTACGCATTTTGTAGGGAATATATACTAACTATTTGGTATTTTTAAAAAGTTCTTTGTATTTTGTATATAGAATATATTATACTATAATATATAGGAAAAGATTTAAATGAGATATACGCTCACGGTTTCGGCCACGAATAATTCTAAAGCTCATTCCGATAAAAAATCCTACAACTTGCAAACTCGCTACGCTCAAACAGTGCAAGTTGCTTAACGGATTTTTCATCTACATTCACTAAGAATTATAATCGTGTCCTGCAAATGTTCGCTTAATATTTCATTTAAATCTTGAAATTAGCGGCAGATTGGAGATCACCATGAAAAAGATAAAAATAGATGCACATGCCAAAATCAACCTGTCTTTAGATGTCCTTAAAAGAAGAGAAGATGGATATCATGAGCTTGAGATGATAATGCAACAACTAGCCCTAAAAGATGTAATAACTATTGAAGAGAGAAATTCAGGATTTACTCTAGATTCAAATTCAACAGATATACCCTTAGATTCTTCTAACCTAGTATATAAAGCATACAATATATTATCTGAAAAGTTTAATATAAAAAAGGGAATTCACATATATATAGAGAAGAATATACCAGTAGCTGGAGGCCTTGCAGGTGGAAGCACAGATGCAGCAGCAGTTTTAAAAGGCCTTAATACCCTGTGGCAATTAAATCTTAGTGAAGAGCAACTAATGGATATAGGACTAAGGGTTGGTGCAGACGTACCCTACTGTATCATGGGTGGAACTGCATTAGCTAGAGGTATAGGCGAAAAGCTTACCAAACTTAATAGCTTTTCGGATAGACTTATACTAATAGCAAATCCAGGCCTCAATATTTCAACTGCCTATGTATACAATAATCTCAAATTAGATAAAATAACAGATAGGCCTCAGACAAAGGTAATGTTAGAGCACATAGAAAATGGAGATACAGAGCTTGTGGCTAAAGAAATGAAAAATGTCTTGGAAACAGTAACCATTGAAGAACATCCTATTCTTAATAAAATAAAAGAACAGATGCTAATGCATGGGGCTCTAGGAAGTCTTATGAGCGGCAGTGGACCCACTATTTTTGGCATATTTAAAGATGTAAATGACATGACCAGATGTGAAGAAAGTTTAAAAAGCAGTATTAAAACAGTTTTGTCAACAAAAACTGTTTAGGGAGGTATAAACAAATGGAAGCAGATTTAGGAAAACTAAACTTACATGATTATAAACCACTTAGAGAAATAGTTTTTGAAACTATAAGAGAAGCTATACTAGATGGCAGATTGAAACCTGGGGAAAGAGTTATGGAAATACAATTAGCAGAGAAACTTGGTGTTAGTAGAACTCCAGTGAGAGAAGCCATAAGAAAGCTTGAGCTTGAAGGACTATTAATAATGGAGCCTAGAAAAGGAGCTTACGTAGCAGATATTTCGCTAAAGGATATAGAAGATGTATTAGAAGTTAGATCACCACTAGAAGGATTGGCTGCATCTCTTGCTGCCATTAGGGCCAAAGAAGATGAGATTAAACTGCTAAAAGAAAAAGCAAAGGAATTTAAAAAATGCATGGAAAACAATGATGTTCAGGGAATGATAAATAAAGATACTGAATTTCATGAGATAATATTACATGCTGCTAAAAATAAAAAATTAACATCTATAATAGAAGGGTTAAGGGAACAGTTGCAAAGATTTAGAGTAACTTATTTTACAGAATACAACATTGCTTCACATCTTGTAAATGAACATCAGAATGTTTTACATGCAATAGAAAGCAGGGAACCAGAAAAAGCAAGCAAGTATGCACAAGAACATATAGAGAATATCAAGAAATATATTATATCTGGTGTAAAAGATAATTCTAAGGTAAATGATATATAAATAATATATAAGGAATGAAAATGTATGATAAATTGTTTAATTCTTGCAGGAAATGAAGAAAATCAGCTCAGTAGCAAAGCCTTCATTGAGCTACAAGGTAAACCTATGATTATGTATGTTATTGATGCACTAAGATCATCTAATCAAGTGGATAAAATCGCAGTAGTGGGCGAAAAAAACCAGCTTACTAGCCTAGGCACACACATAGATATGATTATAGACAGCAATGATAGTATGCTAAATAACATAGCTGCGGGGGTTAAATATTTTAAAGACGACAGCATGCTCCTTATATCAACCTGCGACATACCCCTTTTAACAGGAGAGGCAGTGGCAGATTTTATAGGAAGATCTCTAGAACTTAAATCAGATATATGTTATCCAATAATAAGTAAGACCACATGCCAGCAAGCCTTTCCAGAGGCTAGAAGAACTTATGCAACTTTAAAAGAAGGTCAATTTACAGGCGGCAATTTGTTTATGTTAAATCCTGCCATACTAGATAAAGGTATAGATATAGCAGAGCAAATGATTAGCTACAGAAAGAGCCCTGCTAAAATGAGTAGAGTATTAGGTCTGCCTTTTCTCCTTAAGCTTGCAGCAGGCAGGCTAAGTATAGAAGAAGTAGAAAATAGAGTATCAAAGCTTTTGAACATTCGTGGGAAGGCCATAATATCAAATTACGCTGAAATAGGAAATGACGTAGATAAGCCAGAAGATATTGAAACAATAGAAAAACTTTTAGAGCGCGTTTTGTAAACGCGCTTTATGTTTTTTTTGCATAAACAAGAAGCTTTTAGCAGATATTATATATAATGATTTGATGGCTAGAAATCTTAGCTGCATTCAAAATCACAGCAGCGACAGAAAGGAGCTGAGACAATTTGTCTGCAAAAACAACAGCAGTATATGCTGTGAAGCTATTAGACAATGGTTTTTTTATATTACTTATAATAGCCATTGGACTATTTACTTTATTAATAGATGCAAAACAGTTAAATAATGAAGGAAAGAAAAAAGATACTAAGTTAGCCAAAGGAATTGGCATTTCTTATATAGTATCAGGACCGATACTCTATGTCATATCAAAGTTTTTTTAAGGAGGATAAGTATGGGCTTCAGGTTTCTTAAGAGAAAGACAGAGAACAAAGAAAACAAAGAGAAGAAAGAGAATAAATCAGAAGAAATACCTGCATCAGAAAATCTTGAAAAGAATCTGAATACATTAAAAGAAATATTCAAAGATTGCGATGATGTAGTTTACAGAACTTTTAAAGTAGGGGTAGAACAGAAAAACAAGTTTGCAATAATATTCATAGACGGGCTAATAGACAAAAACTTAATAAATGAGAATGTCTTAAGGCCCCTAATGCAAGAAGCAAGGGACAAGGAGCCTGAAAAAGTAAGAAATGAGTTATTTGAGCTTGTAAAAGAAGGCAATGTTTCAGTCGGTGAGATAAAGGATGTCAATACATTAAAAGAAGCAGTAGAGAGTGTATTAGTAGGAGATACTGTATTACTAATTGATGGATATGAAAAAATAATTATTATAGGTTCAAGAGGTTATCCTGCAAGAAGCGTAAGTCAATCCGAATCAGAAACATTAATAAGAGGGCCTAGAGATGGATTGGTAGAGACTTTTAAGTTTAATACAGGATTGATAAGGAAAAGAATAAGAGACAATAAATTAAAGATAAAAAACATGCAAATAGGAGAACGTTCGAAAACAGATATTGCAGTTTTGTACATAGAAGATATAGCAAATCCTAATTTAGTAGAAGAAGTAAAGAGAAGACTCCAAAGTATAAAAATTGACGCAATACTTGAAAGCTCCTACATAGAACAATTTATAGAAGATAATCACTACACTCCATTTCCCCAAATAGAAAGTACAGAAAGGCCAGATGCAGTTGCCAATGCTCTTTATCAAGGCAGGATAGCTATAGTAGTGGACAATACACCTTTTTCCTTAATAGTGCCTGGAACACTAGCTACATTTATGCAATCACCTGAAGACTATTATCAAAGATGGATTATAAGCACACTTACAAGATTAGTAAGATATTTAGCTACACTAATATCTCTATTTGCTCCAGCCATATATATTGCCCTTACATCATATCATCCTGGCTTGATGCCTACACAACTGGCACTTTATGTCGCAGCAACTAGAGCTAACGTTCCCTTTCCAGCATTTGTAGAGGCTTTTATTATGGAGATTACATTAGAATTTCTAAGAGAAGCAGGTACACGAATATCAGGACCTATAGGAACCACAATAAGTATTGTTGGAGGACTTGTTATAGGCCAGGCAGCTGTAGAAGCTGGTGTAGTTAGCCCTCTTATGGTAATAATAGTTGCCGTAACAGCAATAGCATCTTTTATGATTCCAAGTTATGAGCTAGCAGGTGGTTTTAGGGTATTGAGGTTTGGAATCATGGTATTGGCATCAATTCTAGGACTTTATGGAGTGATGCTAGGCTTTATACTTGTAGGGACGCATTTAGTCTATCTTACAAGCTTTGGAGTTCCATACATGACACCTTTTTCAACACTAGGAAAAGTAAAAGAAGATTTAAAAGATACATTTATTAAGGTTCCAGTTATAAAAATGGGAAAAAGACCTCAAATTACTAACCTTATAGATGAAGATAAATTCACACTTAACAAAGGTAAAGATAATGGAGATGATAAAAATGATGGGAAAAGATAACAAGATATCTAACTTTCAAATTTCAATACTATTAATTAACACAATTATTGGAGTAGGGATTTTGTCTTTACCAAAAACATTAGCAGAAATTGTGGGAACATCGGGATGGGTTAGTATCCTAACAAGTGGACTAATTGTAATGATATTAGTATCTGTAATTATGAAAATAATGGAGATGTATGAAGGGAAAAGTATTTTTGAAATAAGCAAAGAGCTTATAGGAACAGCATTGACATACATTATTATGGTAATCTTTGTAATCTACAATGTTGGATTATCTTCATTTGTCGTTAGAATATTTAGCGAGGTAGTAAAGCTACTACTATTGTACTCAACACCAATACATGTTGTCATTATCACAATACTTCTTGCAGCATCGTACGCTACTAGATGTGGCATAGAGACTATGGCTAGGTTTACGCTAATAATCATACCATTTTTAATTGTTCCTGTACTTATTATTTCCATAGTGCTAATACCAGATTTGGACTATTCGAATTTACTACCACTATTCAGATTCAATGCTACTCAGCTAGTAAAATCAATACCAACTTCATTTTTTTCTTTTTCTGGATTTGAATTACTCTTAATATATATGGCTTATTCAGAAAACCCTAAGTCTGCATTAAAATATAATCTAACAGCAGTAGTTACAGTAATAGCTATATACCTGATTTATTTTGTTATATCTACTGCTAGATTTGGAGTGGCAGGGCTTAAAGTTCAGATTTGGCCCCTATTATCATTAACAAAGACTATAGAAATTCCAAGTGCATTTATCGAAAACTTAGATGGCATAGTAATGGCTATTTGGGTGCTCATAGCATTTACAACACTAATGAGTTATCTATATTCTGCTTCATTAATTACTAGCAAGCTGTTTAAAGTAAAGGAGTACAAATATTTTGTACTACCTTTAGTACCAATAGTTTATATCATATCCCTTATTCCTCAAAACGTAGTAGAGGTGTATAAATATATTGATATTTTTGTATATATTTTGGGTGGATTTTTTGCTGTAATATTACCTATTCTTTTTTTGATTTTGGCGAAATTCAAAAAAAAGGAGGAAAAACAGAAAAATGAATAAAGCACGTAAGTTATGTATTCTATTAGCACTAATGCTACTTTTAACAGGATGTTGGGATTTAATAGAGATAAACGATAGACTTTTTGTATCAGCAGTAGGAATAGATTTATACAAAGGTAAAGAAAGCGAGGAACATGAGCATAGAAGTTCCTTAGAAGAAAATGATTTAATGTTGGAAGATAGGTTTATAATAACATATATTGCTCCAAATCTTAAAGCAATAGGAAAACATGCTACAAGCGACAAGCCAAGGATTGTAATGGCAAGCATAAGTAACAATGCTTATGAAACAACAAAAGAGCTTAATACTAGAACTAATAGAAACTTATCCTTTAGACATCTTAAAGTGTACATAATTGGAGAAGACGTAGCTAAGAATCCAGATTATATGAAAGAAATATTTGATGATTTAGATAGACATGAACTATTAAGCAGAAAAATTAGTTTTCTCATTGCAAAGGGAACAGCCAAAGAGATAATAGATATAGAAGATCCATTTGAGCCTGTAACAGGACAGTTAATAGACGGAATATTGAAAAAGAAACAAGGCTCAGCCCGATACAACACTCAATCACTTGATGACATATTAACAGATTTATATTCTGACGGAGATGCCCTAATTCCTAGGGTTGTAGCAGGAGAAGGAGAAGTGAAAGTAGCAGGCTCCGCTGTTATAAAAGACTATAAGTTTGTAGGTTGGCTTGGAGAGATGGAGAATATAGCAGCAATGTTTTTCTTAAATAGAGCAAACACAGTGCTAATCAACGTGAAATATAAAGATATTAGTGTACCCTATGCAATCAAAAGCAACAAAACAAAATATGATGTCAAAGTAGAAAATGGCAAAATAAAATACATCGTAAATATAAGTACAGAAGGTGATATATCAGCCTTTAAGTTAGCCACTAAAGAAAAAGCCCTTGATGACAAAACTATAAAAGAAGTAGAAAAGCTAGTAGAAGATGCTTTAAAAAAACAGATATTAGAGACGGTAACTAAGCTACAAAAAGAATTTAAAACGGATGTAATTAGAGTAGGTGATTATATAAGTAAACATAAGCCTGATTTATGGGAGCAAGTAAAAGATGATTGGGACAATGTATTTTCTAATATTGACATGGAAGTAAATATAGATGTAAAAACAAGAAGAATAGGATTGACTAAATAAAGTATGTTTAAAAAATCAATAATTGTTAATACTTAGTTATGAATGGAAATGGAAGAGCATGCAGTGGGGACGGTTCTTTTTGCATCATATCAATGGTTTAATGAGTGTAAAATTAGGAACGGGGGAGAGGAGAAAATGAGATACATAAAAAGCAAAAAAAGATTATTAATAACTAGCATATTAACTATTGTAGCAATGGTAATGTTTGTAAGTTACATATTTAATTCAGATAATAGTAGTGAAGCATATAAAGATAAGCTTATAAGATTACATGTATTAGCCAATAGCGACTCACCTGAAGACCAAGAGTTAAAACTAAAAGTAAGAGATAAAATAATAGCTGATATGAACGACAAACTGCGAAATTCAAAATCCATAGACGAAACTAGAGAAATAGTAAAAAATAATATTGAGGAAATAAAAGGAATAGCACTTAAAGAAATAGAGTTCAACGAAAAAGATTATCAGGTTTCAGTTTCTCTAGATAAACAAAACTTCCCTACTAAATCCTATGGAGGGTTTACATTGCCAGCAGGGGAGTATGAAGCTTTAAGAGTAGTTATAGGAGATGGAAAAGGTCAAAACTGGTGGTGTGTCATGTTTCCGCCACTATGCTTCATAGATATAACAAATGGATTAACAGATGGTAAAACAAAGGATGAGTTAAGGAAAGTTCTAACAGAAGAAGAATTCAATATGATACTTAGCACAAAAGATAGTGGAGAGATGCCAATAATCCTAAAATCAAAGGTGTTGGAGCTCATTGAAAAAGGAAAAGTACAATTTGCAAAGATATTCATAGCTGACAGACATTGAGATTAGCCAGTCTTGTAACCAGAGGGACGGTTCTTGTGGTTTGAGAAACATAAATCACAAGAACCGTCCCTCTTTTTTGACCTAACCCAATTTAAAATACTTGCATAAATATAGACATTTTTACAGAAAATAAGATCAACCTAAACTAATACCCACAACATAGGAGAGGAGGATAAAGTTTTTGAAAAAAGCAGTATTAATTTTAAGTTTTTTAATAATAGTAACATTTGCTGTAGGTACCTTTTACATAAATGAAAACATATATTCAGTACAGGCAAAAGAACATGCAGAACTACAGCTAGAAGGTAGAATCCTATACTGGGGCTCAGAGGGAGAAGACGTAAGAGAAGTACAATCAAGGCTTTCTGAGTGGGGATACTATATAGGTGATGTAGATGGCATATATGGACCTGACACATATAGAGCCGTAAGAAGATTTCAAAGAGACAATGGTTTAGATGAAGATGGTATAGTAGGAGAGGACACAGCAACAGCAATAGGTATTTCACTAGTTGCTCCATCAGCTCCTGCTAACTCAGGACTCAATAGAGAAGGTGACGTATATTTATTAGCAAAAGCAATATATGCAGAAGCAAGAGGAGAACCTTATATAGGAAAAGTTGCAGTAGGAGCAGTTATACTTAATAGAGTAAAGCACCCTTCCTTCCCTAATACAATAGCAGGGGTAATATATCAACCTTTAGCATTTACAGCAGTAGATGATGGGCAGATAAACTTAGAACCAGATAATGATTCAATACAAGCAGCAAGAGATGCACTTAATGGCTGGGATCCAACTTATGGATGCAGATATTACTGGAACCCTGCAACAGCTACAAGTTCATGGATATGGTCTAGACAAGTAGTTATCAAAATAGGCAAACACTGGTTTGGGAACTAGGGAGGTGAAAAAATGAATAGAAGAGGAATAACCTCTGTTATATTAGCTATAGCACTATTGGCAGTAGGAGTTTGGGGTGCTTATCAATATCAGCTGAAAAATAGTTACAAAATAGCTATAAACAATGATTACCAAAGACTCTTTCATGATACAAAAGCACATATAGCAAATGTTCAAGTGGCATTGTCAAAAGCGTTACTATCAGATACAAAAGAGCAAAATGTGATTTTGTTAACGCAGGTAATACAGCAAGCAAGCTTAGCTCAAGATAAACTTGCACAGTTACCTGTAGCCCACAGTGATATCAATAAAACTCAAAAATATTTGACACAAGTAGCAGACTATAGCCTTTCACTAGTGGAGCACCATTTAAATGGGAACAAACTAGATAGCAAACAAAGGGAGGCAATGACTAAGCTTCAGGATTATTCAACATACTTAACGAGAGAGTTATCAGTGCTTCAAGATAAGATAATGAAAGGTCAAGTTACTTTAGGTAGAATAGAGAAAAAGCAAAGAGAAGGCTTGAGGGAAACAAATAAGAATATGTTTAATACAAGTTTAGTAAAGCTTGAAGAAGAGATGACAAAATATCCAGAGTTAATATATGATGGACCATTTTCAGATCAAGTTATGAATATGAAGCCTAAAGAGCTAGGTGAAAAAACAGTAAGTGCAGAAGAAGCTAGAAAAATAGCAGAAAACTTTCTTGGAAACAAACAAAAATGGAACCTAGCATTATTTGAAGAAGGAGAGCATGTAAATGAAGTAGCTACTATACCGTCTTATTCATTTGGTGCTACAGAAAATAAGAAAAATGCAATAGGAACATATATTAGCGTAAGCAAACAAGGTGGCCATGTAGTATGGATGGCTAATCTAAGAACCCCAAGCAAGCTCACTTTATCTATGAAACAAGGACAGGATAAAGCACTTAAGTTTCTAGAAGAAAAAGGGTACAAAAACATGGAGCCAAATTATTCACTTAAAAATGATGGTATAGGACTATTCAACTTTGCATATACAGAAAATGGAGTAACCATATATCCTGACCTAGTAAAAGTAAAGGTGGCATTAGATAATGGGGAAATAGTAGGATTTGATGCAGCAACATACTTACATGCCCATCATACTAGAGAAATACCTGCACCAAAAATAACACAAGAAGAAGCCAGAGGCAAGGTTAGACTTGATTTCAATATAGATAGTATAAGACTTGCCATTATTCCAAAAGGCTCAAGCGAAGTATTATGCTACGAATTTAAAGGAAAATATAAAGACAATGATTTTATAGTATACATTAACGCCCTAGACGGAAGAGAAGAAAAAATACTACAAATAATAAAAGATGAAAATGGAACACTAACATTCTAAATTAAAAGAGTAAGCGAGGGAGCAATAACCTAGCTTGCTCTTTTTCTGTTTGCCATTCATTATTTTATACTTCCACACATTTACAAATAGCCTTTTCATATTTTTTATCATATAATATATTTAGTATATTCTTGTGTTAAATAAGGGGGAACTTATATGGACAATAGACCAATAGGCGTATTCGATTCAGGTATAGGAGGACTTACAGTACTAAAAGAGATATCAGAACAGCTACCCTTCGAAGATATAATATATTTTGGAGATACAGCTAGAATACCATATGGAACAAAGTCAAAAGAGACAGTAATAAAATACGCATTTCAATGTATAAAATTTTTACTAAGTAAAAATGTAAAGGCAATAGTAATAGCCTGCAATACTGCAAGTGCATTAGCTTACGAAGAAGCTTTAGAAGCATTTGATGTCCCAATAGTAGGAGTTATACAACCTGGAGCAAGGGCAACAGTAACCAAAACAAAAAACGATATAGTAGGAGTAATTGGCACTACATCAACTATAAACAGTTATGCTTATCAAAACGCCATAAGAGATTTAAATAAATCAGCAGAAGTAATAGGTATTGCATGCCCACTATTCGTTCAAATAGTGGAAGACGGTTGGGAAGATACAGATGTAGCTAAGATAACAGCAGAAAAATATCTCATGGAGTTAAAAGAACATAATGTAGACACTCTAGTATTAGGATGTACTCATTATCCAATATTAAGATATACATTATCAAAAGTAATGGGAGAAAAAGTAGCCTTAGTAAACCCTGCTTTTGAAACAGCAAAAGAGGTTAAAATCTTATTAAAAGAGAAAGATTTATTAACAGACAAAACAGAAAAACCAGTCTACAAATATTACGTAAGCGACGATCCAGAAAAATTTAGAAGAATAGGTGGCAACATAATGAATAAGAATATTGCTAGCATAGAGAAGGTTGATATCGAGAAACTGTAGGAGGAAAACTTAATGAAAAATGTAATGCTTAAAATAAAAGGCAAGCAAACAAACACAGAAGGCGAAGAAAATACAATTGAGCTTATTACAGAGGGAAAATTCTATATTAAAAATGGCTCATACTATTTAGTTTATGACGAGACAGAAATATCAGGTATGGAAGGTTCAACCACAACACTAAAAATACAAGGACATAAAATATCAATGAAAAGATTTGGCAATAATACATCAAGCTTAATATTTGAAAAAGGGAAAATGCATAGAACAGAGTATGCTACAGCCTTTGGAGATATGTCTATTGAGGTATTGACAGATAGCGTAGATGTAAATATATCTGATATAGGAAAAGGAAGCATAGACCTTTCATATAAGCTCAGTATATCAAATGCCACCGAAAGCAGTAATCAACTAACAATAAATATAATGTAAAAATATAATTAAGCACCATAGAGAAATTTCTCTGTGGTGTTTTTTATTTTTTAAAAGTAAGGGTTAAATATCATAATTTGTCCACAAAAAGAATATAATGTTTTAAATCTAAACACAGATTAAAGAAATAATGAAAAGGAGGTATTTTATGAAAAGAAAGTTTACAACCATTATGAGCTTAATCCTTGTAGCAGTCATATTAATAACAGGATGTAGCGGTGGAGGCACTAACAAAGCTCCAAAAATTATTAGAAGTAACAATTCTAGTGAACCGGGATCTCTAGACCCAGCACTAGCACAAGGAACTCACGAATCATGGACACTAGAGCATATTTTTGAAGGACTTATGAAAAGAGACAAGGAAGGCAAAATTGTTCCTGGTATGGCTAAAGAGTATAAGTTAGCTAACGATAATGTTACTTATACCTTCAAGCTTCGTGATGGCATTAAGTGGTCAAATGGTGACCCAGTAACTGCACATGATTTTGAATATTCTTGGAAAAGAGCACTAGATCCAGAACTTGCTGCAGACTATGCTTTCCAACTATATTACATAAAGGGTGGAGAAGCGTACAATACAGGAAAAGGCTCGGTTGATGACGTAAAAGTAAAGGCACTAGATGAGAAAACACTAGAAGTAGTTCTTGAAACACCAACGGGATATTTCCTAGAGCTAACAGCATTTTATACTTACTATCCTGTTAATAAAAATGTTGTAGAATCAAATCCAGACTGGGCTAAGGATCCAGCTACTCACGTTTCAAATGGACCATTTACTCTAACAACTTGGGAACACAATGCTAAAATAGTTCTTACTAAGAATCCTAACTATTATGATGCAAAACAAGTAAAGCTTGACGGAATCGAATTTGCAATATTAGAAGACGAAAATACAGCATGGCAAAAATACCAAGGTGGAGAGTTCGACTTCCTAGCAACTGTGCCACAAGCAGTAACAGCTGAACTACAAGCTACAAAAAATCCAGAACTAGTAATAGGAGCTATGGTTGGAACTTATTACTATAATCTAAACAATAAAATGAAACCATTTAGCAATGTAAAAATCAGAAAAGCACTATCTATGTCCCTAGATAGAGAAACCATAGTTACGAAAATTGCTCAAGGTGGTCAGACAGCTGCTGCTGGAGTTGTTCCTTTTGGATTAATGGATGAGAAAAACAAGCAATATCGTGATGCAGTAGGTAATCTAATAGAATATAACCCAGAAAAAGCTAAACAGCTATTTGCAGAAGGTCTAAAAGAAGAAGGTATGACAGCAGCTGATTTTAAAAAGTTTGTACTCCTTTATAACACTTCAGAAGCTCACAAGAAAATAGCTCAGGCTGCTCAAGAAATGTGGAGAACAAATCTAGGAATTGAACTTCAGCTAGAAAATGTTGACTTCCAAGTGAAACTTGATAGAGAAAAGGCTGGCGATTTCCATATATCACGTGCTGGTTGGATAGGAGACTATTCTGACCCAATGACTTTCGTAGACCTTTGGTTAACAACAAGCAGCTTCAATGATGCTAAATTCTCTAATGCTAGATATGACGAATTAGTTAACAAAGCAAAGGGCACAGCAGATCAGAAAGTTCGATTTGAAGCAATGCGTGAGGCAGAAAAGATATTAATGGACAATATGCCAATAATTCCAGTTTACTTCTATACTCAACCATATGTACAAAAACCATATGTAAAAGGAGTATATAAACCAATGCTAAGCTATCCAATATTAATTTATGCAGATATAGTTAAGTAGAAAACTTGTTTATTATTTCCAAGGGCTAGCGGTTCTAATGTTTTAAACTCTATAAAGAGAAGTTAGAACTGTAAGGCCCTTGGGGCTGTTAAATACCTGCAAAGTTTTTCATTTCATTGTAAGCAAAGGAGAGGTAGAATGGGAAAATACCTTCTAAAAAGGCTGATAATGTCAATTGTAACCATATGGGTAATAATTACAATCACCTTTATATTGATGCACCTAGCACCTGGCAATCCTTTCATGAAAGAGGGTAAGATGCCTAAGGTAGTCTATGATAATCTTCAGAAAAAATATGGCCTCGATAAACCAAAACATGAACAATATTTTATATATTTAGGAAAGCTAATAAAGGGCGATTTTGGAGACTCCATGAAATCAAGGGTAGAAACTGTCAATGATATGATAAAAAGAGGTTTTCCTGTGTCGGCTTATTTAGGATTACAGGCACTATTGGTAGCATTAGTATTTGGGCCAGCCTTAGGAGCCTTGGCAGCTTTAAATCAGAATAAGTGGCCAGATTATCTTTCTATGGTCATAGCAATAATAGGTATATCTGTACCAAGCTTTATTATGGGTACAGTATTTATACAATTCATAGCAAGAAATGTTTCCTGGATACCAATTGGAGGTTGGGGAACTTTTACACATACACTATTGCCAAGCTTAGCCTTAGCTCTCATGCCCTTAGCATATATTGCTAGATTAATGCGTTCTAGTATGCTTGAAGTTTTAAATCAGGATTATATAAAAACTGCAAAATCAAAAGGCTTAGGCAAAGCAACAGTTATTCTAAAACATGCTGTCAGAAATGCAATTCTACCAATAGTATCTGTATTAGGAACTTTAGTATCCAATCTATTAGTTGGTAGCTTTGTAGTAGAAAAGATATTTGGCATTCCTGGTCTTGGAATGTTCTTCGTCAAATCCATAAGCAATAGAGATTATACCTTGATTATGGGCACCACTATTTTTTATGCTATTGTTTTGATAATTGCATTATTACTTGTTGACATTGGATATATGTTTATTGACCCACGTATCAAGCTAACTAAGGAGGGACGATAATGGAAACTGAAGCTTATTCACTAGAACTTTTTACTCAAGCATCAAAGGAAGATAGAAATGCAGAAAAAATACGTCGTCCTAGTATTAGATATTGGCCAGATGTGTGGCGTAGACTAAAGCAAAACAAATTAGCTATGGTTGGTTTGTTATTAATAATAGTTATGGCTATTATGTCCTTTGCAGGGACTGAAATAAA
Source organism: uncultured Clostridia bacterium (assembly GCA_964470635.1). Classification (GTDB taxonomy): domain Bacteria; phylum Bacillota; class Clostridia; order Tissierellales; family Proteiniboraceae; genus Proteiniborus. Next base: position 13,764 of record CAYYDM010000005.1, on the reverse strand, counting down.
TGGCTTTAAATATTATGAGCAGGACTATAACTTAATTAATAAACATCCAGATAGTACCCATTGGTTTGGAACAGATGAACTTGGAAGAGACTTATTTACAAGGGTTTGGTATGGTTCTAGATACTCTCTTTTCATAGGAGCAATGGCTGCATTACTAGACTTCATCATTGGAGTCCTATACGGTGGCATAGCTGGCATGGCTTCTAGAAAAGTAGATAGCATTATGATGCGCATAGCAGAAGTAGTTTACAGCATTCCCTATTTATTAGTGGTTATTTTGTTATCCGTTGTATTTTCAGCCGCTGGTCAAGGAAGCAGCTTGTTTGTATTGATACTAGCCATGAGCTTAACGGGATGGGTGCCTATGTCGATTTTAGTTCGTGGACAAGTGCTGCAGCTTAAAGAAAGTGAGTACTCAATAGCTGCAGAGTCATTAGGTGCTAGCAAAGGTTGGATATTGAAAAAGCACATTATTCCAAATACTATGGGACCAATATTGGTAAATATTACCCTTACTGTACCTAGAGCAATATTTGCAGAGGCTACATTAAGCTTTTTAGGCCTTGGGCTTCAACCGCCAAAGTCTAGTTTAGGTAACTTAGCCAATGATGGACTTGCAGGAATGGCAGTGGGCCACGCTTACCAAATATTAATACCAGCCATATTTATATCCCTTATTATGTTCGCTTTCAATGTATTAGGAGATGGATTGCGTGATGCATTAGACCCTAGATTACGTAAATAGAAGGAGAGGTGGGAAAATGGAAAAAGTATTAGAAATAAAGGACTTAAGAGTATCTTTTAAAACATTCTTTGGAGAAGTAGAAGCAGTCAGAGGAATTAGCTTTGAAGTAGGAAAAAGAGAAACAGTAGCTATAGTGGGGGAATCGGGATGTGGAAAAAGCGTAACGGCAAATGCAATAATGCAGCTTCTTCCTATGCCACCTGCTTTCTTTAAGGGTGG
>CAYYDM010000005.1:0-12755 GCA_964470635.1 uncultured Clostridia bacterium | reverse complement strand
ATATTTAATGGAAGAAACCTTTTGAACAATACAGAAAAAGAAATGAAGGAGATAAGAGGAAATAAAATCAGTATGGTTTTCCAAGATCCTATGACCTCTCTAAATCCAACTATGAAAATAGGAAATCAAATAGTAGAAGGACTTCGCAAGCACAGAAAACTTAGTGCAAGTGAAGCACGAAACAAAGCTATTGAAATGCTAGAACTAGTAGCAGTACCTCAACCTGAAAAACGAGTCAATCAATATCCACATGAATTTTCAGGAGGTATGCGTCAGCGTGTTATGATAGCTTTAGCTATGGTTTGCAACCCACAGCTATTAATAGCAGACGAGCCTACTACAGCATTAGACGTAACAGTTCAAGCCCAAATACTTGAACTAATGAAGAAGCTTCAAGATAGATTAGATATGTCAATTATCCTAATTACTCATGATTTAGGAGTAGTGGCAGATATGAGTGATAGAGTACTAGTTATGTATGCAGGACAAATATTAGAATCTGGAATGGTAGAAGATATCTTTAACGGCCCAAAGCATCCTTACACTAAGAGGCTATTAGTATCAGTGCCACGTCCTGATATGAGTAAAGATGAGCCGCTTCACTCAATTGAAGGAACACCGCCAGATTTATATGTACCACCTAAGGGCTGTGCGTTTTATGATAGATGTGACAGAGCACTTAAGATTTGTAAGGGACATATGCCTGACTTTATAGGCCATAGCTCTACTCATAGTAGCCGTTGCTGGCTACATCATCCCATGGCAAAACAAGCTATTGGTTTAGGAAGGGGGGACGAATAATGATAAAACCTTTAATTTCCGCAAGAAACATTAAGAAATATTTTGATGTAAGGGGAGGTACCTTAAAGGCTGTAGATGGCATCAGCTTCGATATATACAAAGGAGAAACTCTAGGGCTCGTAGGAGAATCAGGCTGTGGAAAATCAACAATAGGCAGAACCATTATTCGTCTATATGAGGCAACAGGTGGCGAACTTATATTTAATGGTAGAAATATATACCAGCTTTCTAGAAAAGAAATGCAAGAAGTAAGACGCAATTTTCAAATGATTTTCCAAGATCCATATGCATGCCTAAATCCAAGAATGACAGTTGAGGATATAGTGGCTGAGCCTCTTGATATTCACAAAGCTTACAGCTCAAAAGATGAGCGTAGAAACAGAGTTATAGAATTATTGGAACTAGTAGGCTTGGGCGAAGAACACGCCATGCGTTTTCCTCATGAGTTTTCAGGAGGGCAGCGCCAAAGAATAGGTATAGCTAGGGCATTAGCCTTAAATCCACAGTTTATAGTATGCGACGAGCCAATATCTGCTTTAGACGTTTCCATCCAAGCACAGGTAGTGAACCTGCTTAAGAATTTGCAGAAAAAATTTGGCCTTACCTATTTATTCATTGCCCATGACTTATCTATGGTTAGATACATATCTGACAGGGTAGGGGTTATGTATTTAGGTCACATGATGGAGTTGGCTCATAGTAAAGAACTATACAATAAACCAATGCATCCATATACCAAAGCACTGCTATCTGCCATACCCATACCAAATCCAGAGCTGCAAAGAAAAAAACACAGAATAATGCTAGAAGGAGATGTACCAAGTCCAATTAATCCACCTAATGGTTGTAGATTTGTGGATAGGTGTGCTTATGGAGATGATATATGTAGAAAAACGGCTCCAAAATTGGAGGAAATAGAAAAAGAGCATTATGTAGCCTGCCATTTTGCAAGAGATATTAATAGATAATATTAGCACCAGTGTTTACGGAAGCACTGGTGTTTTTTATATAAAAATATCCTTGATATATTTAGTTAATGAATGATATCATATAGATAAATCATATAGCCCAATTTTAGGCATTAAATGCCTAAAATTAAGCAGGAGGGATGCTATGCTAGATTTGATTTTAGAAGAAAACATGCAAGAAATACTGGATTATGTCCAAGAGGGCATACACATAATAGACAACACTGGCAAAATAGTATATTACAATAAATTTGCACAAAAGTTAGATGAAATAGACAGAGAAAAAGCTGTGGGAAGACACATACTTGAAATATATCCTTCACTTTCCCACGATACAAGTACTCTTCTAAAAGCAATAAGAACAGGAAAGCCAATATTTGACGTAGAGCAGACCTTTGTAAACTATAAAGGAGATAAGATAACTACCATTAACTCGTCTATTCCTATTAAATCAAAGGGTCGTATAGTAGGAGCACTTGAAATATCAAAAGATATTACAGAAGTAAGGAAACTATCAGAAAAAATAGTAGAGCTACAAAGTGAACTATATAGTACAGATAATAAAAATAAGCCTAAAGATAAGATGACAGCAGGCTTTACTTTTGTAGATATTATTGGGCAAAATGCAGAAATGCTAAAAATCAAATCACTAGCATTAAAAGCAGCAGCCACATCTTCACCAGTTATTATCTATGGAGAAACAGGTACAGGAAAAGAGCTTTTCGTCCAATCAATTCATAACTCCAGTCCAAGGAAAAATAAGCCATTTATTGCTCAAAACTGTGCTGCACTGCCAAGCAATCTTCTTGAAGGAATTCTCTTTGGTACAGTAAAAGGTGGTTTTACAGGAGCAGAAGATAGACCGGGATTATTTGAAGTAGCAGATGGGGGAACTCTCCTATTAGACGAGATTAATTCAATGCCCTTAGACCTCCAAGCAAAGCTTTTAAGGGTAATTCAAGACAAAACCGTAAGAAGAGTAGGAGCAATAAAAACTACTAAAGTAGATGTGAGGATAATTGCGGCTACAAATATACATCCAGAAAAAGCAATAGAAAACAACTTATTAAGGAAAGACTTATATTATAGACTAAATGTTGTATCGATTAGTATTCCAGACCTTAAAGACAGAACTGATGATATTCCTAGATTAACTGATTATTTTATTCAGAAATACAATACGCTCCTAGGGAAAAATGTAAAGAAAATAGATGATGAAGTCATGGAACTATTCATGAACTACACTTGGCCAGGCAATGTAAGAGAGCTAGAGCATTTAATAGAGGGAATAATGACAATATACGATACAGAAATTATAAGACTAGAACACCTTCCATCCCAAATATGTGCTAACCGGTCATCTGTTTTATCCAATTCAAGAGGTGCATTAGGGACGGTTCCCATTGCATCATTAAAGACAACTTTAGAACTTATAGAAAAAGAAATGATCCAAGACACTCTTATAGCCACGGATTGGAATATTACCCGTACAGCTGAACAGCTAGACATACCAAGGCAAACCCTCCAATATAAGATAAGAAAATATGAGCTTAGATAACTTGACAAACTTTTCTTTAGATTAATTATAATGTATGCCCAATATTGGGCATAAAATATAAGTAAGAGAGCTTATTGTTAACAAAGCTCTCTTTTTTTACGTTTATTTTAGTTAGAAAATGACAAAATACCTATAAGAAAAGCATTAGTTAGAGAATTATATACATGGCATACTTTTTGCAATATATTACTTTTGGTATTCAATTAGCAAGCGTGATAATAATTATCAATTATTTAACAATCTTTTAAAGGAGGAATTATTAATGAAAAAAGGATGTCCATACGGAACACACAGAGTTATCGAACCAAAAGGGGTGTTACCACAACCAGCTTTAAAGATTGACAATGACATGGAGATTTATGACAATGAAATACTTATAGATGTACAGACACTTAATGTTGACTCAGCAAGCTTTACACAAATAAAAGAAGAAGCTGGCGGAGATATTGAAAAAATCAAAGAAATAATGAAAAACATAGTAGCAACAAGAGGAAAACATCAAAATCCTGTAACTGGTTCAGGTGGAATGCTAATAGGAACAGTAGAAAAAATTGGCTCAGCATTAGAAGGAAAAACAGACCTAAAGGTTGGAGATAAACTAGCTACATTAGTTTCATTATCACTTACACCACTTAGAATAGATGAAATTCTTGAAGTAAGAAAAGACATAGACCAAGTAGATATCAAAGGAAAAGCAATACTATTTGAAAGTGGAATATATGCAGTCTTACCAAAGGACTTACCAGAAAACCTAGCATTATCAGTACTTGACGTAGCAGGAGCACCAGCTCAAGCAGCAAAGCTAGTAAAACCTGGAGACTATGTAGTAGTAATAGGTGGAACAGGAAAATCAGGAATGCTTTGTCTATACGAGGCAAAGAAAAGAGTTGGAGTAACAGGAAAAGTAATATGTGTAGGCAGCACAGATAAAAGCGTAGCTAGAGCAAAATCAGCAAACTTGGCAGACGAATACATTAGAGTAGATGCAACAGATGCAATAGCACTACATGATAAAGTAAAAGAAATCACTAACGGAAGAATGGCAGATGTAACAATAAACTGTGTAAACATACCAAATACAGAAATGACAAGTATACTTGCAACAAGAGATGAAGGATTAATCTACTTCTTTAGTATGGCAACAAGCTTTACAAAAGCAGCCCTTGGAGCAGAAGGTGTAGGAAAAGACGTGACAATGATAGTAGGAAATGGATATACAAAAGGTCATGCAGAGATAGCATTACAGATAATGAGAGAAAGCGAAACCCTTAGAAAGATTTACGAAGAACTATACGCTTAATACTCATAAAAAGCCCTGCGTTTGTCATTCTGAGTGAAGCGAAGAATCTCAAAATGAGACCTTTTTATTCCGCGCAGGGTGACAAACCTGTTATTATTCATTTTATTCAAAGAGGAGGTCTATAAGTGAGATCCTATAAAGAAATAGAACTATGGAAAAACGTTTCACAAGAAGAGTGGGATGATTGGAAGTGGCAGGTTAGAAATAGAATTACCACAGTAGAGCAGTTAAAACAAGTAGTAAATCTAACGGAAATAGAAGAAAAAGATATAGAAGAGACACTAAAGAAATTTAGAATGGGAATAACTCCTTACTATGCATCATTAATGGATAAAGATGATCCAAATTGTCCTGTTAGAAAACAAGCCATACCTACAATATTAGAAACACATCTAGGCTCTGCAGATATGGAAGACCCACTTCACGAAGACACAGACTCACCAGTACCAGGGCTTACCCACAGATATCCAGACAGAGTCCTTATGCTTATCACAGATCAATGCTCTATGTACTGTAGACACTGCACAAGAAGAAGATTTGCAGGACAACATGATTCAGCAATGGGAATGGACAGAATAGAAGCATCTATAGAATATATTAGAAACACTCCACAAGTAAGAGATGTATTGCTCTCAGGAGGGGATGCACTTCTAGTATCAGACGAAAGACTAGAAACCATCATAAAACAGCTAAGAGAAATACCCCATGTAGAAATCATAAGAATAGGTACACGTACTCCAGTAGTTTTACCGCAGAGAATTACAGATGACTTAGTTAATATGCTTAAAAAATATCACCCAATATGGCTAAACACTCACTTTAATCATCCAAAGGAAATAACAGAAGAATCAAAGAAGGCAATAACTAAATTAGCAGATGCAGGGATACCATTAGGTAATCAATCAGTCTTATTAAGAGGAATAAACGATTGCGTTCATATAATGAGAGAGTTAGTTCACAGTTTAGTTAAAATAAGAGTTAGACCTTATTACATTTATCAATGCGACCTTTCTATGGGAATAGAGCATTTTAGAACTCCTGTTTCAAAAGGAATAGAGATAATAGAAGGACTTAGGGGACATACATCAGGTTATGCAGTACCTACATTTGTAGTAGATGCTCCAGGGGGCGGAGGAAAAACTCCAGTAATGCCGAACTATGTAATATCAATGTCACCAAACAAAGTAGTACTAAGAAATTTCGAAGGTGTTATCACAACATATACAGAACCTGAAAGCTACACAGACCATTGCAATTGTCCAGTATGCAAAGGAGAACGTGAACACAAACTAACAGGTGTAGCAGGCCTACTACAGGGTAACGAAATAGCATTAGAACCTATCCAACTAGAGAGAAGAGATAGGGCACATAATAAATAATAATCATGAGTGTGAATATTTAATCTTCTCGTGACATGGAACGATGAAAGGAGAAGCAACATGTCCTTAATTCAACTAATATACCCACAGTACAAAATAGTATCCATAGTAGGCATGGCAAAAAACTCAGGAAAAACAGTAACATTGAACAAAATAATCGAAGAAGCCATTGAAAGCTCAATAACCTTAGGTCTTACATCAACAGGCAGAGATGGTGAGAGTCAAGATATAGTCACAAAAACAGAGAAACCTCCTATTTATGCTGAAGAAGGTACGCTGATAGCAACAGCCACAGAAACTCTAGAGCTGGGAGATGCTAAAATTGAGATTTTAGATATTACAGACTATAGCACTCCCTTAGGGAATATAGCCATAGGCAGAGTAAAAGAAAGCGGATACGTTCAAATAGCTGGTCCCCAGACTAATAAAGGTATAAAAGCAGTATCAGAGCTTATGCTTAATCTTGGAGCACAGCTAGTCCTAATAGATGGAGCAATAAACAGAGTTGCATCAGCTTCCCCTTCAGTTTCAGAAGGAGTAGTATTAGCCACAGGTGCAGTCTTGAGCAGAGATATGAACAAGGTCATAGAAGAGACTGTTCACACAGTAGGCCTCTTTGGATTACCAGAGGTAAAAGACAATAAAGCAAAATCCATAATCGAAGGATTAATAGAAGAAGGAAAAGCTGCAATCATTGACGACCAATATAATATAAAATATCTCAATATAAAAACAGCACTAAATAGCGGCACAACAATAGCTGAAAATTTTACTGATAGTTCAAAATATGTGGTTTTACCTGGTTCCTTAGTAAAAAAGACAATAGAGGATATAATAAGTACTACAGACAAGTATAAAAAGGTGAAATTCATAGTAAATGACGGTACTAAAATATTCATAGAGCCTAAACAGTGGATGCTATACAAAAGCAAAGGACTAGAAGTTGAAGTCCTTGAAACAGTAAATGTGATTCTTGTAACAATAAATCCATATTCTCCAGAGGGCTATTATTTTGAACAAGGGGAGTTTTCATTAAAAATGAAAGAACATCTAAAAAACACCCTTGTACTAGATGTAATGTATGGTGGTGATATAATATGAATGCTTTTATAGACCATAAGACAGCAGAAAATATTGGACTAGACTATGTACTAGGAAAATTAGATACAATAACTCCATATGGTAAAGATTTAAAAGAAAATACGGAGCCCTTTAAAATAGGAGAAGAAGATTTATTGATAGAGGAGCTAAATATAATAGAAAGACTTGTTAAGCTCATAAGTGAAAACAAGTTTTTCTTTAAAAATATTAAAAATATATTGCATAACATCAAAGACATAAAAAATTCTACAACAAGAGCTAAAGAGGGATATACTCTAAGCAATGTAGAGCTATTTGAAATGAAAGGCTTTATATTAACATTAGCAGAGCTTAAGGAAGAGCTAAAGACCATAGAAAGCCAGCTTGACAACAGTATAATAGTAAATAGGATAATAGAGCTGGAGACTCTTCTTGATCCACAAAACACTAAAGTTAAGGCTTTTTATATATACGACCAATATTCAGATGAATTAAAATCTATTAGAGAAAAGAAAAAACAAGTAGACAATAAAATTAAAATAAAAAGAAAAGAAGTAAAAGAAAAGCTAGAAAAAGAATTGTCTATAAAAATAAGACCTGATGGGTCAATCATAGTACTAAAGAGTAATAATGACGTTTTAGAAAAGGTGAGCAATAACCCAAATTTAGTATATAGCTCCGAAACCTATATGGATATTAAATTTATATTAAAACCTGGCTCGACAATATCCGAACTAGAAAGGGAATCATCTAGCCTAAAAGAAAAAGAAGAGGAAGAAGAGCAAAAAGTAAGACAACAACTATCAGAGAAAATAGGTTTTTGCTATAATGCCATAACCCAAAACATGCTAGCAATAGGAAAGCTAGACTTAACTTTAGCAAAGGCATACATGGCAATATCAACAAATAGTATAAAGCCAGTGATATTGCCAAATCATACAGTTCATATAGTTAATGGAAGACATCTTAAAGTAGAAGACATATTAAAATCTAATGACCAACTATTTACTCCCATAAGCATATCACTTCCCCAAGGCGTTTCCTGCATTACAGGTGCAAATATGGGGGGCAAGACAGTTTCTTTAAAGCTAGTTGGACTATTATGCGCCATGGTACAGCACGGACTCTTTGTACCATGTACTAGGATGGAAACAGGACTTCATGGATTTATATATGGCTCCATAGGAGATATGCAGTCTACAGATAAGGGTTTAAGTACCTTTGGCTCAGAGATAAACAGTATAAAAGAAGGATTTAAAAAGGCAGACAATAATGGACTCATATTAATAGATGAATTAGCCCGAGGAACAAATCCAGACGAAGGCTACGCAATATCAAAAGCAATAGTAAATTTCTTAAAAGATAAAAAAAGCATAACTCTAATAACCACTCACTATGACAATGTGGCTAATTCAGATGATGTAATTCATTATCAAGTCATAGGACTTTCAGAGATTGACTATGGGGCCCTAAAAGAAAAAATAACTCCAAATAGTAATAGTATGAACCTAGTAAGCCAATACATGGACTATAGACTAAAAAAAGTCACCAAAGATACAAAAGTACCTAAAGATGCCATAAACATAGCTAGGCTAATGGGGTTAGACGAAAGCATTATAAAAGATGCAGAGAGAATACTGAATAGCAAAGGAGGTAGTAAACATGAACAGTAAACTTAATCTTGATTCTAAAATAATAGACAGCGCTAGAAATGCAGCAGCAAACATAGCAGAAGACGTTCAAGATTTTATAGATAGAAATACCACAGTAACAGTAGAAAGAGCCATAGCCAGACTTCTAGGAATAGACGGTGTAGACGAAATTGAAAGACCACTTCCAAACGTAGTAGTAGACAACATAAAAGACGGGGGTGGACTAGGACTAGGAGTGGCATATTGGATAGGAAATGCTATGATACAAACTGATGACACACCACAAAATATCGCAGAAAGAATAAGTAGAGGAGAACTAAATCTTACAAAATTACCAATAGCCAATGAAAATGAAATAAAAGAAAAAATAAACGGAATAGCAGCAAAAACAGTAAATAGAATAAGAGAAAACAGAAATAAAAGAGAAGACTATATAGAAAAACTTGGAGAAGGCTCACAGCCATATATATACGTAATAGTAGCGACAGGCAACATACACGAGGACGTAGTACAGGCACAGGCAGCAGCAAGGCAAGGTGCAGATATCATAGCAGTTATCAGAACAACAGCGCAAAGTCTTCTTGACTATGTACCATATGGAGCAACAACAGAAGGCTTTGGAGGAACATATGCTACACAAGAAAACTTCAAAATAATGAGAAAAGCACTAGATGAAGTAGGAGAAGAAGTAGGCAGATACATTAGACTATGTAACTATTGCTCAGGACTATGTATGCCAGAAATAGCTGCCATGGGAGCACTTGAAAGACTTGATGTCATGCTAAACGACGCACTATATGGCATACTATTTAGAGATATAAATATGCAAAGAACCTTAGTAGACCAGTATTTCTCAAGGATAATAAATGGATTTGCAGGAGTCATCATAAATACAGGTGAAGACAATTATCTAACAACAGCAGATGCAGTAGAAGAAGCACATACAGTTCTGGCATCACAATTTATGAATGAACAATTTGCAAAAAAAGCAGGCATCCCAGAAGAACAAATGGGACTTGGTCATGCATTTGAGATGGCTCCAGAAATAGAAAATGGGTTTTTACTAGAGTTAGCACAAGCGCAAATGGCTAGAGAAATATTCCCTAAAGCACCACTTAAGTATATGCCACCTACAAAGTTTATGACAGGAAATATATTTAAAGGTCATTTACAAAATGCAATGTTTAACCTAGTATCAGTATGGACAAATCAAGGCATACAACTACTAGGCATGTTGACAGAAGCAATCCATACTCCTCATCTTCAAGATAGAGCATTATCAATAGAAAATGCAAAATATATATTCAACAACGCAAGAGACATAGGAGAAGAAGTAACATTTAAAGAAGGGGGACTTATCCAGACTAGAGCACAGGAAGTCCTTAAAAACGCAGAAGAACTTCTATTAGAAATAGAAAAAGAGGGATTATTCTCAACTATAGAAAAAGGTAAGTTTGCATCAATCAAAAGAGCAAGAAATGGCGGTAAAGGCTTAGAGGGTGTAATACAAAAAGAAGAGAAATACTTCAATCCATTCGTAGAGATGATGCTTGGAGGTGAAAGATAATGAGCAAAATTCAAGAAGTAGATTTAACAAAAGTAAAACCTTATGGAGATACACTAAATGACGGAATGGTTCAACTTTCTTTCACACTGCCAGTACCATACGGAGATGAAGCCAAAGAAGCCGCTAGAATATTAGTTAGACAAATGGGTTTTGAAGAGCCTAATGTAGTACACTCTTCTGATTTAGGTATAGGCTATACTCATTTTGTAGTATATGGAAAATGTCAGCACACAGTAGATTTCACAAAAATAGAAGTACCAAAAGTAGAAGTTGATTCTATGACTATGGAAGAAGTAGAAGATTTTATAAAGAAAAACATAAAAAGAGAAATTACAATAGTTGGCGCATGTACAGGAACAGATGCCCATACAGTAGGTATAGATGCCATAATGAACATGAAAGGTTATGCAGGACATTATGGACTTGAAAGATATAAGATGATAAACGCAATAAATATGGGGAGCCAAATCCCAAATGAAGAACTAGTAGCAAAAGCAATAGAAGTAAATGCAGATGCCATACTAGTATCTCAAGTAGTTACACAAAAAAATGTTCACATTCCAAACCTAACACAACTTGTAGAACTGTTAGAGGCAGAAGGGATTAGAGACAAAATAATCCTATGCTGCGGAGGACCAAGAATCACCCACGAACTAGCAAAAGAACTAGGCTACGATGCAGGTTTTGGTGCAGGCTCCTATGCAGATGATGTAGCTACATTCATAGTGACAGAAATAGCTAATAGAAATCTTGTATAAAAAAAGGGATGGTTTTATTTTACCATCCCTTCATTAAAAATAGTTTAAAGACTTAAATAAAATATTAAACGAACATTTGTAGGATACGATTACAATTTACTCCCCGCTTCCTTATCAACTATTATAGTCACATCCGGATGAAGTTGGAGAATAGATGCAGGCACTTTAGGAGTGATAGGTCCTTTTACAGTATTATAAATAGCCTCTGCTTTTCCCTCTCCACTTGCAAGAAGTACGATTTTTTTAGCTCTCATTATAGAGCCTATTCCCATACTAAGAGCCTTTGTTGGCACATCTTCCATAGAATCAAAAAACCTAGAGTTTGCCTCAATAGTATTTTCATCTAACAAAACAAGATGAGTATCAGGCTTAAAATTATCGCTAGGCTCATTAAAGCCTATATGTCCATTTCTACCTATACCAAGCAACTGGAGATCGATACCACCAGCTTCTCTCATTTTCCTTTCATAATCAGCGCATTCCCTCTCGATGTTATCACACATTCCATTAGGAATATTAGTATTTTCTTCATCAATATTGACATGATTGAAAAGATTCATTTTCATGAAATAATCATAGCTTTGAGGATTATCCTTTGGCAGTTCAAAATATTCATCTAAATTAAAAGCCGTTACCTCAGAAAAATCAATAATTCCATTTTTATAAATATTAACTAGTTCCTTATATGTACCTATAGGAGTGCTACCAGTAGCAAATCCTAAAACGCTATTAGGCTTTAACATCAACTGACTTCCAATAAGGTAAGCAGCTTTTTTACTCATATCATCATAATCATTAGCAATTATTATTCTCATTTTTTCCCTCCCAAATAAAAACCTTTGTCCACTTAATTATATTTTTTATTGAAAATATTGTCAACTTTTCATATTTGCTGCCATAGCCAAATCATTGGCAGCTTTCATGCCCGTTTGAAGAGCACCGTTTATCCAGCCATGAGTAGTAGAGACATGTTCACCTGCGAAGAAAACTTTATTATCATATTCAGGTGTACCCATAGAATACAAAAATAATTTCCTTTGCTCAGGTAGAAAATAGCAATAACCACCTAAAGACCAAGGTTCACTTTGCCAATTTACATACTTCCAGCTTATTGCAACACTATCTAAATATCCATATGGAAGATCATGCACCATTTCTACTTGCTTCTTTAATTCCTCAAACTTAATATTTCTAGGTAGATTTCCATATCTAATACTGTCCATACCAATACCATAAGATGCCAGCATCACCCCAGGCTGGTCAGCACTTTTTCTATCTGATGGATAGCATATAGTAGATATAGGCAGGTCAGTATAAGAAATTCCTCCCATGATTACTTCATCGGAGGGACCCTCTTGCCAGAACCTTCTATTACATAACAAAAGAGTTTTCTGAGCCAAAACATAATTAGATTCTAAAATAGCTTCCATTTTCCTATTACTGAAAAGAGGATTTAACTCTACATTTCTTAATGTAGAAAAAGGTATAGCACATATACAAAAATCAAAATCCTCTTTCTTAGGACTAAGTAGTTTTTTATTGTTATATATTATTCCTACCTTGTTCTTTTGTTCAAGTCTGCAAATACCTTCAACCCATGAGCCCATTCTCACATCTACTTTGCCCAAAGCCTCAGGCTCAATATTAGCATATTCCTTAGGATAGGGACAATTTAATGAGTTATATAGAGCA
>CAYYDM010000004.1:0-47598 GCA_964470635.1 uncultured Clostridia bacterium | reverse complement strand
TATACACAGTATAGAATAATAAAAATCTCAGCAAAGCTAACAAGCTATGCTGAGATTTTTATTGCATATATATAAGAACCTTTTAATATCTTATATAATAGGCATATTGATAAATGGAGGAGCTTCAATGATTAAAAATAGGGCAAAGCTTAATGTAATAGTTAATATTATTTTTATTGGTCTCATTGCAGTATTTTTATTTCAAAATAGAGCTACAACTACATTTTCAAATAATGTGGACGATTTAGCTAAAGCAACCAATATAGTATATAATGGACCTAGGGATAAAAAGGTCTTAGCTTTAACTTTTGATGATGGTCCTCATCCAATATATACAAAGGAAATATTAGATATATTGAAAGAATATAATGCTAAAGCTACATTTTTTATACTAGGCAAGCACGGAGAAATTTATCCAGAACTATTGCTTAGACAAAAGCAAGAGGGACACGAAACAGGGATTCACAGTTTTAACCATATAAATATGAGGAGAGAGAAAGAAGAAATAGTAAAAAAAGAATTCAATAGCACTCAACAGATAATCTATAAAACTACAGGAGAAAAGGCTAAAGTATTTAGGCCACCTTATGGTACATATGACCAAACAGTATATGATATTTCAGTGGAAAATCAATGCAAGATAGTTTTGTGGACATATTATCAGGATACCAAGGATTGGAGCAATCCAGGTATTGACCAAATAGTAGAAACGGTATTATCTCAAGCTAGAAATGGAGATATTATTTTATTTCATGATCATAACGAAGCAAAGGAAAATCAAACAATTGAAGCTTTGAAGAAAATTCTCCCTGAATTAATAAATAGGGGATTTAAGTTTGTAACAGTTTCTGAATTGCTGAAACAAGATTAGATAAATTTCATATTTTGGCAATGAAGTTTACATAATGTTATGTTATAATAATGATGTTCCCTCATACATATGAATTGAAAAGGGGGAATATTTTATGAAGAACATATTTAAAAGGGGTTGTGGCCTAATAACCATACTCTTAATAGCTGTACTAACCTTCATATTTATCAATCATTTTGAAGTCTTACAAGTATCCTTCTATCCAATGATTAAACATATTGAAAAAGCAAGGATGCTAAAATATATAGACGGCTATAAAACACTTGAAACAGAACATTTCATAATAAGATACGAAAAAGAGGATAAGAAATATGCTAAACTAACGGGGGAAATAGCAGATAAATACTATGATAGCATATGTAATATGTACGGATATCACCCATCTACTAAGAGTGATATAATAATCTATAGTAATGAAAAGGATTTCCTGGAAAACTTGAGATTTGATAAAAATGATACTCCTATAGGAGTTTATTATAGTGGAATTATAAATATTTTATCCCCTAAGAGATGGATAAATGATAGCGAGAATTTCAAGCAAATATACGAGGTCAATGGTCCGGTAGTTCATGAGTTTACACATTTATTAATTGATGACATTACTAATGGAAATTATCCAATGTGGTTGACAGAGGGGCTAGCACTATATACTGAATATAAAGTTACTGGATTCGAATGGCAAGGCTATGACTCAGCTAACTGTAAAATTACTCTTGAGGATATAGATAAAAGGTTTGATGATTTAGATCAAACTGCTGCATATAGGAAATCCTTTGAAGTAGTAAAAGGAATATCCGAAACCTGGGGATTTGAAAAATTAAGAAATATGCTTGGCATATTAGGTGAAGGTAACAATATTAATCAAACTTCTAGGGCAGTTTTTAAGACTAATCTTTATGACTTAAAAAAATTTTAATAAATTATTCAATTCATATGAAATCATGAAACAAAAATATAAAGTCAACCGTCTAATAATAGGTTGACTTTATGTATGAAAATTAAGGAGGATAGGGGCATAGATATAAAATCAAGGTTCTACATTATAATATTATATTTACGAATATTTTATCTATTTTAACAAAATGTGTCAACAGGTCTAAAGTCTACTATTTTCAATAAATTTTATGTGACTTAATTAGTATTTCAAATAAATACATTCTATTACAGAAAACTCCATAATCAACAGCTTTGAGATTCTTTCTTTAATTAACGGAAAGGAATAAATACTTCCTATAAATGAGGTCTTGTTTATACAAGCAGGAAAAAACATTAAGATATAGAATATAAGAACAATAAGAGTAAAATATTTGTTTTATATAATATATGATTATTAAATTCAATATACGAGGTGTATATAATGGATAAAAAGATATTGATAGTTGAAGATGAGAAGCCTATAGCAGATATTTTAAGCTTCAATCTTAAAAGAGAAGGATATGACGTAATTATAGCCTATGACGGGCAAGATGCTATAAATAAGACTTTTAACGAAAACCCAGATCTGATATTGCTTGATGTTATGCTACCCAAAAAAGACGGTTTTCAGGTACTAAAGGAAATAAGGCAAAAACTTCAATTACCTGTGATTATGGTCACAGCTAAAGAAGAAGAAGTGGACAAGGTACTGGGACTAGAACTAGGGGCAGATGATTACATAACTAAGCCATTTAGTATGAGAGAACTAGTAGCTAGAGTAAAGGCAAACCTAAGGAGAACAGAATTATCTAGCCAGCTAACTGGAAACGAATTAATTGAATTAGGAGATTTAATTATTGATGTAAATAAGTATGAGGTAAGAAAAAATAACAAAATACTTGATCTTACACAAAGAGAATATGAACTTTTGAAATTTTTAGCAACTAGAGCGGAGCAGGTATTTACTAGAGAACAGCTTTTAGAAGAAGTTTGGGGATATGAATATTATGGTGATATTAGGACTGTAGATGTTACTGTAAGAAGGTTAAGAGAAAAAGTAGAGGATGAATCTGGAGACTATAAGTATATTCTAACTAAGCGAGGAGTTGGATACTACTTTAGGAGGGACTAAAACTATGTTTAAAAGCATAAGGTGGAAGTTTATATTAGTATATTTCCTCCTGGTTTTTATTGCAATGGTGATTGTTATGGCTTTCATAATAAGAAAGTTTGAGGATCATCACTTGAATCAGGCTACTAGAATGATGGAATCAAGGGTTAGAAACTTAGTAAATATGTCTAACAATATATCAAAGAGTGATGACTGGAATTTAGTTAAGGAAGAAATCCAAGCAGACGTAAAGCGACTACCTGTTTCTGCAACAGAGATAATTTATGTTATAGACAATTCAAACATTGCATCTATCATAGCAAGTAATTCTAGCAACACTAAGATAATAGGTCAAAGTGCCTTCAATCTTAGTCAGATTCAGGCTGAGCTTATTATCGATGCGAAAAAACATGGTGAAAAACAGGAAGGCTATAGCTATATAGACAATGGTTCAAGTAAAGCTAAGCACTTAGCATATCCTATTTTAAAAGATAATGGAAGTGTCAAAGGAATTATATATATAACATCTGATATGACTGATATGTATGATACATTAGAAGAGTCAAAGATAATCCTAATAAAGGCAACTGCCCTTGCATTGGTGATAACGGTTCTGATAGGCTTCTTAATTGCTAGAAGTATTACAGAGCCTATTAATGATGTAACAAAAAAAGCTGAAAGAATGGCTAAGGGAGATTTTGATCAAGTGGTTGAGGTTAAATCTGATGATGAAATTGGCCAATTAGCAAGTATGTTTAATTACTTAACATTGAAGTTGAAAAGTACATTAGGAGAGGTAAACAAAGAAAAAAGTAAGCTTGATACTATAATCACACATATGGCAGATGGGGTCATTGCAGTATCTTTAGATGGAGAAATTATACATGCCAATCCTATAGCCTTAAATATGCTAAAAGTGAAACCTGAAGAATTAGATACAGTACGGTACGATGAAATATTCGATGAAAAAAACAATAATATTACTCTTAATAAGATTATGAGGGAAGGAAAATGGAGAGGCAGTGAAATAATTGAGATAGATTCCAATGTATATAATGCAGAATATGCTCCACTTATAGATGGAAATAAGGATATTGGTGGTATGATAATAGTATTCCAAGACATTACAGAGCAGCAAAAGCTTGAGAATATGAGAAAGGAATTTGTAGCCAATGTTTCGCATGAGCTTAAAACTCCAATTACAACAATAAAAAGCTACACAGAAACACTGATGGATGGAGCTATAGAAGACAGAGATATTTCAATGAAATTTTTATCAGTAGTAGATGATGAATGCAATAGGATGGCTAGAATTGTAAGAGATTTATTACAGTTATCTGATTTAGATTATAAACAAACAAAATGGAACAAAAAATCCATAGACATTAATGAATTATTAGAAAATATTTATTTAAAGATTAAAATATCTGCTAAGGAAAAAAATCAAGAGATAAAGCTGCATATACAGGAAAATATCGGGCAAATCATAGCTGATAAAGACGGTATAGAACAGGTTATACTAAATATAATTACGAATGCAATTAAATATACTCCTGACAATGGAAGTATTGAAATTTCAGCAAAATCAGATAATGAAAGAGCCATTATTACAGTTAAAGACAATGGAATTGGAATCCCAAAGGAAGATATGAGCAGAATATTTGAAAGGTTTTATAGAGTAGATAAAGCAAGATCTAGAGAAATGGGAGGCACTGGATTAGGTCTTTCAATTGCTAAACAAATTATTGAAGCACATAAGGGCGAAATCTTGATAAATAGTGAGTTCAATAAAGGAACCGTGGTTGACATAATATTACCATTAAAATAAGCAATATGTGTAATTCAAATTTAATTACACTGTAATATGTTTGTAATAAAATTGGTATATAATGAAAATGTAGTATTATGTGGTATGAGGAGGAATTATTATGTCTAGAAAACTCCTTACGGTGGCACTAGTATTGGTGGCGGTTAGTGTTTCAAGCGTTGTTGGATATGCTGGAGGCGATAGCACAAATCCCAAACAGGCCGTTAAGGTAGAAGTACCTAAAATCGAAAAATTAGTTCATATAAAAGAGCCTAGTGAAAATAGTATTCAAACTGAAGGAGATGTTGTTTTGATTACTATTAAGGGAAAGCAAGGAACAAATGTAACCTTAGAGGTTTATTTGAATACTAATGTTACAACAAAAGAAGAAATTGGCTCAATAGAGACTATGGCAATTAAAGCGGAAGATTATGATTTAATATTGTCAGAAAACGTAGAAATAAGCTCGAC
Organism: uncultured Clostridia bacterium; assembly: GCA_964470635.1. Lineage (GTDB taxonomy): Bacteria > Bacillota > Clostridia > Tissierellales > Proteiniboraceae > Proteiniborus. Next base: position 42,423 of record CAYYDM010000004.1, on the reverse strand, counting down.
AGGAACAGGAACATATTCGAAACAATTAAAACTAAAAAAAGGCCTTTATAAAATTGTTGCTACAAAAAAAGAGGGTGACATTTCTCACAGTGATACAAGATATATTCTTTGCAGAGGAATAGATGACGCAGCTAAAACTTTAGACAATGCTAAAAATTCTATTATAGATACTATAAAATCAATTTTAAATAGCAAATAGTATGTCATCTCTGGAGATGATGTTATGAAAAAAATAGAGAGAGTAAAATCTTTTTTACTAGCTTTTCTAGTACTTACAACAATTTATCTTGTGCAACAATTATGGATCGAGGTCCCAGAAGAGTTGTTTTCTTCTTTTGCCTTTGGACAAGAGCCAGATGTAAAAGAAAATGTAGTGTCAGATTTTGTATTGCCTGAGAAATACATTATTAATTTTGGTGGCAAAAACCGTGCGGTTCTATATTTTGACAATGAACATGGACTTTGGAGCAAAGGTAAACAAATACTTAAAGTAGTGTTTCAGTCAAAGAATGTTAAAATAGAAGAGTTGAATAGTGAAGAACTTGAAGAGAATAGCAAAAAGAGATCAATTAACTTCTACTTTTCAGATGAAATATATACATTTTTATTTAGTAAAATACTTGATGCAGATCTTTCATCTTCAATTAATGATGCTGTTAAAAAAGCAAATAGCATATGTATTTATTTAGATTCTCAAAGAGATAACTTTATTGTACTTAGTGATGGAACCAGCTATTTCAAAATTAGTGGTGTAAACTTTGATGTAGATAATATTAAAAATGAAATTGATAATATCAGTAGAAGTGAATACACAAGAGTATATACAATTTCTGAGTTATTAGCCACTGCTGGCAATAACACATACATTCCCTTAGAAGTGGATTTTAATTTATCACAGATATATGTAAGAAAAGAAATAGATATTAGTAATGAGTTAGATGAAAATAGTATAGCAGGACTATTTTTTGATAGGGATTTGGCATATATTAGAAGAATTGAAGAAAACGATGGAACCATAATATATATTGATAGCCAAAAAACCTTAAAGATATACGAAAATGGTACTCTTGAATTTTTCAAAGCCATTGAGGCAAATACAGAGGAAAGAAATTTCTATTTGAGCCTTAAGAATTCTATAGATTTTGTTAATACTCATATGGGATGGCCTGATGACGCTTATCTTTATAAGATAGATGAAATTGAATTTGAAAGCAATAGGGGTTATAGATTTATCTTTAAATATAAAATGGACGGATTAACTGTAATTTCAGATGAGGATGAAGCATTAAACTCTATAGAGATAGAAGTGTTTAATAATCAGGTACGATCATATAGAAGGCGTATATGGGAAGAAATAGGGAAAGTAAAACCAAAAAGCAGTTATAAAAATATGCTATCAGCTTATGATATTATTGATACAAATTATGAATTCATCAAATCTAAATTTATTGAGAATGAAAAAATTGATGTACAAGGAATGTCTACAGAGTATTTAGATGAAAGTGTCAAATTAGCTATTAGAAATGCATATTTAGCATATTACGATAATTCAGTAGATGGAAACCAAGTATTAAAACCAGTATGGATAATAGATGTGGCAGATTCTAGCTATATATTTGATGCCTATGATGGTTATGTGGAAAACGGGGGGAATCCAAGGTAATTAATTTATTGGATGGTGAAATTAATATGGACTGGTCAAAGGCGAAAAATATTCTTATAATTGCCTTTATCATCACAAATATCTTTCTAGCTTATGTGCTGATAAATAGCAGAACTACAAACGTCCCTATAGTAGGCGATGATTTTATAAAAGATGTAAAAGTTTTTTTGCTAGAAAAGAATATTAAGTTAGCAGTAGATATACCTAAAAACATACCATCTTTACCTTTGTTCAGAATTAAATATGAAATATATAACCCCAAAGATATAGCAAATAGGTTTTTAGGAAAGGAATATACTACAGAGACAATAAAGGGCAATATATATTATATAAATGAAAATGAAAACATTACTGTGAAAAATAGCAATGAAATAATTTATGAAAATAATAATACAGATTTAATATACAATGATCTTACATCTAAAAAAGCTGAGCATTTAGCTAAGGAGTTTATTATATCCAAAGGCTTCTCAGATAAAGATTGTAAATTAAGTATTATAAACTATGAAGACCAAGCATATTATATTGAATATACTAAGGTTATTGACGGTTTTTACTTTGAAAAAAGTTACATGAGGTTTACTATCAGCTCAGCAGGGATAACTAAGTTTGAGAGATATTGGATAGAGTCAGCTGAATCAGATGAATCTGCTACTGTGACTGTCATGTCTGCTCCTAGGGCTTTACTTAAGTTATTAACTATGGAGGAAGCCTATGGGAAAACAATAGAAGAAATAGCTATATGCTATTATCTTGATCCCCAGAATCATATTGGAGTTAATGATCCTAATAACACGAAGGGTGGAAAGACTACACCTGCTTGGAGAATCATATTTGATGATGGCACAAAAATATTTTTAGAAGATAATTAAACAAAATAGAGGATTTTGCAAAGATAAATAGAAGAAATACTATATTTCTTCTGTATTTTTTTGCAAAAATTAAGTCGGAAAGAGAGGTGACATTTACTGGCTTAGGTCAGTAGGCATATGATATGGATAAAATAGTAATTGAGGGTGGATATAAGCTTAATGGTACAGTTGATATAAGCGGGTTTAAGAATGCAGCGTTACCAATAATACCAGCATCGCTTTTGGCAGGTGAAAGATGTGTAATTGAAAATCTTCCTATGATAAAGGATATATATCATATTTCAGAAATCATGTCTGCAATTGGAGCAGAAGTTGAATTAAATGAAAAAGGAACTATGGTTATAGATACAAGTAAAGTTAAGAAATTTGTAGCACCTTATGAGCTCTCGAGAAAAATCAGAGCATCCTATTACTTATTAGGAGCAGGACTTAGCCGTTTTAAGGAAGTTGAGGTTGCTTATCCTGGAGGATGCGATATAGGTACTAGGCCAATAGATCAACATATTAAAGGCTTTGAAGCATTAGGGGCAACGGTAGATATAGAGCATGGAGTTATTAAATGCAAAGCAGACAAATTGGTTGGAACCAAGATATATCTAGATGTAGTAAGCGTAGGGGCTACAATAAATATAATGATGGCTGCAGTATGTGCAGAAGGTAGAACCACAATAGAAAATGCAGCTAAGGAGCCTCATATTGTTGATGTGGCTAACTACTTAAACTCTATGGGAGCAAACATAAGGGGTGCAGGTACTGACGTAATCAGAATAGACGGAGTAGAGAAATTACATGGCTGCACATATAGCGTTATACCAGATCAGATAGAGGCAGGTACTTATATGGTAGCGGCAGCGGCTACTGGAGGAGATGTTACAGTTAACAATGTAATACCAAAGCACTTAGAATCTATAATAGCAAAGTTAAGAGAGATGTCTGTGGAAGTAATAGAATATGACGATTCTGTTAGAGTGATATCAGGTGGAAAACTAAAAGGAGTAAATATTAAAACTCTTCCTTATCCTGGATTTCCAACAGATCTTCAACAGCCTATGGTAGCAGCCCTATCCATGGCAGAAGGTACAAGTATAATTACAGAGAGTGTTTATGAAGCTAGATTCAAATACATTGATGAGTTAAAGAGAATGGGAGCAAATATTAAAGTAGATGGAAGAGTAGCCATAGTTGAGGGAATAGAAAGCTTAAGTGGAGCAACGGTTAGAGCCACAGATTTAAGAGCAGGAGCATCACTTGTAGTTGCAGGTCTTATTGCAAATGGAAAGACAGAAATAGATTACGCATTTCACATTGATAGGGGTTATGAAAATATTGAACAAAAGCTTCTAAATCTTGGAGCTAAAATATATAGAATTAGTAAATAGCCGAGTAACCTCGGCTTTTTATATAATAGATAGGAAATTATGAACATTTATAATTTTATGGTATAATTGTTTTATATTCACTTTTAAACTAGAACAAAAAAGCAACAGTTGGAGGAGACAGTATGTCCGTAAGATTTTGCTCATTAGCAAGTGGCAGTAGTGGAAACTGCCAATATATAGAGACAGAAAAAGTTAGATTATTAGTAGATGCAGGCCTTAGCGGAAAAAAGATCCAAGAATCACTTATTTCCATAGAGGTAGATCCTAGTACAATTAATGGAATATTAGTTACACATGAGCATAAAGATCATATTCATGGTATAGGAATTTTATCAAGAAGGTTTAATATACCTATATATGCTAATGAAAAGACTTGGTCAAGTATGAAATCAGAAATTGGAGAAGTAAAGGAAGAGAATATAATTATATTTGATTCAGATAGAATCTTTCAAATACATGATTTAAACATACACCCATTTAAAGTATCCCATGATGCTGTTGAACCAGTAGGATACAGCTTTTATTATGAAAAAATAAAGATTAGCTTGGTAACAGATACTGGGTATGTAAGTGAAGAAGTAAAAGAGAACATAAAAAATTCTCATTTACTATTGATAGAATCCAATCATGATGTAGAAATGCTTAAAGTAGGAAAGTACCCTTGGTTTCTTAAGAAAAGAATTTTAGGAGAGCATGGTCACCTTTCAAACGAAGATGCTGGAATACTTCTAACAGAAGTACTATCAGGGAAAAATGAATGCATACTTTTAGGGCATTTAAGTAAAGAAAATAATTTTCCAGAACTAGCATATCAAACTGTGGCTAATATTCTTACTGAGAAGGGTATAAATGTAACTAAGGATATAAGTTTAGAGATAACTTCTAGAGATAGACCATCTAAAGTTTATAACTTTTAATCAGATAATAGTATAACATGTTGTAAAACAATTATATTTTGCAAATACTATATATAATCTTTTGTATTTATATAAATTTTAATTTGGGGTGATTAGATGTATGTAGTTTGTAACGATCATTTGGAAATCGCTATAGAGGAATTTGTGGAGACATATGAACAGTCCCCAGATATTTATGAGCTTGATAAGATAAACTTTACTGACTGGACAAGTCCGCATACATGTGAATTTTGTGATAGAAACCCAAAGTATCTAGTAGTTTAATAAAAATTAATAATTAAAGACATTGTGAGGAGGCAAATAATGAGATTACTTTTAGTAAACGATGATGGAATAGATGCCATAGGCATTCAAGCATTGGCTAAAGAATTTGAAAAGGACCATGAGCTAATAATAGTAGCACCAGAAGGTCAAAGAAGTGCTACTAGCCACGCAATCACTTTAACAAAGCCTATAATAGTAAAAAAGGTAGATATTCCAGGAATCAAATCTAAAGCTTATAGCATATCTGGCTCTCCAGCAGATTGCGTAAGAGTTGCATTAGACAAGCTGGTAGACGGTCAAGTAGATGTGGTACTATCAGGAATAAATTTTGGTTTAAATATAGGAGCAGATATATTATACTCAGGCACAGTATCGGCAGCTATCGAAGGAAATCTTTATAAAATACCTGCCATGGCATTTTCTTGTGAGCTAGGAGAAGAGCCTAACTGTTTTGAAACAGCTGCAAAATATGCTAAAAAAATATTTGAAAAGGTAAAGACAGATTTAGTTGAAAACAATATAGTTCTTAATGTGAACTTCCCTTGTAAAAAAGAAGAGGATATAAAAGGAATCAAAGTATGTAAAATAGGTGGAGTTGTTTATGATTACTATTTTGTTGAAAGCAGAAACGGTGAGGATGAAGTAACCTTAGCAATTAAAGGAAGACATAATGAAGGAATAGAAGAAGAAACAGATAGAGCTTATTTAAGACAAGGCTATATAACCGTAACTCCTCTACACTACGACCTAACAAACTATAAACTAATGGAAAAAGTTAATGACTGGCTATAATTATAATAAACATTGGAGGCATCAATGAAAATCCGCATTGTCTCAGTTGGGAGAATAAAAGAAAAATTTATGCAAGAAGGCATAAAAGAATACTCAAAAAGACTATCAAGATATTGTAACCTTGAGATTATAGAAGTAGAAGATGAAAAAGCTCCAGAAAATCTAAGCGATAAAGAGATGGAGCAAATAAAAGACAAAGAGGGAGAAAAAATTCTCTCCAAAATTCCATCGAATTCTTATATCATTTCCTTAGCCATAGAAGGCAAGAACTTATCTTCAGAAGAACTTTCAGAAAAAATAGAATCCCTAATGATAGAAGGAACAAACGATATTACTTTTATCATAGGGGGTTCCCTAGGCCTTTCAAAAGAAATTCTACAGAAAAGCAATTTCAAACTATCCTTTTCCAAAATGACATTTCCCCACCAGCTTATGCGAGTGATTTTATTGGAACAGATATATAGAGGTTTTAGGATAATGAAGGGTGAACCGTATCATAAATAGGACAAGACATGTTTTTAGGCTAATGTTTGATTTATTAAAAACTGTTATAAATTAACATATAATGGTATAATATTTATATTAGCTATGTCGTATAAGTAATTTTATGTGAAGTAGGGATAATTTACATAATAGGAAGGTGAATAAATATGAGAGAGTAATTTCAGTGGTTTAACATAATGTAGATTAATAATTATTTCAATATAATATAGGGGCGGTTTTAATGCATTTTCCAATGCAAAACCGCCCCTAATGATTTAATGATTAGTGCACCTTATACTCTTTCTTTGTCTTTATATCTAATTTAAAATAGCCTAGGACATTAGATTTTAAGTCAGTTTTAGTATAGTATACATAATTATTGTCTAAATCACGAAAACTATAGCAATACTTATCAGAAGATATTATTGTCCTGTGATTAGTCCCGTCTAAGTTTATAGCCTTAATAAAGTGTTCCTTATAATCACCATAAAATAAGGAATCTGAATTTACCCTGAACATAAGATTAGGATATGGTAAAAGCAACTTCTTATTACTACCATCATAGTTTGAAATATATAGTTTACCATCCATTATGTCTAACTGATCTTTAGGTAAAGTACTTTCAAAGATAATTCGCTTGTTTTTTGCATCAACATCATAATCTCTTACGTTATGTATTTCATATTCTTTAGTTCCATCAGTCTTTGCAATAACTAAAGTTGTACCATTAGAGGTTAAATAATCACTTTCTTGCCATGGTTCAACATTATTAGGGTAATAGAAATAAGTAATATAATCATCCCATACAAAATATTTATTATTTACACTTAGAGGCTTATTGCTTATAATATTCTTTTTACTTCCATCATATTTGATTCTTATTGGCAATGAATAATATCCGTTTATAGGCATTTTTTCATAGTAATAGTCCTTACTGTTGTCAGTTATTTCATCTTTATTATTGTCTGGTCCAGTGGCAGTAGGAGGAGTTAAATCGTCTAATACCTCCATAGTTTCAAATCGAATATCTCCTATTTTATATCTGCAATACATGCCAAGATATTTAAAATAGATATAATCATCTTCGAATTTCGTGAAGAAAGTAAAGCCATCTAACACCCTTTCAAATATTCTGAGCTCTTTATTTTCTCTTACGATAATGCGTTCATCCACGACTCCCATATCATCTAATAATTCGCACTCATAATATGTAAATCCATCTTTAGCAAATAAATATTTTTTGTTGGATATTTTCTTGCCTAAGCTACCTATACCATCTAAGAAATCATAATCTAATTTTTTTAGTAGCTCTTCTGTATCAAATCTATCTACATAAGTTTGCTTATTATTAAGATAATAAAGTCCCTGCCCATATGTAAGTATGAGGTTTTCTGCTTTTTCAATATCTTTTATATTTACATACTTCATATTGTTTATATTTACAGTAGGAAAATCCTTCACAAGTACTTCTTTAGCAACAGAAAGAGGTACATAAACATTATTGTTATGGACAATTACTTTTGCCTTATCTGGAGCAAACTTTAGATTACCTTTGTTGTAATATTTATTACTGTTAACTCTAAAGACCAAACCATCCTCAGGATTAGCATAGTTATTGATATTTTTCTTATAAACAGTTTTAGTATTAAGTTTAAGCATTTCTGACTTAATATTATAGTTATTGTCTAAACTGAAAACCATTATATCTCCATTACCAAGCTGAGTAGTGAATACCTGCCAGTTATGTATTGTAGGTATAGGGCCATATGTCCAGGTATTAGTTTCTGGATCATATATTTCTGTTGTTTGTTTTTTATTATTTTTCGCATCATACATACCGCTGATAGCAATTATTTTGCCATCAGGTAATGTATGTAATCCATGCCAAACTCTTTTTTGCAGCATGAAAGCAGCTCCTCTAAAGCGTTCAGTATCAGGATCATATATAAATGTCCTATTTATAGGAGTTACTCCTTGAGCTCTGATTGATCCACCTGCTAAGAAGTATTTACCTGTCAACATAGGTGTTATTTGTTCTCCAAACTGATAATAGTGGAATGGCTGCAATTGATAAAAGCTGTCAGACGAACCATCATAGCTTACTCCTGTCCAAATTATATTATGTTGAGCATAATCCCCTCCTAATGATGCTATGTGACCTTTATCATTCGTTACGGCAGTTTTTCCTATAAATTTCATGCTGGTTTTTTTCTCCCAAACACCAGAAGATGGATCATAAGACAACACCTAATTATCTTTCATAGTATCATTTACAAAAGCAATTACCTTTCCATCTTTCCCCGTAACAGCAGACATATACTCTATACCTTTTGGTACTTCTACGTCGCTTGTTAACTTGAAAGTTTTAGTGTATGGATCGAATATTTCACATTTTCTAGCAAAATGGAACCCAGGATTAACGGTAGGTTTCCCATATCCACCCATTATTAGGACTCTTCCATCTTGTAAAACAGCCGTAGCTCTAGATTCATAAGTAGCTCTATCAGGAAGAGTAATCCATTTATCGTTTTTTGAATCATAAAGGCGTGCTTTGTTGTCGGGAAGTAGCAACAATACGAATTCTTTATCCTTTCCGCAGGCTATGGGTTTAAGATAGTTTACCTTTTCTTTTAGCTGTGCGGTTTGGACGAAGTTACCTATGTCATTTGGTGCACCGTAAGTAGTACCTGTAATAGTTAAACAAAATAAAAGAGTAGTTAGTAGTAATAAGTATAACTTTTTTTGTGATTTCAATGTTGACACCTCCACTTTATGTCATAAACAATAAAACTTGACCTATAAAATATTTTAGCAAATATTGCTAAACTGTTCAAATATAAATTTCAATAAAACGACATAAAAAGACATTTTTTTTGAGAGAAACAAGGGATGATTATTTATGCTGTCTAGGTAAAGAATATTATATTGATATCAATACCTTTTGCTAATTAAATAGTATAATATTTTTGTTAGGTATTTATTGAAGAATGATATTAAGCAGAAATTGCTAAAAACAAGTTTATTTTCTACAATATTAAATAATTGAGTTTTGGAGGAACAGATTATGGAACTAAAAAAGATATCTGATAGAGTTTACTATTTACCTGGTGAAGAAGAAAATGATAGGCCTATACTTGGGTATATAAAAGGAGATAAGTATTCATTGGCGGTAGATGCAGGAAACTCAAGCAAGCATGTAGAAAAATTCTACAATGAATTAAGAAATGCAAATTTAAGGTTACCAGATTATACTGTGATTACTCATTGGCATTGGGACCATACTTTTGGAATGCATGCAGTGTCAGGAAAAACAATTTCAGGACATTTGACAAATGAAAAATTAAAAGAAGTTGCAACATGGGGATGGTCTGATAATGATATGAAAGATAGACTTGAAACAGGTAAAGACATTGAGATGTGCGATAGATGTATTAAAATAGAGTATTCAAACAGAGAAGAGATAACAGTTATAACTTCCGATATAGAACTTAGTGGAAGTTTAAAAATTAACTTGGGTGGTATTTATTGTGAGATCATGGAAGCTAATGCACCACATTCAGTAGATTCAGTGTTGATTTATGTACCTGAAGAAAAGACTATTTTTGTTGGTGATGCAGGGTATGAAGATTTCTATAATAATTGTGGGAAATATGATAAATATAAGTTGAAAAACTATATAGAATTAATTCGAGGTTTTGATTTTAATATTTATATAGCAGCTCATAGTGAGCCAGAAAGTAAGGAATCAGTACTGAATTATTTAGAAAATGAATTGAAAAAAATAAAATAACAAAATCTAATTTTTACCCATTACTATAAACTGTACCATAAGTAGGATAAGCTGTTGTAGTTTATGGTAGAGTAATAGGGAATAACTCCTGTGTCGTTTCGCATAAAATCGTATAAGAAACTTTATGTGAAGTGGGGATAATTTACATAATAGGAAGGTGAATAAATATGAAGAGAGTAATTTCAATCGTTGCTGCACTTGTCTTGTTGATTTCTATAATTGCCTGTGGCAAAGAGGAAGATATTATTCACATGGGAGTTAATGCTGAAATTTTAGAAATAAGTAAACAAGTGAAAGGGATGGTTGTTAAAGGTTTAGATAATAACAGCATGTTGGGTGAAAAATGTTATATTAATTGTGAAAATCCAGACACATATTTTATTTATGTAGACAACAATACCGGTGAAATAAGCAATTTAAGTTTTACTGATTTATCAGTTGGAGACATAATAACAGTCGATATAAAAAAGGTTGAGTATAATTATGCCTTAACTTCAAGAGTTCAACTGCTAGAGCGAGTAAAATGAGTAATAGTCAAGTGTCACATTTTTGAAGGTAGTGATAAAATGGACACTGCTTGTTGTGGAAAAGGAGCATCTAACAGTGAGAAATAATATTAAAGCATTAGTATTACATTTAATTATTGTAGCATTGTCATTTATTCTATTGCTAATATTTGTTGCAACTGGGCCTTCCCTTGGCAAGTACACAACCAATATAGCAAGCAGGTTGTTTTTAGCCATAGTACTAATAATTTCTTATGCTTATATGGGAACATTTTTAGATATTAGTAAAGATAAAAAACATGATTTTTTTGTTGGTAGTATTATTGCTATTGTTGGTATTGGATTATGGCTATATACATTTTCAATAACTGGTAAAAACTTAACAGAAGTGCCTAGAGAGTTAAGTGAACATTGGATATTATTCAATCTTTATTATACTCCATTTACAATGATTGACTTTCTTTTAGGCATACCTACAATACCATTATTATTACTGTTTGAAAATTTGCTACCATCTTTTCTTATGGGATGTGGTTTAACATATAAAAGATTAAAAATGAGAGGAAAGCGTATAAAAGACTCTGCTGACAAGGCGCTAGACTAGCATTACGAAAAAAGTTTGACAAAAATGGGCAACCAAGAAATTGAGTATTGTAGTATTATTCAGACTAGAAAATGGGTGTAGAAGTAGAAAAAAATTAGGGAAATTTCTGAAAGGGGTATAAAATTATGTTTAGGAAAGATCTCAAATTAACTGTAATAGTAATAATTATAGTGATACTTTTATCTAGTATTTTCTTAATAAAAAATAAATTGAATACCTATGCCATATCAGAGCCAACATATCCTAAAAAAATTAGATTTGATGATTTTGATGAAAAGATAAATAGAAGAGAAGATATAGACGAGAGCTTTATAAAAAAACTTAGGGATTTTTCAATAAAATCATCTTCATTAGTACTAAGAGAAACAGATAAGGATACTAATGGTCTTTATTCTCCAATAAGTCTATATATGGTTTTATCTATGGCTGCTGAAACAGCTAATGGAGAGACCCAAAAAGAGATTTTACAAGCATTAAATATGAATAGTATTGATGTGATAAGAAGCGAAACAGGGAAATTATTTAGAAAATTATATTATCATAATGAAATAGGGAAACTAAGTCTTGGAAACTCTTTGTGGTTAAATAAGGATATTAAGTTTAATAGTGAGCTACTAGAATTGTTGGCTAAAGATTATTATGTTAGTTCTTTTAGTATTGATTTTAATGATAAAGAAAGTCCTAAAAAAATCAGCCAATGGGTATCCGAGCAAACAGGTAGAAAGTTTGGAAAAAATTCTGATGAATTTTCCCTTGATTCAGATGATGTAATGACATTAATAAATACCATATACTTATATGATGAGTGGGTGGATAGATTTAATGTTAATAATACAGAGGAAGATGAGTTTTTCCTTGCAGATGGGAGTGCTGTTAAAACTGATTTTATGAATATGACCTATGGAAGTCATGGCTTTGTAGGGGTTGATGGTTATACTGTTTCTTATCTTAATTTAAAAAATAGCAGTAAGATGGTATTTATTTTACCTGATAAGGGGGAATCTCCATATGATATTATTTCAGATTCAAAATTATTGGAGGAAGTTCTTAACTCATTATCAACAGATAATATGAAGATAGGAGAAGTTGTGTTTAAAATTCCTAAGTTTAATTTCTCGTCAAAGCTTAAATTAAAAGAAAATTGTAAAGATTTAGGGATAAACAATGCTTTTGAAAGTACAGCAAATTTCACTAATCTTTCTGATACTAAACCTTTATTCATTTCAGATATCATTCAAAATTCAACCATATCGATTGATGAGAAGGGTGTAGAGGCTACTGCCTATACAAGAATTGATTATGTTGGAGCAGCACCACCAAATGGAAGAGCAGAAATGATATTGAATAGACCTTTTATATTCGCAATAACTGAATATGATGGTTTGCCTTTATTTATTGGAATTATTAACAATCCTAATATAGAGTAATAATTATTTAGTTAATTTTTTCGGCTGAAACATATCCAATTTGTCGTGCTAATAGAGCTGATACAGTGAACCGTATTATGAGTAGGACAAGTTGTATTTTTCATAGACTAATGTTTAGAGAGTTATTAAAAGTTATAATTAAATGGTATAATGTCATATAAGTAAGAATCATGTGTCGTAAAAGGAGATAATTTAATGAGGAAAATCAGAGCAATCTATGTTGGTGATGTTAGGTTTGACCAATGTCCAGTTTTTGAACTAAATGTGGTAACAGATTATTTTGAATGAAATCAAAATTAGATAGAGTTATGGAACACCTTGGAATACCTGGGCAATATAGAGAACATATAAGCGATGAGTTGAAAAGTGAATTAGTAGAACTTGTTATGGAAAATAAAAGAGTCAAAGCAATAAAAAGAATAAGAGAAGCTACAGGTATGGGACTAAAAGAAGCAAAGGATTATGTTGATAGTTTATAGTATATATTCTGTTGAAGGAAACTTGAAGGGACTAATTAAAGTGTATATTTTTTTAATAATTATGAATTCTTTACTTGCATCAAGTTAAAGAAAGGTAAACATAGCAAATCTAAAATCAAAAGTACCGATATCAGTATAATATTGTTAGGGGGATTAAATTGAAATACCGTTGCTTAATTTTAGACCATGATGATACAGTAGTTAGAAGTACACCAGATATCCATTACCCTTCTTTTGTAGAAGCATTGAAAACATTAAGACCTGAAATGGAACTTTTAAGTCTTGAAGAATTTGTTTCGTATTGCTTTAACCCAGGGTTTTCAGAATTATGTAAAGATGTATTGAAATTTAGCAAAGTTGAACAGGAATATCAATATAAAATATGGAAGAGTTATACAAAGTCGAAAACACCTGACTTTTATTCTGGTTTTCCTGAATTAATAAAAGAATATAAAAAATTAGGAGGCATAATATGTGTAGTCTCTCATTCTGAAAGTGAACAAATAGCAAGAGACTACATGTTAAATTGTAATTTTACTCCTGATTTAATATTTGGTTGGGATTTAGAAGAACACCAAAGAAAACCAAATCCTTATCCAATATTAGAAATTATGAAAAAATTTAACTTAGATAAACATGAGGTACTAGTAGTAGATGATTTAAAGCCAGGATTAGATATGGCAAAAAGTTGTAATGTAGAATTCGTAGGAGCAGGTTGGTCTCATATAATACCAGATATAAAGAAATATATGAAGAATAACTCAGATTATTATTTTTCAACTGTTGAATCATTTAAGGAATTCGTATTATCTAAATAGAGATTTAATAAGGCGACTATTCATAAAATTTGTATTCAGGGAAGTTTTTTAACTTCCCTTGAATATTGCTATATTATCGCATTACCTAAGGCACAGCCTTTTATATAAATGACCCGGGTAAAGACAAAGTGTTACTCTATTTACGATATGCTTCAAAAGTAATGACTTGATTTCTATCTGTAGGATATACGCCAAACCTATAATCAGAGGAAATAGTAATATCAACAAACCCAATCTTCTCCAGAATTAATCTAAATTCCTTTACTCCATACCACTTAAGTGGAAAACGCTCTAATTCGGTTTGTATCAACTGATTGTTACGCCACTTTTCATATCGCAAATGAGAAACTGTATATTGGTCAATAAAATTGACTTCTACAAGGGACTCGTTTAAGGTGATTATATCTTTCTCTGGAGTGATCCAGGTTCTTGTTGAAATAGGTCCAGTATTGAAATTTGATTGTATAAAAATATCAACAATAAGACGACCACCTATGGAAAGATGTTCATAGAAGCATTTTAATCCATTAATAGCATCTATTGAATTTTCTAGCAACAGAAAGGAGCCTGTAGGAATAATAATTGCTTCATATTTATGAGGTAGAGAAAAAGATTGCATGTTTTTTTGATAAAGATCAGCTTTTAGACCTCTTTGTTCACAATGAAAATTACATAAATCTAGCATCTCAGGAGAGGAATCTATACCATCTACAATAAAGCCTTCCTCTAGTAGAGGAACTAAGATACGACCTGTTCCTACTGCTGGTTCAAGAATCCTTCCTTTAATATCATTAAGTCTCTCTTTGTAAAACTCTACGTCTCCAAAGGAGCGTCCGATTGGTTTGTCTATGTTATATACTTCTGTAGAAAGCTTACTATAAAAACTAAACATATGTTTTACCTCCAAATAATTGTTATAATTAAGTGCTTAATTTTAATTCAAATATATAATTAAAATTCCTTATTAAGCAGCACTAAGTCCTAAGCCTTTTTAATAGGCACATAAATTTCCATAGCAATTTTACTATATTCCCAAGGATGACAACGCTGATCATAAAACTCAAAGTCAAGCTTTGAATCATCGATTTCATATCCAGAGGTCGGAAACCATTCTTCCAAAATATATTTCCAAGTACCTTGTATAGATTCAACAAAATCATGTTCTTCAACAGGTGGAGTGGTAAACACGGCATAGGTAGCTGATGGAACCTCAAGCTTACACATATCTTCTGCCGCATTATCAAAACTAGCAACCTCTACCCCTAATACATACGAAAATTCATCGGTTTCCATATTGGTATTTACACAAATTCCGTATTCACCATGTTTAACTGGATTTTGTGTATTGTACAAATGTCCTTCTTTACCTTCTATATTACATTGATTCCAAAATGCAGGAATATCTCGAGAATGCGCGTTATTTCTTAGAGTGGTTTTAAATTCATACCCTACTATTTTAAAAGCGTCCCTATTGATTATTTTTGGCTGCATAATAATACCTCCTGTTTTATTTTCTCTTAATTTTTTTAGATTAATTTTTTGGGGTGGTGCTACTGGCGCATGTATCCTGTAGAAGCTTGGAGGATACCCAAAGGTTTTTTTGAAGGCTTTTGTAAAACCAGCATGGGTTTCAAAACCATAAAGAACAGCGATATCTAACACTTTTTGTCCTTTACTTAGTTCAAAAAGTGCATATTGAAGCTTTCGCTGTGTTATAAATTCCATTACAGGTATCCCGACAAAACTATTAAACACTTTATAATAGTGATATGTAGAAAATCCTGCTTTGCTAGCCAGTTCTTCTACTGCTATTTTTTCTAATATATGTTCATCTATATAATCTAAAGTTCTTTGAATCAAAGCCATATAGTCCATAAAAATCCTTCCTTTTAGATGATACCTTTTAAATTAATAATACCATTTAAGAGAATTACTTTCTTATCCTATTTTGTTAATTTGAAAAGTCTAAAGCAATAATATATTGTTAGATAGATTAAATATTTATTATCTTATAATAGCTTTGATTTGCCGTTACCTTATGTTTATTTAAATGAGATTGATTTGGAAACGATGTGTAGCAATAGAAGGAATCAAAGAGTGAATGTCGAATTAAAAACATTTATATGCCTATTAGGCTAAATATAATAGTCGAGGAGGGTACAGTATGGATTCTTTTAATAATAACCGTGATTTTATGAAAAGCGGATTTGATCTTCCTGAACGTGAGTTTGTTTCTGATCAAGAACGGGGCCTCCCACCACCACCTGTTGAGAAAGCAATTGATAGCAATTTAAAAATAATTGAACTTCCAGCTGTAGATAAAAATACTATTAGACATAACGATTTATATTCTTGCTTTAATAACCGCAGAAGTAGACGAAATTATGTAGATAAGCCAATTACATTAGAGGAATTATCATTTTTATTATGGTCAACTCAAGGTGTACAAAAAATTATACCTGCATATAAAAAAACAGGACATATAACTTTGCGTCCGGTTCCTTCTGCAGGCGGTAGGCATTCCTATGAGACATATCTTGCAGTTAACAATGTGACAGGTTTGGAAAGAGGGATTTATATTTATTTACCCTTAGAGCACAAGCTTGCATTTTGTAATTCTGTTGATAATCTGCCAGATAAACTTATCTATGCCTATGGTGGTGAAAATTATCAAGATGAAGCCCAGTGGCTCGGGAGAGCACCTGTTGTATTCCTATGGTCCTGTATCCCATATCGTGGAGAATGGCGATACCATTGTGAAGCACACCGGCTAATGCTGTTAGACATAGGGCATGTATGTCAAAATCTATATCTGGCAAGTGAGGGTATTGGGTGTGGCACTTGTGCAATTGCAGGGTATGTTCAAAAAGCTTTTGATGAGCTGCTTGGAGTAGATGGGCAAGATGAATATGTTGTTTATGTTTCTGCTGTCGGTAAAGTAGAATAAAAGGATATACTCTGATGAGGAAGTGATTGTAGTTATAAAGGGGAGAGCCATCCATAAGTAATAGTAGTTATGCTTCAGATGAGAATGTCTCGCGTTTTATTGGATGGAATTTAATGCATACCTAAAAAGAAGATGAGTTAATTTCTCATCTTTTTTTAGATATGCATTTTTGAATAAATAGACAATTACTCAAAACGTCTAATTATATATAGACAAAACTAGAATTATGATATAACATATAAGAAAGACAATTAAAAATTAATAGAAAGGATTTGGGGTAATTGGATATAAAGTCGAATGAATTATTATGGAATGCATCTATAGAAGAAGTAAAGAATGGTTTTGTGGAAGATGACCAAGGGTACAGATGCATAATATGTGAAGAAGTATTCCAAAAAGGACGCATTTATGAAATAAATTCAGCTCTGTATGATGCAAGAAGAGCGACAGAAATCCATATAGAGGAAAGACACGGCTCAATGCTTGAGTACATATTAGGAATGAACTCTGCTTTTACAGGATTGTCAGATGTTCAGAGGAAGTTATTAACATCAATGTCAGAAGGAATGTCTGATAAAGAAACTGCTGCAAGGCTTGGAGTTGCACAATCAACTATAAGGAATCATCGCTATAAGCTAAGAGAAAAGGAAAGGCAGGCAAAGTTATTTTTGGCTATGCTGGATTTGCTTTCAAAGAGTACAAACAGTAAAATTAATAAGCTAGATAAAGAAGTTATATGTGATGCACACAAGACAGCAACTTCAATAGACGACAGATATAATATCACAGATAAGGAAAAGAGTAATGTGATTAAAAATTATATAAGTCCTGAAGGTGCATTAAAAAGCTATCCTGCAAGAGAAAAGAAAAAAATTATTGTATTGGAAGAGATAGCAAAGAATTTTTCAAAAGGAAAGATTTATTCAGAAAAAGAAGTTAATAGAGTTTTAGAGAGAATATTTGAAGACTACGTGACTATAAGAAGGTCACTAATAGAATATGGATTTTTAGAAAGAGCAGATGATTGTAGCAGTTATTGGGTAAAAGAATAAAACTTCTAAGCTAAGTATCTTCTTATCTTTATGTTAACTTGTATCAGATAATTAATGTATTTTTAAAACTAACTTTTTTGAAATGAAGTCTTTAATACAATTTATTTAAGCAATAGGTACAAAATATGAGAGGGGTGGTATTAATGAATTTAAAAGAATCAGAAAGAATTTGTCCTCTTTGTGGCAAGGACAATAATTGTCAGCATGGCCAAGGAGGGTGCTGGTGTGAGACTGTGACGTTCCCTAAATACATATTGGATTTAATTCCAGATGATAAAAAGGGAAAAGCATGTATATGTAAATCTTGTTTAGAAAAATATCAAAAATAATTAAAAAGACATACTTAGCAGCAATTCAAGATGATAGTTTCTTTGGGTTTGCTGCTTATTTTGTTTTTATTTCTATTTTAAATGTAAAGTATCAATATTCAATAATTTATATACAATGCTATAAACAGCTGCATAGTAAGTAAAATGCTT
Source organism: uncultured Clostridia bacterium (assembly GCA_964470635.1). Lineage (GTDB taxonomy): Bacteria > Bacillota > Clostridia > Tissierellales > Proteiniboraceae > Proteiniborus. The sequence continues at coordinate 23,951 of CAYYDM010000004.1, read as the reverse complement.
GATAGAGAGAATAACCCTATCAAGCATTTTTTAATATATTATTTTATTCAGATATATTTACTACAAGTCGCGTTTTACTTTTTACATTTCACGAATCCTGCAATGCTATCCCAAATGCAAATTCCAATGAAAACTATCACAAATTTTGGCGCTATTGTTAATATAGCTTTATAAGCAGAAACTCCCGTAAAATTGGTAATAGTAGCTGTAAGCCTGTGATTGAACAGGGCAGTATCACTTACCATTACATAAGCAAGTATGGACGATGCTGTATTATGAATAGCATTAGCAATGGCTAAAGGAAGATTCCATCTCATAGTAATAAACTTGTAGACAAAAATGCAAAGCTGAATGATAGCCAGCAGAATAATTACAGGAATATAGTATTGTAGACGTTCAACTATAAAAAATGGTTCGTTAAGGACTAATCCATCACTACCTTTCGTATACCATCCAAAAAGTTGAGGCTTAAAATATAATAGTGCAGTAAAGAACACAGTGCAAATCATAGAAAATATTGTTTCTCCACGAGAGATTTTCTTTTTTTCTGGTATAGGTAATGAAGGTAAATCATCAATTGACCACTTTTTATTAGCAAAAGGTAAATTACCTTCACGGACTCCCGTACGTTCTAATATTATGAAGGTTAATGTTACCCACAAAAATGCTTGTGTTATTCCTTGAATTGCTGCAACGAGCATATTTATGAAAATATCGATGGATATATTCACAAAACTACCAATTGACATTTCAAATAGTCCGGTATTACCTGAGGGTGCTAACATAATATCAAGTATAGAGATACTCACAAATACACCTGTAACAATACCTATTACTAGCTTAAGAACTGAAATGTAGCTATCATAGAGGCTAGGACCTATTAAATATCTTTTCGTTTGGCAGTATTCGTTTGCAAGCTTTATTGGGTTACCAAGTTTTTCAAGGATTGCACGAACATCGTCTTTTGTTGCATTGTCAGGCAGCATATCTTCTATATTAGCATATAGCTCGTTACTCACGTCTTCACGAGAATCAGCTGGCAAATGCTCAGTGACTGCATAAATATAACGATCAATCAATTCCATTATCATCATCCTCCATTAATAATTCTTCTAATTGCATTGAAAGATTTTTCCACTCACTCTTTAAGCGTTTGTATACTTGTTTTCCTTCATCACTTAAAACGTAAAATTTACGTGGCCTGCTTTCGGTAGTATCCCAATTGCTTATTAGAAGCTGCTGTTTTTCTAATCGACGAAGTAATGGATAGAGTGTTCCTGCTTCAATTGGAGCGTTCTTATTTTCTAACTTTTGAACAAGAGAATAACCATACTCAGGACTACTAAGCTGGCTAAGAACCGAGAGTACTAATGTTCCTCGCCTGAGTTCAACAATTAGGGAGCTCATTAGTTCATCAATAGTATCCATATAATCACCTCATATTTAGCATACTGTATGACATACAATATTGTCAATAGAGTATTATTAAAATTTTTTATTATTTTACTTTAAGGTGTATATTCGGAGGTGCTAGTTGTATTGTAGAATGCCTATGCAGCACATAAGAAGATATTATCTTATTCACAATTTGTTACTATGTCCAGTGCCTACACTTATCCTGTGAGAAGAAATTTAAATAGATTATTAACAGGATATGGTATATTATTAAAGTATATAAATCTAAAAGATTGTTTCAATATAGCGAACTGAAGCATAATAAATATGCAAATTGTTTATGGCATATATAGTAAAGTAATGTTGTTTATAATACAAACACAGGAGGTCAATATGAATGTAAAAAAAGTTAGAAACAGAGGCTTTCTTTTCACTTTTAATGACTTGGGTATTCCAACAAATGTATATATCATTCAAGGAGAGTGTTATATCTATATAATAGATACTTATCTAGGACCTGACATAATGAAATCTGTTAATCAATATATAGAAGACTCGTTTGGAAACAAGCCAATTATTGTTGTAAATACTCATAGTCATTGGGATCATGTGTGGGGAAATAGCTTATATTCTTCTTCTTTTATTATAGCTCATGAAAAATGCAAGAAATATATGCAGCAATATGGAGTAGAGGCTCTTGAGGAGTATGGAAAATATCGAAAGGGAGAGGTTATTATTACGTATCCTAATTTAACCTTCACTGATAAAATATTCTTCGAAGAAGATAGTGTTCTTATTTATCACACTCCTGGCCATACAGATGATGGAATATCAGTATTAGATATGAAGGATAAGGTTCTATTTGCTGGTGATAACTTAGAGCGACCGATACCTTATCTTATGTCAAAAGACCTCAATCAATATATGGATACATTAGAAGATTATCTAAAAATAGATGCTGATATAATCATAGGAGGACATACGAACTGCGAGGATAAAGACTTGGTTAGAGATAATCTTGATTATGTGAAAAAGGTTATATCTGGCGAGACTATAGAAATAAAGTCTAAAGAATTCGAGGAGTATCATAAAGCTAATATGGCTTGGCTGAATCAATACAGGGAGGAAAAATAAACATAGCACAGAAAAATCTGCTATGAAATGATTTAAAGGAGTGTGATATGGGATTATGACCAAGAAAAGGGGTAAAAAGATTTGGATAGTATTGGGTTGTATATTGCTTTTATCAGGGGGGATATTTTTTTATGGATTCTATAATAAGTATCCTATAACTGCGTATGAAACTAAATCCTATGAGCCTAATAGAGAGGTAATCCTAAACAGGCAACTAACTGAATTTGAGGTAAAAGCTGATGTAGAAGAGATGATAGAAATTATGGAAAGTACCCATCCGATTTTTTTAGAAGGGGAAACAGAAAAGTATAAAGAAGCTAAAGATAGGTTTTTGAATGAAACAAATAGAAATATGACAGTAGATGAGTTTAAATTTTCTATTAGCAGGTATTTATCCTCCATTCAGGATGGACACACAAGATTGCGCTGGAAAGAAACAAAATATTTGGACGTGAATTGGAAGTATTTAGATGATAAACTGATTTTATTTGACAAGAATAATAAACCAACAAATAAAATCGTAACTAAAATCAATGGTGTTGATATTCATAAGATAATTGCTGCAGTAAAAGAACTTTTTCCAGCAGAAAACTATGTAGCTGAAAGCATGAATTATAGTTTTTACACAAAGAGTGAAGAAATATTAAAATGTTCAGGGGTTGATTGTGAAAATGACATGGTTCTAACCGTCATGAATGGCACCTCAGAAGGATATATGCAAACAAAACTTCACAATGAGGAAAATACGTACTCTATAGATTATGAAATTTCGAGTAAAAAAATAGATGATAATATAATATACATAAAGCTAGGGATTTGTGAGCTAAATGAAGATTTAAATAAGGTTGCGGAAGATTTAAAACAGGCTGTAGATGATGGCATAGAAAACGTAATTATAGATGTAAGGGATAATCCAGGTGGAGGTTCAGATGCGTGTAGCGCTCTTATGGATTCTATGAAAATAAAACCAGGTAACTTTGGGGCTATAATAAGATTTTCACCATTGGCACAGGAACGGAATGGCTACTTGAGAAAAAGTGGATTTATAACATATGAAAGGAGTAATGATGTAGTACGGAATCAAGATATTAGTCTATATATTCTTACAAATGAGCAAACTTTTAGCTCGGCTCAATGGCTTGCCACATGGGTTAAAGATGGAAAGTTAGGCACTATCGTAGGACGTCCTAGCAGCAATATGCCATCTTCCTTTGGAGATGTATTACCGTTTCAATTAAAAAACTCTAAGTTGGAGGGTCAGATTTCATTTAAGAAATGGACTAGACCAGATGAAACCAAAGATAGTGAAAGAGTTTTACAACCAGATATTTATGTAGATTATTCAGAAGATGCATTAAACAAAACACTTGAACTGATAAGGTCGAAGTAGAAAAAAAGATAAAATACAAAAGTATCATACATGAAGGGGAGATTCGCATGAATAGAGCTGAAGATATACTATTTAAGGAAGGATTAAAAGAAGAAAATATATTGAAATTAAAACAGGTACCTAAGGGAGATGTACACAACCATTGTAGTACAGGCATGAGATTTTCTATTTTTAACAAATGGGCAGATGGAAATGCAAACCAGGCGCCTAAAAAGATGAATGGTGTTAAAGAACTAAATGAATACATTTTTAACGAAGTTAATAAACGTATTAGTAAGGAAGAGGATGTGGCATTTTTAATTGAGGAAACTGTAAAGGAAGCCATAGAAGATGGTGTGAAGGTATTAGAGACTAGCATAGATTGCCATGAACTAATGCATTTTACTGAGCAGAACAACCTTTTCAAAACAATACTACGTATTAAAGACAAATATAACTCCCATATAGACTTTAGACCAGAGGTAGGAATGGCTATAAACACGTCTAGGGAAGACTTGAACAAGTATTTAATACCCTGCATAGAAAGCGGAGTATTTATGTCTATTGATGCATATGGAGAAGAAACTATAGAGGGCTACAAAAGATTGAAAGAATATTACAAGTATGCAAGGGATAAGGGCCTTAAGCTTAAGATTCATGCAGGACAATTTTTAGCAGCAGAAAATGTAAGGACAGCTATAGAGTTATTAGAAGTAGATGAAGTTCAACACGGCATAGGAGCAGCATCTAGTGAATACATAATGGACCTTATAAAAGAAAGAAAAATCAGGTTAAATATTTGTCCAAGTAGCAATTATATACTAGGAGCTGTTAAGGATATCAGAAACCATCCAGCTAGAAAATTGTATGATAATGAAATAACTATAACAATAAATACGGATGATTTGCTATTATTTGATAGTGGAGTTTCTGAAGAGTTTTTATCCTTATATAAAGTAGGTTTGTTTAACGAGGATGAGCTAAATGAAATAAGGAAAAATGCATTATAAATTTCTTTATAGCAGTTAGATATGACATATATTTGTCTTATTTAACTGCTATAATTATTATGGGTGATATTATGAGGATAAATCGGTTGATTGAGATTACTGTAATACTGCTTAATAAAGAAATAGTGACAGCAAAGAACTTGCAGAAAGATTGGAGGTCTCCACAAGGACTATATATAGAGACATAGAAGCACTGTCCATGGCAGGAGTTCCAGTATATATGAGCAAGGGAAATGGTGGAGGTATTTCGCTATTACAGGACTATTCCATAAACAAGGCTATTTTATCAACAGAAGATAAGGAAAGCTTGATTTTAGCCTTAAAGACTTTACAAGTGACTAAATATCCAGAGATTGATTCTGTTTTCGAAAAGATAAGTGCCATTTTTAATAATGATAATTCTGAAGACTGGGTACAGGTGGACTTTAGTCAATGGGGAAGCAATCCCAATGAAAATCATAAGTTTACTAAAATAAAGAAAGCAATACTTAAAAAGCATGTTATAACCTTCAATTATACAAATGCTTTAGGTGATACAACTAATAGAGTAGCAGAGCCAATGAAATTATTGTATAAGGGCCATGCATGGTATCTATATGGTTATTGTAGATTGAAATCAGATTTTAGAGTTTTTCGTATTTCAAGAATAAAAGATCTTGTAATAAATAGTGAAGTATTTTCAAGGATAAAAGAAGAAAACATACAAAGCTTAGAATATAGAGATGCGCCAACAAAGAATGTCACTCTTAAACTCAGATTTAAGCCTGATGCATTATACCGAATTTACGATGACTTTGATGAAAAGGTTATAGTAAGAAATATAGATAACACTTATGATGTAACCGTAACTTTTCCAGAGGACGAATGGGTATACGGCTATATACTTTCCTTTGGCAATTATGTAGAAGTGTTAGAGCCACAGCATATAAAAGATATTATTATAACTAGAATGAAAGAGGCGTTAAAAATTTACGAAAAATAAATTCTAATATGACAAACTGGTGTCATATAGCTTTAAATATAATTAAAATAGAATATGTATAATAATTTAAATGAAAGGAGGATTAATGGGATTGAATCATGGAACTTATTGAAGCTAAAAAAATACTATCTCCTTGGTCAAATGGAGATAGCTGGTTTGGATATAATTACAATATGAATATCTACAAAGGCTGCAGTCATGGCTGTATTTATTGTGACTCTAGAAGTGAGTGTTATAGGGTTGATAATTTTGATAAAGTGAGAGCAAAGAAAAATGTACTTTTACTTTTAGAAAATGAACTTAAGTCAAAACGAAAAAAGGGGATCATAGGAACAGGGGCAATGAGTGATTCATATAACCCCTTTGAAGCAAAATACAAGCTAACAAGAGGTGCTCTAGAGCTCATTAATAAATATGGATTTGGAGCAAGTGTCCTAACTAAATCAGATTTAGTAGTAAGAGATATTGATATATTATCTAAAATTCAGGAGCATTCTCCTGTCATGGCGAAGTTCACAATAACAACCTATGATGATGAACTGTGCAAAAAAATAGAACCTAATGTGTCTGTTACTTCAAAGCGACTTAAAGCATTAAAGGAAATATCTAAAGCAGGTATATTTACAGGCATACTTATGTGGCCAATATTGCCTTTTATTAATGATACTGAAGAAAATATAAAGCTTATAGTAAAAGCTGCAGCAGAAAATGGTGCTAGGTTTGTTAGTCCATCTTTAGGAGTAACATTACGCCAAAATCAACGATTGTACTTTTATCAGCAGTTAGATAGATTGTTCCCTGGGTTAAAACAAAAGTATATCAATACATATGGCGAAAAGTACGAATGCAATTCTCCGCTTGAAAATGAGTTATGGAAGACATTTAAAATTGAATGTGATAAATACGGTTTGCTGCACAAAATGTCAGATATAAGAGAAGAATACAAAAGAAAATATGAAAATAAACAAATATCTCTGTTTTAATTATTTTTGAAAAATAAGGAGGGTTTTTAGTGGATAAAAATCTAGAAGCTATACTTTATGAATGGAAGTTCATAAGAAGTTGTTCCATAAGCTTTATAAATGACTTAAGTGATACAGAACTTGACAGGATCTTGCCGAGAAAAGGATTAGATACATTCAGAAAGCATTTTCAAGAGATGATTGAAGTTCAAAATGATTATATGGTAGCTATCAGTAATTCTAAAATGTCATATAACGGTACACCTGATAGCCAAATTGATGGTAAATTTACTAAAGAACAACTTCTTGATAATATGAAATTACTAGATTCAAAATTAGAAAAAGTTCTAGAAAGTATTGACGAAAATGCTTATGTAGATTGGTTTGGGAAAAAATTACCTCTATCATTTCATCTCTCTGCAATGATATCCCATGAGTCGATGCATATAGGTCAGATAATTGCCTTCTGTTATGCTTTGGATATTCAAGTACCTAACTATATAATAGAAAACTGGGCGTTGTCAGGGAAATAAGGGCGCTTTTGGAGAGCTTTTATGTTTTGATAGATTCGGATTGTTTAATAAGGATGGGCCAAATGAAATAAGGGAAAATACGTTTGACAATCATAGGAATACAATGTAATATTTAACTATAGTATCTATACAAGGAGAAACATATATGAGAAAACTTATTCTAAACATTGCTAGATAATTAATTTAATATCATGTCTAAAGAATGTTTTTTGCTTGTAATCAATACAGGTCTATTTTTGTTATATTCTTTTAGATAAATGCAATGTTACGGAATAGTTTTCATTTATACCTTTATAGATGTTATTCTTGAAATAATAGAGATAATTTTATTATATTATTTTTCAAGATATATATTTATATATTTGTTATGCTAAAAAGCCGTACTAACCTACGGCTTTTTTATGTTCATAAACAATTAAATAACTATATTTATAGTTATTAAGAGCATAACACTAGATTTTAAAGGCTGTAAGTGAAATATATTTCACTACGGTCTTTTATTTTTTTAGCGAGGTGAGACTATGCCTGTATAATTAAATGAATTTCTAGATTCTTATTAACATATTTTTTATAGGGGGTAGAAAAATGGCGAGTAATATTGAACAAATGGCAGAGTTTTTTAATAACAGAGCAGGCGGTTATGAGGAGCATATGTTAAGTTCGGAAGATAGCTTTATTTACTATAAAACTTTGTCTAAAGAAATAATCTCTACTCATGACAAAATAGAGATACTGGATTTAGGTTGTGGTACAGGGTTAGAACTGGAGGAAATATTTAAAAAGTGTCCAAATGTAAATATAACTGGAATTGATATGTCAGAAAGCATGTTGGAGCTGCTAAAGGCTAAACATATCAAGTTTTCTAAGCAAATTAAATTAATAAAAGGATCGTATCTTGATGTCAGCTTTCCTGAAAATAAATATGATTATGTGATTTCAAGTATGACTATGCATCACTTCACTCATGACGTAAAGAGACAGTTATATTGTAATATTAAGGATTATTTGAAAAAGGGAACAGGTATCTATATTGAGGGAGATTACATGGTAGATGATGAAAAAGAGAAAGAACATCTAATAGAATATTATGAAAAGCTTAAACAGCTTGACAACCAATTCTATCATATTGATATCCCATTCTCAGTGGATACTCAAAAAAGGCTATTGATGGAAGCTGGTTTTAGCAATGTGAAGGTAATTTATCAGAAGGAAAACTCGGCGATTTTAATAGCATCTATAGTATAAAATGTTCGGAAATACAGACTGAGGAGGACAATTTATGAACAATACTGAAATGTTTATACAAGCTTTAGAAAGCAGAGATATGGAATTATTAAAGAGAGTTCCAAAAGCTGATTTACATAATCATAGTACTAGTGGATGTTCAAGGGAATATATTAGAAAGCATGCTGGAATAAATATTCCTATGCTTAGAGATAAATTACAATCGATGGATGAAATGCATCAGTGGATGAGTAAGAATATAAATAGCTATTTTGAAACTGCTGAAGGAAGAAATATGCTATTAGAAGGGTGTTTTCAGATAGCTAAGGATGATGGGGTAGCAGTTTTAGAGGTAGGAGAAGATGTTTGGGGAAATGGACATTATTATGATGGGGACATAAATAAGCTTATAGAGCATTATAAAGGTGCGCATAAAAAAATATGTCCTGAAGTTGATTTTAGGTTTCAAGTTGGACTATCAAGACATTGTCGTATAGAGCTTTTAGAGAAGTGGATAGAACCTTTTTTAGAGCAAGATTGTTTCTATTCAATAGATTTATATTGTGATGAATTTGCTCAACCCATTAAAAACTTCAAGGGCCTTTACAGAAAAGCTAAAGAAAAAGGATGGATTTTAAAGGCTCATGTAGGCGAGTGGGGCACTGCAGATGATGTTAAAGAGGCAGTAGAAGAATTGGAACTAAATGAAGTGCAACATGGAATAGCAGCTGCAAATTCACCAGCTATAATGAATTGGCTTAGAGAAAATAAAATACAACTAAATATAACTCCTACTAGCAATTTATTATTAAATAGAGTAGAAAGCATAGAGAAGCATCCAATTAGAAAGCTATATGATTATGGAGTAAAGGTTACAATTAACTCAGATGACATAATAATATTTGACTCCGAAGTATCTAAAGAATATATGAGGTTATATGAAACCAAAGTATTTACAGCTATAGAGCTAAATCAAATAAGATTATATGGATTAGTGAGTAGAGGGTTTTACAAATAAATGCTTTTTTAACTAAGTAGTAAACTGTAAAAGATACAATAGACTCGTTTGTATAATTTTAAATGATATAGCAAAATATTTCCTTGACCTGTGCAAGGAAAGCGAAAGAAAATGGGGTACCCAATATTCCGATATTATTGCTTTCATCCAATGGACAAGGAACTGGATGGGATAAGGATGCCTGAAGATTTTTCCAGAAGAATTATACAGAAACGGAGGGGATGGAAGGATAATTAACTTGGATTGTTCCCATTATGTGCATGATATTGAATATGAAAAAATAGCAAAGGAAATTGAATTGAAGTTGAAATAGAAATATTTTCTAAATTATACTTGCAAACAACTGAGATATGTAGTATAATAAAAAGGTTAGATTAATAGTTGAAAAGCAATTAAAGTATCACAAAATGTTTTTTATAATAATCCTATCGTTACTTTAAAAATATGATGATGATTTTTATATTTATCGCTTACTTTATACATATAAGCCCTAAAGGGATCAGATTTATTCAATCTTGAATTTTCAATATGGATTAATTTAAATATGTATACGACTAATTAAATACTAACTAACATACAAATTGTATGTTAGTTTTTTTGATGACTAAAAATTTTAAAAGGAGGTGTTGTAATGACAACAAATCTTATATTTACACTTATCGGTCTATTTTTGATAACTGCTTTTACAAATGTTTTAGCGACCTTAAAAACAATATTAATGTCTAAAAAAATTATGAACCCAGTTTATTTATTAGTTTTTGCGGATGCCATGATTTTTGCAGCTATTGTTAGTAAGGTTACTAGTTCGGAAGGACTTCAATTTACTATAGCATATGCCTTAGGCAAAACTGTTGGGGTTTTCATTGGTAATAAAATTGAAGATAGGTTAGCCTTAGGTATTTTGGAAGTAGATTTATTTTTGAATGATAAAAGCAAGGTTATAGAAATATCAAAGAGACTCAGAGAGACGGGATATACAGTTAATAATTCTCTTGTTAGAGGAAATAATGAGGAGAAAAGATATCAAATTGAAGTTGTTATTAAGAGAAAAGAATTTAAAATACTTGAGAGTATTATGAAAGAATTTGGAGTGGTAAGTCCAACTTTAAAAGTTAAAATTTTAAGTAAAGTAGATGGCAAGATTACGACTACAAGACTTAAAGAAGCTTAGAAAGTGTGTTAACTGTAGTAGGGTAACAAGGTGGATAGTGAAGAATACACAAAGTTACGGTTATCCTGTACTGTTAGCACAAGATAACAGTCTCCATGAGATATTTTGAAAGCATACATTGCCTACATTACCAGTTTGAATGAGAGTTATTTTATAGAATCAACTTTTTCCTGAAGTTTTTCTTTCACAACTGAGAATTCAATTCCTTTTTCTACACAGTAGTCTCTAATAATTATATTTACTGAGGGTATTTTACCACCAATTATTTCTTCAATATCTTCTTCTAGGATTCCCCAATTAATTAAATCATTAAATGTGGTTTTCCCTTTTATTAAGAATTCCTCGTCTTCTTCGCTATGAGCATCAGTGCTGGTGCTAACATTATTATTACCATTATCTACATCATCAGGTATCTGAACAGTATGACTATCAATATATTTTATTTGTTGGTCAGTAAGGTTATTTGTTTCTTTTAGAATATCTACGGCTACTTGAGGCAAGTAGGTATCTTCAGCTTCAAGATCGTAGGGAAGCCCTTTATATAGTGCCACAAAAACCTTTACAGAGCCTGTTCCAATTTCATTTTCCAAACCTTCATATTTTGTTTCCAAATCTTTATTTTTAAAAGTCGAAGCTATTTTCTCATCAACATTATTCTGCTAAAGTGTGATTAATAGAAATTAACAGAATTAGTAGAAAAAATAAGATTTAAACAGCAAATCGCACATTAAAAGATTTTTTAGATGGTAAATTCATAGTTTTTCCTCCCAATTAACATATTATAAAAAAATAGATAAGAACAAAATAACTCTGACCTATTTTAATCAATTTTCGGCTGGAAATAAAAGTTAATTCTATTATAATCTATTGCATCATACTTTCAAAGATAGAGTTTTAATCCTTTCTTTTGTGTTATTTAGTACAAGATAACCGTTCCTTTATATCTTTTGCTTAAGCAAGCTTTATCCTATTATGTTTTTTAAAAAATAGTTACTCCATCTTTAATGAGTTGGCCTACTCTATCTTCAACTTTTTCTAATAAGCCCAACATTTGTTTTGAAAGCGCTTCAGTCTCATTATAGAGCCGTTGTGCAGTTGCTTTATCATTATTCTTGACAGCATCAATGACCTTGTCCCCCATATTGTGAAATTTATGGTGGATTTCATCTATCTGCTCCCATTCCTTTGATATTGCTGGATGGTTTATCTGAATAGCATGATAAAAATGTCCAAATGCACATCTTTTCGAGTTAGTTTGAAGCGGGTAAGTGCGCATTTCAGCTACAATTTTCTTAAGTCCATCTACCCATTTTACATGGGCTTTCATTGCTTTTTCAATTACGTCTTGTAGTTCTTTATTTGTAATAGCATGGGCACTATTTTCAAGTCCTTCAAACATGTTTTGGACTATTTCAGAGAGTTGATTGTCTATTTGAGATATTTGCCCAGCAAATTCTACGCTTTGTACTGCTTCTTTATGTATATTTTGAGTCATGTAGCTAAGTCTTTCTGCATCGTTACCTGAAGCTTCCATGGCTTGATTAATTTCACCAGCAGCAACTCTTATACCTTGCATAGATTCATGGATTGAACTTACACCTGTGATTACACTATTAAGCATTTCCACGTTTCTGCCAATAGTATTTGATACCATTTCTATTTTCTCGCTCATTTGGCTAGTAGACGTTATAGTACTGTTCAAGCTTTCTTTCCCATCTTGGGCAGCAACATGAATACTACTAACAAATTGCCTCATTCCCTCAAGGTTTTGTTTTGTATCATCAGCCAGCTTTCGAACTTCTTGAGCTACAACCGCAAATCCGCGTCCATTTTCGCCAGCTCTTGCTGCTTCTATTGCTGCATTTAATGCTAAAAGATTTGTTTGTTCTGCTATAGCTTGTACACTATCAACTATTTTACCAACTTCCTTTGCTAAATCTACTAGCTGCTGAATTTTTTCGCTCATGATTCCAGTGTCTTGTATAACATTATCTTTAAGTGATTGAACCTCTTTAAGTAGATTTACACTTTCATCATTTTTGTGTGCCAATGATTCAGATTCATTTGCCAGGCTGTTCAAAGTCTCTGAAGTTGCTTCTATAGTGTCATTTACTTGATTCATGCTTGCTGTTGTCTGCTCAACAATTGCAAGGTTGGATTCACTTACAGAGGCCATTTCTCCTGCAAAGTCCATTAATTGATGAGAAATGTGAGTCATTCCAACATCAAAGCTACTTAATGAACTAACTATATTAAGTATTTCTTTTGCTGCTGAAGACATTTTTGCTTCATTATCAAGTAGCCTTTCGAAATGTCCTAATACTTTGCCATGAAGGGGATATTTGACGTCAGGGCTGCCAATTCTATTACCCTTTAATGCATCTTCCACATACTTTACTATACATTCTGCTTCTTCACATGGTGCCTTATGAAATACTTTCCTAAACACAAAACTTCACTCCTTAATCATGGATACTGATTTTTAGACTTTTATTCATATTCATTTGCTACAAATTGAAATTTAATAATTAATTATAGCAGAAATAAAAGAAACATAACAGTCTTGGAACAATAATTTATGGATACCCTAGGAGCTGAATTTTAAACGTTCTCTATAATTCTTATTGTATTTAGGGTGTCTAAATAATATAATATTATTATATATCATAATAAGGAGAACTTAGAAATGAATATACGTTATCTAAGTAAATATATAAATAGATACAAGAAGCAGTTTTTTATAGCACTTACATTTTTAACTCTTGAAACCATGGGGGATTTGATACAGCCAACCATTATGTCAAAGATAATTGATAATGGTGTGAAAAGGGGAGATATGAACTATGTACTTAAACTAGGAGGACTTATGCTTTTAATGACTGCTTTAGGAGCTAGCTGTGCAGTTGTTAGAAATATTGTATCCTCTAGAGTATCCCAAAGCTTTGGTGCAGATCTAAGGGAAGACTTATATATTAAAATACAAGGCTTCTCTTTTGACAATATTGACGAATTTCAAGATGCTTCACTTATTACTAGACTAACTAACGATGTAAATCAAATACAAAACTTTTCTCATGGGATGATGAGAGTGTTTGTAAAAGCCCCTATCCTAGGATTAGGAGCTATAGTCATGGCATTTATATTGAATGTCAAAATGGCGCTGATACTTCTAGGAGTAGTTCCCGTAGTAGGCATAGTTATAGCCCTCAATCTTAAAATTTCCTACCCTATTTTCACAAGAATACAAAAAGCTTTAGATAAGGTTAATGGTGTAATGAGAGAATATTTAGCTGGTATTAGGGTAGTGAAGGCCTTCAATAGATTTGACTATGAACAGGAACGCTTTAAAAAAGTAAACGAGGAATTAAGAAGCATCACCCTCAAAGGCATGAGGATAACAGCGGTTTTTAATCCTGTTGTGGCATTAGCTGTAAATATAGGCATAGTGCTAGTTTTGTGGGTTGGAGGATTGAGAGTTAATGTAGGGGATATGGAAGTTGGTAAAATCATGGCCTTTATTAACTACATGACTCAGGTTCTTTTTGCTTTAATGATAATGACTAGAGTTTTAAATATGTATATCAGAGCAAAGGCTTCAGCTGAGAGAATAGGAGAAGTATTTAGAGCAGAAAACACTATACTGACGAAGGACAATCCTACTCCAATTGTAAATGCAAAAGGACAACTAGAATTTGAAAATGTATATTTTAGATATAATTCTGGAAGCAGGTATGTATTAGAGGATATTGATTTTTCTGCAAAACCTGGTGAAACTCTAGCTATTATAGGCTCTACAGGCTCAGGCAAATCCACTTTAATTAATTTAATACCTAGATTTTATGATGTAACTAAAGGAAAAATAAAGATTGATGGTATAGATATAAGAGATATTAGTTTTAATGAACTAAGAGAAAAGATAGCCATAGTTCCTCAAAAGGTCTTGTTATTTACAGGAAGCATAAAAGACAATATAAAATGGGGAGATAAAGATGCCACAGATGAAGAAATAGAAAGGGTTGCAAAAATAGCTCAAGCTCATGATTTCATTATGTCTTTTAACGAAGGATATGGTACTTATTTAGGACAAGGAGGAGTAAATTTATCTGGTGGTCAAAAACAGAGGATATCTATAGCACGAGCTCTTATAAAAAGACCAGCCATACTTATCTTAGATGATAGTACATCTGCAGTAGATTTAATAACGGAGAGAAATATAAGGAAAGGACTAAAGGAATATTTAAAAGATACTACAACTATACTAATTGCTCAAAGAATTACATCAGTAATGGATGCAGACAAAATCCTTGTAATGGATAGAGGTAAAATAGTAGGCATGGGGGTTCATGAGGAACTTATGAAGGATTGTGAAGTATACCAAGATATCTACCATTCCCAGATAGGAAAGGGGGCACATAGTCTTGATGCCTAAACAAGTTCAAAGAGGTCCTGTAGGTATTGCAGGAGGAAGAGGCGTAATTATGCCTGTAAAAAAAGCAAAGGACGTTAGACATACTTTAAAGAGATTATGGGATTTCTTTAAATATGAGAAAAGACAGTTGTTCATAACATTTTTACTAATAATTACATCAGGAGTTTTAGGATTACTAGTTCCGTTCTATATAGGAAAAGCAATAGATGCCATATTCCCTGGAAAGTCCTTTGTTGAGTTTGAAAAATTAAAAGTTATTGTACTCATACTGTTATCCATATATATATTAGATAACATGCTTACATTTTTGCAAGAATACATGGTAGCAGGAATTGCTCAGAGAGTAGTATTTACCATAAGAGAAAAAATGTTCGGGAAACTTCAATCTTTGCCCATTATATTTTTTGACCTACATACTCATGGTGAGATTATGAGCAGATTATCTAATGACATTGATAACGTAAGTACTACTATATCTCAATCAACTGTCCAGTTTATGGCGTCTGTAGTTAATATATTAGGTTCCTTAGTTATGATGATATATCTAAGTCCACTAATGACTGTAGCTAGTATGGTGACTGTGCCCATGGTGTATTTTTTGACCAGATTTATAGCAAAGAAGACTAAACTATTATTTAGGGAACAGCAAAAGACTTTAGGAAGATTAAATGGTCATATTGAAGAATCCATAGCAGGGATACATGTAGTAAAGGCATTCAATAATGAAGAGAAGGTAATAAATGAGTTTAAAGCTCAAAATGATATATTAAGAGATGTGGGAGTTAAGGCTCAGATCTGGTCTGGATTTATTATGCCTCTTATGAACGTAATAAATAACTTTGGATTTGGTGTCATAGCTATATTTGGAGGAAGTTTAGCCGTAAAAGGTATTATCTCAGTAGGAGTAATCGCCAGCTTTATTTCCTATTCAAAACAATTTACAAGACCATTAAATGAACTTGCAAATACATTTAATACATTGCAATCAGGTATAGCAGGGGCAGAAAGAGTTTTTGAGATATTAGATGAGGCAGAAGAAAGAAAAGATAATGATAATGCTATAGTTATAGAAAATATCAAGGGAAAAGTAGAGTTTAAAGATGTGACATTTGAATACACAAAAGGTGAGCCAGTTCTTAAAAACATATCCTTTAAAGTAGCACCAGGGACTAATATAGCTTTAGTTGGACCTACTGGAGCAGGAAAAACTACCATAGTAAATCTCTTAACTGGATTTTATGAAATAGATAAGGGAGAGATATTAATAGATGGAATTAATATAAAAGATTATCAAAAGAACAGCCTAAGAAAAATATTTGGTATGGTATTGCAGGATACTTATTTATTTTCAGGTACAATAAAGGAAAATATTAAGTATGGAAACCTGGAGGCTACAGATGAAGATATAATAAAAGCTGCCACTTTAGCAAGAGCTGATGATTTTATAAGTAAATTACCTCAAGGATATGATACATTTTTAAATGAAGGTGGAACTAATTTAAGTCAAGGGCAAAAACAGCTAATAGCCATATCAAGAGCAATTTTAGCTAACCCATCCATACTAATATTAGACGAAGCTACATCCTCAGTAGATACTAGAACAGAACTTAAAATTCAAGAAGCCATGGTAAAGCTTATGGAAAACAGAACGACCTTCATAATTGCCCATAGACTATCTACAATAAAAGATGCAGATATAATCATGGTAATAGACCATGGCGAGATAGTAGAAAAAGGCAGCCATGAAGAGTTATTGGCAAAACAAGAACATTATTATAGGTTATATCAAAGTCAATTTGCTAATGTGGATATATAGAGATACAAATATAGATAGAAAATGGATGTTTTTAAATAAGTGGCTGAAAATAAGCCACTTATTTAAGTACCCACACTTTTGCAAGTGAGGGATCAATGCTTTTATTTAAATATAAGTCTAATAGCAAATAATATTGCTAGTATATACATAACTGGTGATGCTTCTTTTCCTCTTCCAGTCAAAAGCTTAACTGCTGCAAAAGACATAAT
The DNA here is from genome assembly GCA_964470635.1 of uncultured Clostridia bacterium. Lineage (GTDB taxonomy): Bacteria > Bacillota > Clostridia > Tissierellales > Proteiniboraceae > Proteiniborus. Next base: position 6,699 of record CAYYDM010000004.1, on the reverse strand, counting down.
TCCAAATGATAATCCTTCTCCTATACTATAAGCAAGAGGCATCATAATAATAGATAGGAAAGCAGGAAATGATTCTGTAATATCCTTGAAATTAACTTCAAGGATAGAAGACATCATAAATAGTCCAACAATTATTAGAGCAGGTGCTGTTGCAGCAGCTGGGACTATTGTAAATAAAGGGGCAAAAAATAGTGAAGCGACAAATAAAATACCTACTACTAATGAAGTTAAGCCAGTTCTTCCACCTTCAGCTACACCAGCAGCACTTTCTGCGAAGGTAGTAACTGTACTTGTTCCCAATATAGCACCAAAAGTAGTTCCAAAAGCATCTGCAAATAGTGCCTTTTCTACTCTAGGAAGTTTTCCTTCTTTATCAAGCATACCAGATTTAGCAGCAGTACCGATTAACATTCCTATGGTGTCGAACATATCTACAAATAAAAATGTTATCAATATCATGAACATATCGAATGTAAGAATTTGATCAAATCCAACAAATTTAAAAGCTATAGGTGTAATTGATGGAGGTATGTCGAAAATAGAATTAGGAATAGGCGTTACACCTAAAGGAATACCTACAACCGCACCCACTACAATACCTATTAATAAAGCTCCCTTTATGTTTCTAGCTAATAAGATAACCGTTACTACTAATCCAATTAATGCTACTATTGCATTAGGATCTCTGACACTTCCTAGTCCTACATAAGTAGCTTCATTGGCTATTATTAGCTTAGCATTGACAAAGCCTATAAATGCTATGAATAAGCCTATACCTACACTAACTGCATGTTTTAAGGTATATGGTATAGCATTGACAATAGCTTCTCTGACTTTTAGAAATGTAAGAAGTATAAAGATAATACCTTCAATAAGCACTGCAGTTAAGGCAAATTGCCATGAATGGCCCATTCCAAGAACTACAGAAAAAGCAAAGAAAGCATTAAGTCCCATACCTGGTGCCAATGCAAATGGATAGTTAGCATAAAGTGACATAACTAATGTAGCGGCAGCTGAAGCAATGGCTGTAGTTGTAAATAAGGCACCCTTATCCATTCCTGTATTAGATAGGATAATAGGATTTACCACTAGTATGTATGCCATAGTCATAAAGGTAGTAATACCAGCAACTATTTCTGTTCTGGAATTAGTACCATTTTCCCTTAATTTAAATCTTCTCTCTAAAAAACCACTATTTGTATCCATGAAAATTCCTCCTAGAAATTTTTTTTAGACTCTAGTTTAAATATTCTTAACTAAACCTTTTTGAGGTTTTAGCAACTTTAAAATGCTCAATTGAGCTTATTATTGCTTTAGCATATCAATAGTAATATTCCTCAGAAATAATAAAGTTATACAAAAAGATAATGTACGCATACTAATAAATATTGCTTTTAAAGCATAAAAGCAGGTGAACTGGAAGCCAAATATCTGAACACAATTCGTTGTCTATTAAATAGAATATTAATAGAGGAATAATTATTTGTTAAAATATTTCTGCTTTTATGATATAATATTTAGAGGCTCTAAATTATTACAGAAAGAAGAATGACAATGATTAGTTCAGAATGTGAAAAAGATGGGAAAAAAGTTAAGGCTGTGGCATGGTTAAAAAATCCAACAAGAGTTGATGTTATTAATATTGCATGGCCAGTTCTTGTAGAATTACTCTTGGGGTCACTTTTTGGCATGATAGATATGATGATGCTTGGAAGAATAAGCGATAATTCACTGGCAGCGGCTTCTGTAGCAGCTGTAGGCATGACAAATCAACCATTGTTCATAGGAATATCCCTAGTTCAGGCTTTAAATGTAGGTGGAACAGCAATGGTTGCTAGGTATGTAGGCTCTGGGCAGCATGATAAAATAGAAATTACTTTAAAACATGTAATGCTACTAAGTTTGTTGATTTTAGCAATCCCTCTATCCACATTAGGAATAATCTTTACAAAGCCTATTATGAGCTTTATGGGGGCTCAAGCTGATACTTTGCAAGTAGGGGGAACCTATTTTAAAATTATCATGGTAGGTTTTATATTCCAGTCATTTAACATGTCTATATCTGCAGCTTTGAGAGGTATTGGTGAAACCAAAGTACCTATGAAGATAAATTTAAAAGCGAACTTTTTGAATGTTATAGGTAATGCACTTCTTATATATGGTCTTTTAGGACTCCCTAAACTTGGCATTACAGGAGCAGGCATTTCTACGGCTTTATCTAATGCAATTGCAAGTATACTATTATTCAGCTATGTTATAAAAGGTAAGAGTGCTGTTAAACTAAATATTAAAAAACCTTTTAAGCTTGATAAAGACATTATATACAATCTAGTGAAGATAGGTGTACCTGCTTCATTAGAACAAATGGCTTTAAGAGTAGGGGTTCTTATATTTGTAAGAATAGTTGCAGGTTTAGGAACTGTTATTTATGCAGCACATCAAATATCGTTGAATATATTAAGCCTTTCTTTCCAGCCGGGGCAAGCCTTTGGCATAGCTGCTTCATCATTGGTAGGCAGAAGCTTGGGTGCTAATGAACTTTTAAAGGCAGAGGACTATGCTAAGGAAACGAGAAGAATTGGTTCCATGATATCCACTTTTATGGCATTAATATTTTTCTTCTTTGGCAGTGAAATTGTGAACCTATATACTAACAATCCTAAAATCATAGAAAACGCATCTTTAGTATTAAAGATAATAGCCTTTGTTCAACCATTTCAATCATCACAGCTCATATTAGCAGGAGGACTAAGAGGTGCAGGAGATACTTTCTGGCCTTTAGTAGGTACTTTTTCTGGTGTACTATTAGTTAGGGTTGTATTGGCACATATATTTGTCAATATTATGGGATACGGGTTGGCAGGAGCATGGATGGCAGTATTTGTTGATCAGTTTGTAAGATGGCTATTTGTTTATGCCAGATTTAAAACAGGAAAATGGAAGTACACGAAAATAAGATAGATATTTTGATTGCCTTTCTAGGAAAAATCTAGAAGGGCATTTTTTTTTTGAGAGAAAGCTTAAAGATACGTGTATATTTAAGAAAGAATTACATAAGTGATAAACATAGTAAACAATACTTAGTAAACAATACTATGAAAAACAGTAAAAATATTATAAAATCAATCTTAGAAGGAAACTTAGATACATTAGGTAATAATTTGTTAAGCCTGACTACATAATATAAATAAGAAAGGAATGATTATAAAAATGAAAAATACTTTTAGAAAACTAGCTTTAATTTTATTAGCGTTAAATCTTTCATTAGTCTTTGGCTGTACTGCTGATAAAAATGAGATAAAGTCTGAGAAAGAGCTTATGGTGTCTGGATATGTATCTGGAAAAGTCGTAGAAGGGGAAAACAATTATATTACTTTACATGTCCTTAAAACACCAGAAGGAGAAACTAAGGACTTAAAATTAAAAGCCGCTACTAAGGAAGATTATGATTACTTTATTGAGGATAGCTATTACTTAGTTTCTTATGGAAAGGACTCACTAATAATAAAGAACATCCAATTAAACAATCCTCTAGGAGAAGCAATTACTAAAGGGGCAGGCCAAGGGACTAATGTTATAGGAGAAAAGCCAATTTTCTCAACAGAAAAGTTTCCATCTAAAGACTATACCTTGTTAGACTCGTATGAATTTGACATAAATGGGGATGGAACAGAGGAAACTATAGCTTTATATACAACTGCACAAAGAGATTCACATGGAGAAATCATGTGGGATGATGGGCAAACATGGGCTCTAGTTGTACATGGTAAAGATAAAGACTATGAGTTATACAAAAACTATGTTCAGCTTGGTTCTATTCAGTTTTATGCCTTTACAGCAGATGATATATTCCATATTGCTACTGTTGAAAGCACAACTGCTGGCTTGAAGTTTGTGGACTATGTTTTCAATAAAGATGAAGGTTCATTTACTCCTGAAATCCATTATGATGCTTTAGGTAATATAAATATGCTTCATGTTTCTAGGGGGTACTAAATAATACTATAATTTGGTGCAAATACTTTTTATATTAGTCAAGGTCTATGAAGTCCTATTAATAGGGCTTCTATTTGTCTTTATTAGGACAAGCATATTTAGACTAATGCTATGCTGAAAAAATATGAAACTGTAGTTCTGTATTTAAGGAATAAGTATAAATATATGTTTTTTCTAATAAGTATGAAATATAAATAAAGTCTGAGGTGAGTTAATATGGGAATTATTAAAGCAGCTTTTAGTTCTGTAGGCGGAGGATTTGCAGATCAATGGCTAGAAGTCATTGAGCCTCAAGCAATGAGTGATACTACAGTTATGACACCTGGTGTAAAAGTTAGAGCAAAAGATTCAAGAAATAGCAATAAAAAAGGAACAGATAATACAGTATCAAATGGCTCTATTATCCATGTATATCCTAATCAGTTTATGATGTTGGTTGAGGGTGGGAAAATAGTTGACTATACAGCAGAAGAAGGTTACTACAAAGTCAGCAATTCAACACTTCCTTCGATGTTTAATGGACAACTTGGAGAATCATTAAAAGAGACCTTTAATCGTTTTAAATTTGGAGGAGTAACCCCTACTGTTCAAAAAGTATATTACATTAATCTTCAAGAAGTTAAAGGCATTAAGTTTGGAACTCGAAACCCAATTAACTATTTTGATAACTTTTATAATGCCGAGTTATTTTTAAGAGCACATGGAACTTATTCTATTAAGATTGTAGATCCTCTTAAATTTTTTATGGAGGCAATACCAAAAGATAAATCACAGGTAGATATTAACGATATAAATGAGCAGTATTTATCAGAGTTTTTGACAGCATTGCAAGCTGCTATTAATCAAATGTCTGCAGATGGAATACGAATTTCTCTTGTGGCTTCAAAGAGTATGGAACTTGCCAAATATATGTCTACAGTCTTAGACAGCGACTGGAGTCAAATGCGTGGTATGCAGGTTCAATCTGTGGGAATTGCAAGTATCTCATATGATGAAGAATCTCAAAAGTTAATAAACATGAGAAATCAAGGAGCTATGTTGCAGGATGCTACTATTAGAGAGGGCTATGTCCAAGGCTCTATAGCTAGAGGAATAGAAGCAGCTGGTTCCAATGCAAATGGAGCCATGTCAGGCTTTATGGGAGTTGGAATGGGCTTGCAAGGTACAGGTGGCTTCATGGATGCTGCTTCACAGACAAATAAATATCAGATGCAGCAGCAAAGTCAACAAGCTGAAAACAACCAAGTAACACCAGCTACTGATACCTCATCTTCTGAAGAGTGGAAGTGTAGTTGTGGTCAGGTCAATAAGGGACGTTTTTGTACACAATGCGGAAAAGTTAAGCCAAATAGTGAACAAAATTCATGGACTTGTAAATGCGGCACATTAAATATTGGAAAATTCTGCTCAGAATGTGGTTCAAAAAAACCAGAGGAACCTAAATTGTATAAATGCAATAAATGTGGTTTTGAACCTTCAGGTTTTGACAAGTTACCAAAATTCTGCCCTGAATGTGGAGACCCATTTAATGAAGATGACATAAAGAAATCATAAAAATAGGAGATGACAATAGTGGCTATTATCACTTATAAGTGTCCAAACTGCGGAGGAGCCCTTGAATTTAATGCAGAATCGCAAAACTGGAAATGTGAGTTTTGCTTAAGTGAATTTAATAACGAACAAATCAAGTCTTTCGCAGAGGATAAAAACCTAAAGGACGTTACGCAACAGCAAACAACAGAAAAGGATACTGAATTTGCAGAAAGAGCAAAGGTATATAGCTGCTCAAGCTGTGGAGCTGAGATAGTAACCGATGAAACAACTGCGGCAACTTTTTGCTACTACTGTCATAATCCTGCCATTATACCTAAACAGTTATCAGGTCAATACAGACCTGCAAAGGTAATACCTTTTAAAATTAAGAAAGAAGCAGCTAAGGATATGTTTATAAAATGGTGCAAGAAGAAGCCTCTACTTTCAAAGAAATTTATATCAGACTCTCAACTTGAACTACTTTCGGGAATATATATTCCATTCTGGTTATTTGATTGTGATGCAAGAGGAAGAATAACTGCAGAAGGAAGAAAGGTTCGCACATGGGTAAGTGGAGATAAAAGATACACTGAAACAAGATACTATGACGTTGTCAGAGCAGCTACCGCTAGCTTTAATGGTATACCTGCAGATGGTTCAAAAAAAGCAGATGACAATTTGATGGAAATGCTAGAACCATATGATTACAGCCAAATGGAGGATTTCTCTATGTCTTATCTCTCTGGCTATTTAGCTGAAAAGTATGATATAGCTGAAAAACATGTCTTTGGTAGAATATCAGACAGGATCAATGAATACACAAATACTTTACTCCGCAACAACATACAGGGATATAGCAGTATAACAGTAAGAAACAGCAATGTAGATATATATGAATCAAAAGCAAACTATGTTTTACTTCCTACATGGATGTTTACGTATAATTATAAGGGTAAAACTTATGTATTTGCATTGAATGGGCAGACAGGAAAGATTGCTGGTAGTCTTCCACTTAGTAAAGGAAGAATGGCTGCTTGGTTTGGTATTATTTCAGGAATTACATTTGCTATTCTGTCTATAGGAGGTATGTTCCTATGAGAAAAGAGCAAAGGATTATTTCTATAATTGCTATATTATTTTCATATGCTCCTTCTGTAATAAGTTTTTTCA
>CAYYDM010000003.1:31978-49756 GCA_964470635.1 uncultured Clostridia bacterium | reverse complement strand
TATGTTAATACCTACTATTCCTGGTTGGAAAATTGAAACCATAGGTGATGATATTGCATGGATGAAATTTGGTGAGGACGGAAGGCTATATGCCATTAACCCTGAAGCTGGTTTCTTTGGTGTTGCCCCAGGGACATCCTTGAAATCTAATTCTAATGCAATGGCTACTATAGATAAAAATACTATTTATACAAATGTGGCATTAACTGATGATGGTGATGTTTGGTGGGAAGGTATTGGATATGATGCGCCTAGTCACCTAGTTGATTGGCAGGGAAATGATTGGTCTCCAAACGATGGAAGGCTTGTATCTCATCCAAATGCAAGATTCACAACCCCTGCAGGCCAATGTCCTGTAATAGCGCCCGAATGGGAGGATCCAAAAGGGGTGCCTATATCTGCAATACTAATCGGTGGCCGTAGACCCAATACTATTCCTTTAGTTCATGAGAGTTTTGATTGGGCACATGGGGTATTCATGGGTTCAATTATGGGCTCAGAGATTACAGCTGCCTCTATATCAGATGACATTGGCAAGGTACGACGTGACCCATTTGCTATGCTGCCATTCTGCGGATATCATATGGGGGACTATTTACAGCATTGGTTAGATATTGAGAAAAAAACCGAGCCAGATAAACTGCCTAAAATCTTTTATGTTAACTGGTTCCTTAAAGATGAAAATGGTAATTGGCTATGGCCAGGTTACGGAGATAATAGTCGTGTGCTCAAGTGGATATTTGAGAGGGTTTCTGGAAAAGGCAATGCGGTTAAAACCCCTATTGGATATATGCCTACTTTAGATGCCATCGATACTGACGGGCTTAATATAAGTGAATCTGATTTGAAGCATTTGCTTTCAATTGATAAAGATGAATGGCTAAAAGAGGTTGCGTCTATAAAAGAAGACTATAAAAAATATGGAGATAAATTGCCTAAAGAATTAGAAAAGCAAATTATAGCCCTAGAAAAACGTCTTCAAGATTAGCCATCCATTAGAATTTTGGGAGACGGTTCTTTTTATTTGATTTGAAAAAGAACCTTCCCCAATTCTATTAATAATATTATAGCATATTAGGCTCATCTAAATATTTCAAACACTATTTCTTCGATTATAGGTTCTTTAGCTGCTAAGGATAAAATCTCATTTTTCTTTATAAATTTTGGAATTTTATTCTTTGGCTTTTGTTTATATATGTCATATTCTTCTATTGCCTTAGAATAAAAGTCATCATAGTTGTATATTTTAAATCTTTCCAGTTCACATTTACTAGCTATCTCTTCAACTAATGCAATAACTAACTCCTCATAGCTAATAGTCTTTTCTAATTTTAAGAGTTCGATTAATCTAGGAATAATAAATTCTAAGAGCATTCTTCTATAGGGTATATCTTCTATCCCCAAAATTCTTCCTATTTTTAATATCTTTTCTTCACCAATATTCAAAAGATAATTCAGAAAAAATTCTTCATCATTTTTTGGCTCTAAATAGTATCTTCTTCCTTTTAAGTTTTTGAATACCTTCAAAGTATCATAATATCCAAGTTCTAGATTTTTTCTTGCACTTATATTAGTAAAATCCAATGTATTGCATAGCTTTTCAGAAGGTTCTATATAAGTTATTTCTAGGTCCTTTTCTTTGACTTTTCTTACTCTACCTATTGCAAAAAGCCGTATAGCAATAATATTTCTATATCCTTTTTCATATAAAAGCTTTATAGGAAGATTATCAAAAAAACTTCCATCTAAAAATAATTTGCCATCTACTTTTTCAAATTTAAAAGCTGGATGGTAGGCACTAGCCATTATGTAGTCTGTTATCTTTCCTTCTGGAATGTCCTCTTTAAAAAGCTCCATTGGTTTCTTGTCGCTTAGGGATACTGTGACTATTCCATAATCCATATTAGATTCTCTAAGCTTTTTCTCATCTATGTGTTCTTCTAAAAGGCTTCTTATATGGCGTGTATCAAAACCCCTATCTTTTATAATTTTTTTAATTTTTCTTGCAAGCCTAGGAATGTCTCCTGTTTTTATATCCATATTTACAATCTTTTTAAAATCTTTATCGTTTACGTCAAGAACATCAGAAGGAGTTAAGTTATACCATAGCTCATATGCTTTTTCTAAATCTCCTTGAGCTATCATTGCTCCATATATAGCTCCTATAGATGTGCCTACTACTCCATTTATTTCTATACCTAATTCTTTTAAGGCCTTGCATGCTCCTATTTCATAAGCACCTTTAGCCCCTCCTCCTTCTAAAACTAGTCCAATCATAATTTCCCTCCTAAAAGATTAAACAATATTTTGTATTTTTACCCTATATTTCTATAATATATTAATATAAATACTTTTTATTTTATTATATAATTTTTTATATAATTCTTCTCAATTATTATCTATTCTCTTAGTAAAACATCACATATTATTATTCTCTTTTTTATAAATTGTTTATATATTAGATCCTCATCTTATTTAATATAATTAATATAATTATAAGTTTCCATTATTTGTATTGAAAAACTCTATATCCTTTCAACTCATTATAGATTATTTTAATTTTAAACATCTTTTTATTGCGTAACATTTATATAAAAGGGTATCTATGAAAGTAGGATAATTTATAAGTAAACCTTTTCCTTTGTCTTATAAAATCTTCAAAAAATTAGCATCAAACATGTAAAAACGCTCTATTTGTTTCTCATCAATTATCAAATCGTTTATTCATGCATTTGCATTGAATATAATAATAAAATAAAATAAGGAGGTTAGCCATGCTAAGTAAATTTGATTATGTTAAACCACAAACTTTAAAAGAAGCATTAGATTACTTAAAGAACCATCCTGGTGCTAAGGTTTTTGCTGGAGGTACTGACTTAATGATAGTCTTACGTCGTAATTTTGAGTTAGTAGACCATATCCTAGACATCAAAGGTATTACTGAACTTAAGCGTATTGACTACAAACCTGGTGAGGGTCTATTTATTGGAGCTGCAGTTACTGTGAATGAAGTTTGCCAATCAGAAATAATCCGTGAAAAATACGAAGCTTTAGGACAAGCGGCTGATAGTGTTGCTTCATATCAATTGAGAAACCGTGCAACCTTAGTAGGAAATATCTGCAACGCATCTCCAGGTGCCGATTTATCTTCTCCCCTTTTAGTATACAATGCTAAAGTTCATATTGCTGGACCAGAAGGAGAGCGTATAGTAGATATAGATAAATTCTTTACAGGTGTAAAAAGAACAGTTGTTCAAAAAGGTGAAATCGTAACAGGTGTATCACTTCCCGATGTGGGGCAAGGAGATATAAGCACATATAATAAACAAGCTCGTATCAAAGGACATGATTTAGGTATAGCTGGTGTATCAGTACGTATAACTGCTGATAAAAAAGTATTTATTGCTATGTCAGCAGTGGCTCCTACACCAATAAGACTTACTAAGCTTGAAGAACTCATAGCTACAAAGGATTTAACTCCTGAAACTGCTGTTTGGCTTAGTAAAGAAGTCGCTAATCATATAAACCCAATTTCAGATGTTCGTTCTTCAGCAGAATACCGTCTACATGTTTCTGGTATACTTGCTAAAAAAGGATTATTGCAACTTATTGAAAAGGGGGTTAATTAGTATGTGCGATAAACATAATGGAAATTGCTTTGAATATATAGACTCAGGTATGCCAACTGTAGCACTAAATTGTATTGTAAATGGTGAAGAAGTTCATAAAATGGTTGACCCAACAATGACATTGCTTCAATTCTTACACAATGAACTTAAGCTTTTCGGTACTAAAGAGGGCTGCGGTGAAGGTGAATGTGGAGCATGTACCATTATAATGAATGGAAAAACCGTAAACTCTTGTATTGTATTAGCAATTGAAGCAGAAGGGGCTGATATACTTACAGTAGAAGGCCTAGGTAAAGATAATGAGCTCTCTATTCTTCAACAAGAATTTATTGAACATGATGCACTACAATGTGGATTCTGTACACCTGGTATGCTAATGTCAGCACGTGAACTGCTTGATAGAAATCCTAATCCAAATGAAGAAGAAATCAAAGAAGCCTTAGCTGGTAACTTCTGCCGTTGTACAGGATATTTTCCAATTATAAATGCCGTTAAAGCAGCGGCTAAAAGGGAAAGAGAGGAGTTGAAATAATGAGCGAAAAACAATACAAGCATATTGGTAAGCCTTATGATAGAAAAGAAGCACAAGAAAAGGTAACAGGGCAGGCTGTATACGTTCATGATATGGAGCTTCCAGGAATGCTATATGCAAAATGTTTGCATTCTCCTTATGCTCATGCTGAAATATTATCCATTGATGCATCTGCTGCAAAAGCTCTTCCTGGAGTTAAGGCTGTTATTACAGGAAAAGATGCTCCTTATCTAGTTGGTTTATACATGGTTGATAAAAACGTAATTGCTAGAGACATAGTAAGATATCAAGGTGAAATCGTTGCAGCAGTTGCAGCTGTTGACGAAGTCACTGCTGAACGTGCAGTTTCTTTAATCAAGGTTGAATATAAAGAGTTACCAGTTGTTCATACTATAGATGAATCTTTAGACGGAAAGGTATTAGTTCACGAAGATCTTCATAAATATGAGCATATGGAAGGCGTTTTCTTCCCACAAGCTCATACAAATATAGCAAGCTGGAACAGGACTAAGAAGGGTGACGTAAATAAAGGATTTGAGGAAGCAGATTTTATATTTGAAGATGAATTTTCTGTACCTGCAGTAGCACACGTTCCAATGGAAACACACGTTACTATAGCTCAGGCAGATCCTTATTCAAATAAAGTAAAAATATGGTCTTCAGCACAATCTCCTTTTGCAGTACGTCAATTGCTAGCTAAATCTTTAGGTATAGCAAAAAGCGATGTTCATGTTGTTGTACCGTATATCGGTGGTGGTTTTGGAGGAAAAGCAGGTATTCACCTTGAGCCACTAGTAACTATATTATCTAAGGCAGCTAAAGGACGTCCTGTTAAGTTAAAAGCTACTCGTGAAGAAGAATTTAACCTATTGCCTACTCGTGCAGGCATGAGAAGTAGATTCAAGACTGGAGTTAAGAAAGACGGCACTATAACATCTATGATAGTTTACCATGACTGGGATAGTGGTGCATATGCAGACTATGGTGTAAACGTTGGTAAAACAGCTGTTTACTCTGGAGCAGGTCCATATGTAGTGCCAAATATTGAATTACACTCCCGTACACTATATACAAATAAGGTATTTAGTACTGCATACCGTGGATTTGGTCACTTAGAAACTCACTGGGCAGTAGAAAGACATATGGATATTATAGCGCAAAAGATAGGAATGGATCCTTATGAGTTTAGAATGAAAAACTTACTTCGCCCAGGAACACATACTATTAGTGGCGAGTTAATATATGAAACTACTGGTAGTCCTAAAGCATGTTTAGAAGCAGTTGCTAAAGAAATAGGCTGGACAGGACGCAAAACAGAAGAAGAACGTCAAGCTGAGTTGAAAACTGGCAAAGTTCGTGGTAAAGGTTTTGCAATGCTACAAAAAGCTCCTGCTATGCCAAGCTATACATCTACTGCTGCAATTATGCAGATGAATGAAGATGGCCATGTAAAAGTTATGATTGGTGCTGTAGATATGGGCCAAGGTGCTAATACTATAATGGCACAAGTTGCAGCTGAAGAATTGCGTATACCTATGGAAAACGTTGAAGTTGTTTGGAATATTGATACTGATAAACATCCATATGATTGGAATACAGTTGCATCTAAATACACATTTATGGGTGGTAATGCTGTTAGAAAGGCTGCTAAAAACATGATACAACAGATGAAAGAAGTTGCAGCCCAAGTACTAAGATGTCATCCAGATGAGTTAACACATGGTGATGGATATATTTATCATGTACACCATACTGCAAGACGTATTCCATATACTAAATTAGCAATGGGATATATGTATGAGAACGGTAATGGTATTGGTGGTCCAGTAATCTCCCATGGTATATATATGGCAAGTGGTCTATCAAATCCAGATCCTGAAACAGGGCAAGGCAGACCAGGTCTAGTATGGACTTTTGGAGCTCATGGTGTAGAAGTGGAAGTAGACATAGAAACAGGAGAAGTTCATGTTCTAAAAGTTGCTTCTGCATTTGATATAGGACAATGTATCAACAAAAAATTAGTTGATGGTCAAGTATTCGGAGGTATTATTCAAGGAATAGGCTCAGCATTAATTGAAGGATACAAATTTAATCCTAATGGAAAGTTATTAAATCCATCATTTACTGATAATAAAATACCTACAGCTAAGGATATTCCTGACGAAATTGTTCCAATATATATAGAGAATCCTGAATCAGCTCAAGTAGATGGCCCTTATGGCGCTCGTGGTATAGGAGAACACCCAATGATTTCAATGCCTTCTGCAATAGGAAATGCTCTTTATGATGCACTAGGAATCAACTTCCATAGGCTACCATTATCACCAGAAAATGTAGCCTTGGCTATTGCAAATAGCAATAAAGATGAATAAACAATTAGCATAATATAAACTAAAATTTAACTCAGGTAGAGTATATACTCTACCTGAAGTTTTATATTTAGTCCTCAGCTATAAATAAGTTGGAGGTAAATTAAATGAGCAAAACTGTAGTAAGAAACGAGGCCTTGAAAAAAGACTTGGCAGTTATTATATTAGCAGCAGGCTATTCGTCAAGAATGAAGCTATTTAAGCCCTTATTGCCTTTGGGAAGTTCTACAGTCATAGAAAATTCTATTGATAGCTTTTTAGAAGCTGGTATAGAAAATATTACTGTAGTAATTGGCTTCCAAGCTAATAAATTGATACCCGTACTAGAGAATAAAGGCGTAAAATGGATATATAATGAGAAGTTTTCAGAAGGTATGTATTCATCAATCATTGCTGGAGTAAAATCTCTTCCTTCACATGTAAAAGGCTTCTTTTTATTGCCTGCTGACATTCCTCTTGTAAAGGGAGAAACAATTGATAGCCTTGTTGAAGGCTACAGACAGAGTAAGCAAAGTATTATATATCCATCATTCTCAGAGAGACGTGGACATCCGCCACTTATCTCATACTGCTTATTTCCAGAAATCATTAAATATGATGGGTCAGGAGGGCTTAAAGCTCTGCTTAAACAGTATGAGGAGCAGGCTTATTATGTTGAAGTGGAAGACGAAGGAACAGTTTTTGATATTGATACTTATGAAGATTATTTAAGACTTTGTGCTAAATTTGAATGTACATTTAAAACAAATACTTTATAAAAATATCATACTAAAAAACTTCCTTAATTAGATCTCTAACAAATGAAAAAGGAGCATAATCTCTATATAGTATATGAGTTATGCTCTTTTATAATAATAATCATATTCTACAATATTATGTTAGCTTTGTTTCTACCTTCAGCCTTTGATTTATACAATGCCTCATCTGCTCGTTTTAAGGCAGCATTAAAATCTTCGTCAGACTCCTTAAAATATGAAAAGCCTATGGAAACTGTAGGACTAATTACTTCACTGCCAATAGAAACTTGCAATGCTGATACTGCTAATAGTATTTTATTACCTAAGTCTATTGTGTTCTCTTGTTTTAGTCCATAAAATATACCAACAAACTCATCTCCTCCCCAACGGATTAGCTTATCGGAATTTCTTATGACATTATAAGTTACTTGAACAACCTGAGTTAAAACAATATCTCCAACATCATGGCCATACTTATCATTTATTCCTTTAAAATTATCGATATCAAATATCATAATAGCAGGGCTCATTTCGTTTGTTTTATAATCTTTAAATGCAGCTACAAGAGCATTTGTACCACCTCTACGGCTAATTGCCTTTGTAAGAGCATCTTGATTAATATTAGATTCCAATACTCTTGTAGAATCTAAAAAATGCCGCTTTTCTAATAAAGTTAGCAATATAAAGAAAAGTATTAGTGAACCCATAAGAAATGTTATTAATTTTATTATATATTTAGTTGCTAATTCTTTACTTTCAATATTAGCTTTATCTATAGTAGCTTGTACATCATCTAGATGAACACCCATGGCAATTATCCAGTCATAGTCTTTATATAGCTTGGCATACGTTAACTTTTCAGATATAACATCACTTCTAAGTTTTTTAAAATAATAAGTGTAAAATAATTCCCCGCTCTTTTTAACACCCTCTAGTTCTTCTAAGTATGGTAGAGCCCCTTTTACATCTGTCATATCTGTCGAAAGATACATACCTTCAGTTTCTGGTAAATTTGGGTGGACACGTCTAATAGCGTAATTTTCTCCGCCTTCATAGTTAATAATTTCATTTATCCAAATATAAGAATCTTGTTCAAAACTTAAACTCCTTATTTTTTCTGTGATTTCTGATTTTATACTTTTTTCAATATAACTCTTGCTTACGCCAAAAATCCCTGTAATCTCACCATAACTTATAATATCATAAGTTGCTAATTCATTTTTTAGAAGATCTAGGGTAATATCAATATTATCTTTATATAAGTCCTTAGGATCATAAATAACTTTATTTTCACTATTATTCCATAAAAACACGGTCCATAAATCTGGATTAGATGCATTTTTAAACTGATCAATAAAAAAGTTAATTAATTCAGAATTTGAAGAATAAGTGTGTGAACTCAAGGTATTATATTTTACTTTAACATTTTTTTCGTAATTTGCCTTCTTAGTTTCTTTCGTTTTATCTATTTCATAGATTAAATTGTTTACAGTGTCTCTAAGAAAAGATTTCTTTAAATCAAAAATAACTTCTCGTGTTTGCTCACTATATATATATCCAATTTTCTTATATGAAAGTAAATAAGAAGAGATTACTACTGAGAATATTATAGCCATTATAAATAATGTTATAATCCTATATTTGTTTTTCATATATAGAGGCTCCTTTAAACCATTTTCGCAAAAACTCTTGCTATTTTTCATATTCCAAGTATACTATAAATATTCTCATAAAGGAACTCTATTCCTTAATTCAACTCTCATGTTCTATTTTTATTGCAATGTTATACGCTTCTTCCTCACTTATAAAAGGTTCTATATATTCTAAGGCTTTTGTCATAAATTATACTTCTTAAATTTACGAACTACTGTTGAATGATCGACTCCAATGGCTTCTGCCATTTGTCTTGTACTTGAAAATAATTTTTTCACATTAATTAAGTATTCTTTCTCCATACGTTCCATATATTCATTTAATTTGTACTCTGACATCTCTTTTCTGTTCATATTATTGTTAGAAGGAAAATCCAAAGTGTTTCCTTGACTTAATATCACCATTTTTTCTATCATATTCTTTAATTCACGAACATTTCCTGGCCAATCATACTGCTGTAATTGAATTAATGTATCTATCCCTAGCTTTTTTGTAATTCCATATTTACTTGTATAACGCTTTAAGAAATGTACAGCTAAGGGAATAATATCGGATTGTCTTTCTCGTAAAGGAGGAATATTAATAGTCACAACACTTAATCGATAATATAAATCTTCTCTAAATTTATTCTTCTGAATTTGTTCTTGAATATTTTGATTTGTTGCTGCGATAATTCGAATATCAATAGGAATTTCTTCTACACTACCTATAGGTGAATATACTCTGTTCTCCAAAACTCGCAAAAGTTTTACCTGCAAATATTGAGGTAATTCTCCAATTTCATCTAGAAAGAGAGTTCCGTTTTGTGCATAATGAAGAATTCCTTTCTTCCCTTCTTTTAATCCCCCTGTAAAACTTCCTGGTGTATAACCAAATAGCTCAGACTCCATAAGTTCACCAGGTATTGCTCCGCAATTTAACGTAATAAATCGTTGACAGGCTCTTGGACTATTTTTATGAATATAGCAAGCTACAACATCCTTGCCAACTCCTGTTTCACCTAAAATTAGTACACTTGCATCTACTTTGCTTACTGTTTTTGCCAAATTAATAACTTGCATCATCTCTGGAGAATTAGCTATAATTTCTTTATCACCACATTCTTTATCATTTGACTACTGAGCAATTTTTTCGTTTACTTCCATTAAGTTTTGATTTATATTAACATAACTAGAAATATCCCTAACATTGGTAATTGTATACTCTAATTCACCATTTGCTGAAAAAACTGGTTTTGAAACTGTAATAATCTCTACCCCATTTTTTTCATGGTGTACATGAGTATATGTACGTTGATATTTAATACAGGATAAGCAAGTAGATTTAGTAATAATTCCTTTTGATACATATTCATCAATGTTATGGCCTAAAATAGTTTTATCTAATTTCGTCAGATTTAAATAGCTTGCATTTACATATAAAATTCTTCCTTCTCCATCGCTAATCATTATTCCATCATTGCTCTCATCTATGCATTTAATTATATCTTCGTTTGTAATAAAGTCGTTTTTCATTGGTTCTCCCCTTTTCAAAAAACAAAAGTTACAAAATTAACAAAGTTTCAAACTTATACTCATAATTTAATAATACCACCACAGTGCCTAATGTTAAAGCAGTATAATATTAAAGATTAGTATAAGAAAGGACTATCTAACACTAATCTTTAATATTATAAGATGAATTTGCAAATAATTTTTAATATCCAAGTTTTCTTATCATCTCTACAGTATGTATGAAAATTTCTGAAGAGTGGAATGGAAAGCTGAAGTTAGCCGTACATCACTTCCATTCCTTCTTCAGAACATAAATTATTGTAGTTACTCCTTTGTTTACATTGAGAAAGTTTCAAATAATACAATAATTTACTAATAATCCATACTTTCCACAAAACCTTGCAACCTTGTATTAATTTGTTCAAAGGTTGTTGCTTGCTGGTCAACCTCGATTACCAATAAAGGAATATTTTCTTCTTTCATCCTTGACATGATAATTGGTACATCATATTCCTCTGGATCGCAGAACTTCATTAGTGCCAATACCACTCCATCAGCTTTAAAATGATGAACTAAGTCAACTAAATGCTGAATTCGTTGCTTATATGGATCAAAAGCCAAAGAACAAGCATTATGGTTTATCCATTGCCTTGCCAAGCTCTTTAGAGCATCCCCTGCAAAAGGTACATCTGTCCTAAACTGCCTAGATTCTTGTGCTAAATCGTCTCCAACTACATCAATGCCTAACGTTTCAAAATGGCTAAGAATACCTTTAGGCTCTAACATAATTCCAGAAACAATAACTCGTTTATTTTTAGATTGTTCTACAGGCTGTAGTCGAAGCTTCTCATTTAACTCTCTAAGATAGCATAAATACTCTTTTTTATCCATAAAATAAGATGCTTTGATAATTTGATGACGCACAGTAGGGGAAATAGTAGTTGTATGCATAGCAGCAATTTCTGCAAATTCCCGCATAGCTAAACGATAATCGTTGTAAAGAATTATGCTTTCCCTTAATGCTTCTTCGGTGATATCTACATTTAAAATATCTTCTAATTTTTTAGTGATAGATCTATATTCATTTTCCAAAAATAATTCTGCACTTTTTACTCGTCTATTTTGTGGGTAAACAAAGGGAATAGCTGGACAAGCTCCCTTCCATTTCTGCCCAAAACACTTTAGAGTATCGCACATTGCAGGAATTAAAACTGCTTTTAATATATCGTAAGTGCCTCTGGTTTCATATTCCATCACGGACTGCATTATTGAACAAGCGAATGCTGGAAGGTAAGTTCTAGCTTTTCTAAGTTCAACCTCTCCTCCCCATAGCCCCACAGGTATACAATTTGCAGCATAGATTATTTCCTCTGGGGCATAAGGTGCTACCCAACCTACTGCATTTTTGTGATTTCTTTCACAGGATTGTTTAACAGCTTTGTCCGGTGAATCAGCTACTTGTATTAAATAATTAATAATTTGATTTATCTCCATTTCGTTCTCCTTTACTTTTAATCTTCAGAACTATTTCCAGAAGGAACCTTTTGACCCATCATTTCTACTAAAGCCTCGATACGTGTTTCATATTGTGCCTTAGAATAATTTCTTGGATCAGCCTGGTCTCCATCAAAAGTCGTAATAGGAATATCTAAACTATCTCTCAATTCTTTTCCCACTTCATATTGAAGAAAATCACACATTTTACAGCTACGATTCATATGCATAATTACACCGTCACACTTAGTTTCTTTAATAATACTTTTTCGAAGATTAATTTGACCATCTAAAGACAAATTATTTCCCATGCCAGTATATGCCTTTGCCATTTCAAAAAGATTTCCCGGTGTATACTCCAATGCCCAAGCTGACGGATACGTTGAACCAGTCATGTTAATTCCATGACTTTTTAGAACTTTATACGTATGGGACAAATATGGCCAACATGCTATGCCATCCCACATGATTCTATATTTTTCCTCTGTATCCTTTAACCCGCACTCGCCCCTTGAAATCTTTTCTTCTAGTTCCTCCTTTAATTTTCGAAATGTCATTCCACATTCTTTTTTTCCTCTCATACAAACAATTAAGGCCATATAATTAAACATATCAAAACCACTTAAAGGCGAAGGGCGGGCTGAACAAAGCATAGTAGCATCATACCAGTCTTTTGCGTTCTGTGCAGATATCTTCATTACTTCTTGAAATTTCTTTTCATCAAAAGGCTTATTGCAAATTACCTCTAATTGATGAATGATATCATGAAATTGTGCTTCAACATATTTTATGTTTTCTTCTGTAATTTCTTTATCATGATTATATGGAACATCAACAATAAGCAAAGGTATATTTAATTCATAGGCAATATTTTCATACCATTTTAATAAGGTTTCACAGATATTGTTGCATAGTAAAACTAAGTCTGGCAAAGGTAACTCTTCAGATACACATTGCTGTACATCCATGTAAGCTAAATTTGCTCTAGCATAACCACATATATCATTGGAGTATCCTTTTCGTTCTGCATATTCTAACAACTCTGGCGCTCCCTTACGAGCTGCAATTCCTACCACATGATTTTCAGGATAAACGGTATAGATTCCCATGGTTTCACAAAATTCACAGGGGGCAATGGAACTGGACCAGCAAACTAAATCACCTCGTTCTTTGGCTTTTCTTGCGTCCTCCATATTCTTAGCCACCAATATATTCAGCATTTCTTTTGAAGTCATACTTTCATTGATAATACTCATATCCTACTCCTTTCTTGTCCAAACTCAACAGCAAAGAGTGCTGCACCAATTGCACCAATTAGCTGAGGTGTTTTGGCTACATAAACTTCTTGTTTTAAAGCTCTTTCCAAAGCACGAACTACTCCTTGATTTTGTGCTACACCACCGGTTAGTGAAAAATCCTTTTCCATATTGGTGCGATATAACAAGCCAAGTGCACGACTTACAATAGAATTATGCACGCCTCTAGCAATATCTTCTCGTTTAGTATTTTTAGATAGTAATGAAATTACTTCTGATTCTGCAAATACAGTGCATGTACTACTTACCGTTGCAGGAGTTAGCGATAATTCATCTAAAGTACCCAATTCTTCAATAGGTGTCTCTAGTATACGTGCCATGACTTCCAAAAATCTTCCCGTTCCAGCTGCACACTTATCATTCATATAGAAACTTAGCACTCTTCCTTTTTCATCAATAGAAATGGCTTTAACGTCTTGTCCCCCAATATCTAAAACAGTTCTTACATTATTAAAGACAAAGTTAATTCCCTTGGCATGACAACTTATTTCACTAAATTGTTTATCTACATAGTCAAGTGAATATCTGCCATATCCAGTAGCCACCGTATAACTAACTTGCTCAATTGATAAAGTCGTTTTCGAAAACAACTCATCAACTACTTTTTTGGGTCCACTAGTTCCAGTTCCTAATTGCACCACATTTGTTTGAATTATCTCTCGGTTTTCATTCATTAATACAGCTTTAGATGATGCTGAACCAATATCGACGCCTAAATAATAAGAAGTATCCATTCTACTTTACTCCTAACCTTGAAGAAAGCACTATCTTCTGAACCTCAGAAGTTCTTTCATAATATAGTATTTAGGTTAATAAAGGCAACCTATAATCCTTATTGACATAGATCCAGCCATGTCTTCTTATCATTTTGATAATACTAACATTTCCTTTACCTTATTTTTTGCTAACTTTTTAATAGCTACAAGATCAATTTTTCCTGTACTATTCATTGGGAACCTATCTAGTTGAAAAACAAAATTCGGTGTCTTATAGCTAGCAAGATGCTTTTTAACAAAGTCTTTTAATCCATCAACATCAATTTTTTTACCTGGTTTCATTATTATTAAAGCAGTAATTTCTTCCTGAACAGCAGTATCTACTTCTACTCCTACAACTTTAACATTAAGAATATCCTCACTATAATGTTCTATAACGCATTCGATTTCACTTGGAGAAATGTTTTCTCCACCTCGAACAATCATATCACTCATGCGCCCACAAAAATAAAAGTAATCATTTTCATCGCGATACCCAACATCATCGGTTTTAAGCCAACCGTCATTAGTATATTTTTCCAGATTCTTTTGAGGCATATTATAATATTCCTTCATTATACAAAAGCCTTTTGTCTGGATTTCCCCTTTGACATTTACATCGCACTCACAATTAGCTTCATTGTTCCAAATACGTATTTCCATATTCGGAATTGCCTTACCTATGGTTTCTGATTTTAACATAGCGTCATCATCATAGTCTGATAAAGTAATTAAAGGTGATGTTTCCGTCTGACCATATCCTATTTGTAAATGAGGAATATTTACTTTTGAAACAAACTCACGATATTTCTCACCAGTTATGCCTGAACCTGCTAAAATACCAGAATTCCATGATGAAATATTATAATGACCAAAGCTTGGGTCCTGAACTAAAAGCATTAACATAGATGGGACCACATTAAATGCTGTAACACGATATTTCTCTATGAGTTTCATAGCTTGGTCCGGTTTATATTTACGCATTATAATTGTAGGCATCCCAATCATTAATCCCAATAATAGTCCACAGGTCATCCCTGAGCAGTGAAATATGGGCATACTAATCAGCATAACATCTTTATTTTTATTCCATCGCATTAAATCTGATAGTACTCTTGCATCATTAAGTACACTATAGTATGATAGTAAAACACCTTTAGGTAATTGTGTACTTCCAGAAGTAAAAAGCATACAAGCTGTATCTTCAGTTGTAACCAATCTTTTGGCTTTACTAAGCTCTTCTATGGTTTGTAATCCTAGGGCATCATGGGACTTCTGTAATTCAAAAGTTTCATTAAATAAAGTTGTAATACTAAAGAAATCCTTTAACTTTGGAAGATTCTTCTTAACTTTATTAATAACTTCCAAATAATCAATAGAGCCTGTAGATTCTCCATAGAATAAATATTCAATATCAGCATAGGATAAAACACTTTTCATTTCTAAATGCTTATAGGAATAATTAAAAATAGCTGTAACTGCACCAATCTTCATTGCTGCGTACATAATACAAACCTGTTGGATAGAATTAATGCTCCAAACCCCCACATGTGTACCTTTTTTAATATTCTTTTTTAGCATCATTGCTGCTATGATATCAGTAATTTCATCCACTTGTTTCCAATTATAGCTGACATCATCAAAAATATAGGCTATATCCTCAGGATAATCTTCTGCATTTTTTTTCAACACATCTGAAAGAGTAACATTCAACAAATCCATTTTGTCCTCCTTGCTCTATAAACACAGTCATTTTACTAAAATTATTTTTCTTGATCAGCATGTAGATGCTTCTCAATTATAATGCCTTTTGATAGCATTTCTTGAATCTGTGCTTCGTTATATCCAAGTTCAGTTAAAATTTTTGAGGATTGCTCGCCTAAGAATGGGGCACGATTTCTCGGTGGAAGTGTAACGCCGCCAAATTTTGCAGGTGTAGCACTCTCTATATATTGATCACCATTAGGCTGAGTAAACTTGGACAAGTATAAGTTGTCCTTTGCTTGTTGAGATTCTAATATTTCATAAACATTACATACTATGGAATGAGGTATATCATTTTCTCTTAAAATTGTATCTAGCTCATCTCGAGTAAATTTCATAAAACCATCACTAATAATTTGAACAATTTCTCTACAATTTTCATTTCCCTTAGCAAATGTATTATATTCTGGATTTTCAATTAGCTCTTCTCGGCCTATAATCTTCATGAAATATGGAAAATAACGTTCATACTCATGACAGCACACCATTATCCACTTATCATCTTTACATTTATAGGTATTATTTAATGGAGTATTCTCAAGACGACTCTTTGGATATTTATCTAAATCACTACACTGAATCGAAAGTATAGGCTCTAACATATTGTAAATAGCCTGTCCATAAAGTGATACAACAATTTTACTACCTTCTTCAGTACATTTCTGCTTGTACAATGCAGCACATATTGCAGCAGCCATAGTGCTGGCAGTAGAATTATCTCCAAATGAACTTGGCGGAATCACAGGTGCTGTATTTTTTTCCATAGATGCAATCATTGCACCTCCTAATGCCCAGAAGCAAACATTATCAAACCCTGGATCGTTTGCCATTGATCCTGCTTCTCCAAATCCAGTCATATGTGCATGTATAAGCCTAGGATATTTGTCATGAAGAGTGTTATAATCTAGTCCCAACTTCTCAAGAGCACGACCACGAGTGTTAGTTAGAAAAACATCAGCTTTTGCCAATAATTTATCCATAACTTCTTTACCTTCAGGAGTCTTCAAGTCTAAGGCAATGCTTTTTTTATTGGCATTATGAACATCGTATGTCATGTATTTCATTCCAGGCAAAGGAACCGCAAAACGTGTCGTATCTCCTTTAGGTACAGCTTCCACCTTAACTATGTCAGCACCCCAGTCAGCTAGTATACGTCCAGCTGAAGGTGCTGCTACGTATGTTGTTAATTCAACTATTTTCGCATTTTCTAATAGATTATATGGATTATTACTCATAATTCATTTCTCCTTATATAATGTATTTAAGTTAATAAAGGCAACCTATAATCCTTTTTAAAACTGATAATCATACAATTTAAACTAATTTCCGCTTAGTTTTTAGTAGTTAGCTTTAATTATTTTTGTGTTTTTTTAATTCTTCAATAAATTGTGGTATAACTTCAAAAAGATCTCCTACAATTCCATAATCCGCAGCTTTAAATATAGGTGCATCTGGATCTTTATTGATTGCAATAATAATATCTGAGCCTGACATTCCTGCTAAGTGTTGAATTGCTCCTGATATTCCACAAGCGATATATATTTTAGGGGCTACTGTTTTTCCGGTTTGTCCTACCTGATGAGCATGTGGTATCCAGCCGCTATCTACTGCTGCTCTAGATGAGCCTACTGCCCCTCCTAATACTTCCGCTAATTCTCGAATGTAAGAGAAGTTTTCCGCTTTTCCAAGCCCACGTCCTCCAGAAACAATAAATACTGCATCTTCTAAATTTACTTCTGCTGATACTTCTTTGATAGTTTTGCGTATTTGAGTTCGAATGTTTTCTTCAGGAATTGAAATGTCTTCTTGAATAATTTTTCCCCCTACTTGTCCATTTCGTAGTGGCTTTTTAAACACACCAGGTCGAACTGTTCCCATTTGAGGACGATGATCTGGACATTCGATTTTCGCCATAAGGTTTCCGCCAAATGCTGGACGTATCCACGTTACATTATTGCTTTCTTGGTTGAACTCAATACTAGTACAGTCTGCAGTTAACCCAGTTCCTAGCTTACAAGCTACTCGTGGCCCAAAGT
>CAYYDM010000003.1:0-31889 GCA_964470635.1 uncultured Clostridia bacterium | reverse complement strand
GCTTGTTGCTCCAATTAAGATGGTATCTGGCTTATATTTGTCAACTAGTTGTGTAAAGCATAAATAAACTGCGTCAGTTAAATACCTATTATATACAGGATTATCAACTAATATAACTTCATCTGCTCCATACTCTAAGGCTTCTTTCCCTACTTCTTGTACATTATGTCCAATTACAACGGCGACTAATTTTTCTCCTAATGCATCGGCGATTTCTCTGCCGGGACGTAATAATTCAAATCCTACATTTTTTTCTTTTCCATCTTCAGTTTCAACATAAATCCACACATTTTTATATTCTGAATTCACACTCATGATTAGCCTCCTTTACAGTACTTTAGAATCTACTAGTAATGACATTAAAGTTTTTACTGAATTTTCTACTGTTTCTTGTTGAATAATTACGCCATTTTTAGATCGTACTGGTGTATAGGTTTTCTTTACCTTTGTGGGAGAACCTTTTAATCCACATTTTTCTAAGTCTATTGATACATCTCTTGAAGTCAACACTGGAATTTCTGCTCGATTAGCAGCCATTTTGCTTTTTATGGTAGCATATCTTGGCTCATATTCAGTTTTGGATACTGTAATTAATGCCGGAGTCTGGACTTCAATCCAATCATATCCTTGATCATTGTCTCTTTTGATTAGTATTTGGGCACCTTCCTGTTTGATGTCAGTTGCATAGGTCACTTGGGGTAAACCTAGATGTTCTGCGATTTCTGGTCCCACTTGTCCAGTATCTCCATCTATGGCTTGCATTCCACAAAAGATTAAATCAAATTTGCCTTTTTCTTGCTCCAAGAATCGAATGAAAGTAGATAAAATATAACTTGTTGCTAAAGTGTCAGATCCCCCAAAAACTCTATCACTAATTAGATACGCTTCATCAGCCCCTACAGATAAGCATTCTTTTAAAGCTGTTTTTGCTTGTTCTGGTCCCATGGAAATTACTGTGATATCTCCACCTTCCTTTTCTTTTAGTCGAACAGCTAATTCTAAAGCATAAGCATCAAAGGTATTTACAATACTAGGCACACCTTGACGTATAAGGGTATTAGTTACTGGGTCAATCTTGATTTCAGTCGTATCAGGAACCTGTTTCACACAAACTAAAATATTCATTTAAATCCCTCCTATTAATGCAGCATTATACCTGAAATAACAACACGTTGTATTTGATTTGTTCCCTCGTATATTTGAAGAATTTTTGCATCTCTCATCATTTTTTCTATTGGATATTCTTTCATATAACCATATCCGCCAAATATTTGTAATGCATCACATGTCACTTTCATGGCAGTATCTGCCCCCATCACTTTGCTCATAGCAGAGTAAATTGAATAACTTTCTCCATCATCTATTAACTCTGCAGTATGGTATACCAACTGACGAGCCGCTTCTGTTTGAATTTGCATGTCCGCAAGCATAAACTGCAATGCTTGCTTAGAAGCAATTGGTTTGCCGAATTGGACACGTTCTTTGGAATATTTTACAGCTTCATCAATAGCTCTTTGGGCTAGTCCAACACCAGTAGCTCCAACGAAAGGACGAGAAGTATCTAGTGTTTTCATTGCATAAGCAAACCCTTTGCCTTCTTCTCCAATTAAATGATCTTTTGGAATTCTACATTCATCAAAAATTACCTCAGTAGTATTCGATAAACGAATTCCCATTTTGTCTTCATGTTTTCCAATAGATACACCTGGACGATCTCTTTCCACGAAAAATGCTGATAGACCTTTTGTCCCTTTGGATAAATCAGTAGACGCAAATACAGTATATACTCCAGCTATTCCTCCATTAGTGATAAAACATTTTGTTCCATTTAATACATATTCATCTCCTTCTAAACGGGCTTTTGTGCTTACGGAAGCTGCATCAGAGCCAGCATTTGGTTCTGTCAAGCAAAAAGCAGCTAATTTCCCAGATAAAAGGATATCAAAGTATTGTTTTTTTTGTTCTGCAGTTCCAAATAAGTTTATGGTAGTGCATGCAGAATTACTTGCTCCAATAGCTGAGGCAAGTCCACAATCATATCTGCCTAATGTCTCTGCAATATACACTTCGGTTTTTCTATCCACCATGACCCCACCATATTCTTCGGGGACCTCCAACAAGTGAAGTCCCATATCTAAAATATCTTTATAAATTTTTTCAGGGAATTCACCGGAAGCATCAAAATCTCCTACTACTGGAGCTACTTCCTTTTTCATATAACTTTCCACTAATTCTCGTAAATCTTTCATTTCATTTGTGATTCTCATAATAATCCTCCCTACTCTTGAAAATATTCAACTAATTATTATTACTTTTTTTATATTTCTTGTTTCTAAAATGTCCATAAGTTAAGGATGGCAAAATTACCAAGAAAATTCCAATGTAACCAAAGTAAGAATATCCTACAGCAATAATCTTTGTTAATCCTACAGAAGAAACTAGCATAGAAATTAAAATTATTATTATACCTACAATCAGAGATAAAGTATTTTTATTTTTTGCTATTTTAAGACCCTTTTCAGTAGAAAGGCGACTAAATAGCATTATATTTCCATAAACTACAGCAACTGCAGTAGATAGAAATGCACTAAATAAAGCAATAGAATAAATTATAACTAAATATCCTCCGCCCATTAATTTTGTAGCAGCTAATATTGGTAGAGTTTCTGTTGCAACATCGGGCATAAAGGCTTGAATGAATAGTACAGTTAGTACAATCATCACTCCATTAAGAAGAAATCCAATTCCTGTTACTTTTGTACAATCTTCATCTGTTTCTGTTAATGAAGTTGCACCTAAAAGACCTAAAAATGCAAAACATTGAAATCCAGCATAACTTAAGGCCTTCCAAGCTCCTTTCCAAAATGTTGATCCATCAACAGATTGAGATAAGTTTTGCTGTAAAATCACACTGTTTTTGCTTATCCCTTGAATGCAAATTATTAAAAAAGAAACAACTATTAATATAGTTAAAACAGAAGATGCTTTACTAACCAAATTTGATCCAAACATACTTAATAATAGTGTTAATATTCCAATAATTAATACTGATAAAAAATATGTTATCCCAAAGACTTGAGTTAATAATGCTGCTGCTCCAGCAATAGATGCACTAACTGCCAACATTCCTGCCATTATATAGCAAATGTCGTAAATTGGAGATAAAATTTTGTTATATGGTTGAAATAATACTTTGCCAAATGAGTGATAATCGTAAGCATTATAATGACGTGCCATAATCATGTTTTCACGATAAGTTAATCCTACGACAACCATAGATAATACAGCAAATAATGCTGCATGCTTACCATATTTAATAAAAAAACTCATTGTTTGACTCCCGCTAGCAAAACCACCTCCTACATGCGCACCAAACCATACAGATGCAATACTAAATACTCCAGCCCATGCTAATCCTTTTTTTTCTTTGCTCATTTTTATTCTCCTTATCATTTTATTTAGGTTATTAAAGGAAGCCTATAATCCTTTGTTAAATAATAAACAAATAACTATTTATTATATAAGCATTTTTCATGCCAATTTTTTAAACCTCTAAAAATAGCCTTTTCTATTATTTCATTTAAATTATTGGTAAATTATTAACAAAAAATCGGTGCATAAATGCCACCTCATGCATATTAGTGGTGTATTAATGCACCGATTTTATTTGTATAAAAAATGCACCACCAAAAGTTAAATTTATTATCTAACTTTCGGGGTGCACTCCATATTTATATCCTTCACCCTTAATAACTTAGTAGCTTAGTGCTGGGCATGGATACTTGTTATGCTTCGATATTATTAACTTCTTGCTGCACCATCTACTGATAGTATTACTCCTGTAACATAACTTGCCATATCGCTTGCCAAGTAAAGAAAAGCATTTGCTACATCTTCCGGTTCACCAACACGTCCTAAAGGTATAGTTGCAATTAAAGGTTTAATAATCTCGTCAGGAAGGCTTGCTACCATGTCAGTATTAGTAATCCCAGGTGCTACTGCATTAACACGTATATTATCTTTACCAAGTTCTCTTGCAAGGGATTTTGTAAGTCCATTTACTGCAAATTTAGAAGCAGGATATCCACAGCCTGATGGCTGTCCATAGATACTAACCATAGAACTTGTATTTAAAATAACACCTCCATGATGTTCCTTCATAATAGTAGCTGCTACCTGAGAACAATTAAAAATAGCATTCACATTCAAATCCATAATTTTAGCAAAGTCTTCTGGTTTGTAATCATACAATTTATCTCTTGCAGAAATACCTGCATTATTTACCAGAATATCTATCTTACCATATTTGTTCTTTACATATTCAAATGCCTCTTTTATTTCTCCATGACAAGTCAGATTTGGAGCAATACCTTCTACTCTATATTCTGGATTCTCCTGTCTTAATCTTTCCACTGCTTTTTCTGCTGTTTCTTTTTTAGAACCGCATAGAACGACTATTGCACCATTATCTAAGTATTTTTTTACAATGGCATAACCAATACCCCTTGTTCCTCCTGTAACAATGGCTACCTTTCCCTTTAACATTTTAAATTCCTCCTTTGATATTCATAATTATAATTATTTGTTTTTAACTAACAATTTAATGATTATTTTCTTCAATTATTTTTTATTGTCTCTTTGTTAATATTATATCAAATATAGATTCTAAAAGTAATCTGTTTATAAAAAAAGAACCCCGAAAATCTCTTAACCAAAGATTTTCGGGGATTTTACTTCCTACTCTAGCAGTAGATTTCATCAATTTCATTTGTTCGCTTTACTCACATGAAATTGGAAATCCTTGCAGGGGTAACGCCAACATTTTCTCTACGTCTTCGACTTGAGAAAAATGGGTGTTACTCCCACTCAATAGTAGCTGGTGGCTTACTAGTTATGTCATATACTACTCTATTTACTTCCTTTACTTCATTTACTATTCTTCTAGATACTTTGTCTAGCACTTCATAAGGTATTCTAGCCCAATCTGATGTCATTCCATCAGTTGAAGTTACTGCTCTCAATGCAACCGTATGAGTATATGTTCTTTCATCTCCCATAACTCCTACACTTTTTATGTTAGGAAGAGCTGCAAAGTATTGCCAGATTTCATCTTGAAGACCCGCTTTAGCTACCTCTTCTCTAAATATCCAGTCAGCTTCTCTTACTATTTGTAGTTTTTCTTCTGTTATTTCTCCAAGAACTCTTATGGCAAGTCCTGGTCCTGGGAATGGTTGTCTGTTTACTATTTCATCTGGAATACCTAACTCCTTACCTACTTTTCTAACCTCATCCTTAAATAGTAGTCTTAATGGCTCTACTAGTTCAAAATCTACATCCTCTGGTAGTCCTCCTACGTTATGGTGACTCTTTATAACAGAGGCTTTATCTGTACCACTTTCTATAACATCAGGATAGATAGTTCCTTGAACAAGAAAATCTATATGACCAAGCTTTCCTTTTTCCTCTTCAAATACTCTAATGAACTCTTCTCCTATAATCTTTCTTTTTCTTTCAGGGTCTGTTACTCCTTCTAGTTTCCCTAAAAATCTTTCTTGCGCATTTACTCTAATAAGATTCATATCAAATTGCTTTCTGAATACTTCCTCTACTTGATCCCCTTCATTTTTTCTCAAAAGACCATGATCTACAAACACACAAGTTAGATTTTTTCCTATTGCTTTATGAATCAATACTGCTGCTACTGATGAGTCTACACCGCCTGATAGAGCACAAATAGCTTTTTTGTCTCCGATTTGCTCTTTTATTTTTTGCACAGTATCATTTATAAAGTCACCCATGTTCCAGTCTGGAGTAATACCACATATATTAAAAATAAAGTTATTTAATATTTCTTTTCCACTTTCAGTATGCTCTACCTCAGGGTGAAATTGTACTGCGTATAGATTTTTATCTTTATTTTCCATAGCAGCTACTGGACAATTTTCAGTTTTTGCAGTAATCTCAAAGCCTTCTGGAGGTAATTCAATAAAGTCAGTATGGCTCATCCAGCAAAAAATACTATCATTAACGCCTTTGAATATTCCATCTTTGTTTTGGATTGTTAACTCTATTTTCCCATATTCCCTCTGCTCAGCTCTATTTACTTTTCCGCCAAATTCTTGTGCCATAAGTTGTCCGCCATAGCATATACCTAGCACTGGAATTCCTAGGTTAAACACTTCTTTATCACATTTAGGAGAGTTCTCAGCATATACACTTGCTGGTCCTCCTGAGAATATTATTCCCTTTGGGGCTTTTTCTTTTATTTTGTCTATAGAATAGTTATAAGGCACTATTTCACAATATACATTTCCTTCTCTTACTCTTCTAGCTATGAGTTGACTGTATTGCCCACCAAAATCCATTATTAATATCATATCACTCATTATGAACCTCCACATTAGTTTTTATCTACCTTATCCACTATATTCAAACATGAAAGTCAGAGAATCATCTCTTGACTGTATTATTTAGTAAGCTTTACTATAGTTTGGAGCCTCTTTTGTTATTTGAACATCATGTGGATGGCTTTCTAATAGTCCTGCATTAGTTATTCTAATAAATTGACTTTTCTCTTTTAAATCTTCAATAGTTGCAGTACCGCAATATCCCATACCAGCTTTTAAACCGCCTATTAGTTGAAAGATTACGTCTCTGATTGGTCCTCTGTAAGGTACTCTTCCCTCTATTCCTTCTGGTACAAGTTTTTTGCTATTCTCTTGAAAATATCTATCCTTACTTCCAGCAGCCATTGCTCCAAGTGAACCCATACCTCTATATACCTTGAATCTTCTTCCTTCATAAAGTTCCATTTCACCAGGACTTTCTTCAGTACCAGCAAACATTGAACCTATCATAACTACATCTGCTCCTGCTGATATTGCCTTTACTATATCTCCGGAATACTTTATTCCTCCATCTCCAATTATAGGTATACCATATTTCTTAGCAACCTGTGCACAGTTATATATAGCAGTAATCTGTGGAACACCTACACCTGCAACTACTCTAGTAGTACATATTGAACCAGGTCCAATACCTACTTTTATAGCATCTGCACCAGCTTTTATAAGGTCTTCTGTTGCCTCTGCTGTAGCTACGTTTCCTGCAATTATTTGTAGGTCTGGATACTCTCTTTTTATCTTAGCAACTGCCTCTATAACGCCCTTTGAATGTCCATGAGCTGTATCTACAACTATTACGTCAACTTTTGATTTTACTAAAGCTTTAACTCTATCCATTACATCTGCCGTAACTCCTACTGCTGCTCCTGCCAATAGTCTACCTGTACTATCTTTTGCAGAATTAGGGAATTCTGCTTTCTTTTCAATGTCTTTAATAGTTATTAGTCCTACTAGAACATTATTATTATCTACCAAAGGAAGCTTTTCTATTTTATGAGCTTTCAATTTTTCCTGTGCTTCTTCTAAGGTTATCCCTGGCTCTGCAGTAATTAAATTTTCTTTTGTCATTACATCGGATATTTTTTTTGAAGAGTCTGTCTCAAATCTTATGTCTCTGTTAGTAATTATACCTACAAGTTTCTTGTCCTTATCTACAATAGGTACTCCAGATATTCTATATCTTTCCATAACCTCTAATGCATCTGCTAGAATATGATCTGGTGATAAATGAAAAGGGTCTGTAATAACTCCATGTTCCGATCTCTTTACTTTATCAACTTCTATAGCTTGGCTTTCAATAGACATATTTTTATGAATAATTCCTATACCACCTTCTCTAGCCATGGCTATAGCCATTTTTGAATCAGTTACCGTATCCATTCCAGCACTCATTACCGGAATATTAAGTTTTATTTTTTTAGTTAAATAAGTATTTGTGCGTACATCTTTAGGAAGTACTTCAGATTTTGCTGGTACCAACAATACATCATCAAATGTTAAACCTTCATCAATAAACTTCGCCATTATGCGACCTCCTATAATAATAATATAATCGAAAATTAAGAATTGAGAATTAAGAATTGAAAAGAAATTGATAATAACAAAAATACACAACCCATTGAGTGGAATTGTGTATTAATAAATGCAACAATTACTAGAATTTATAATAATTCTAGTTATTCCACTCATAGTCGGATAATTTACGGTAATCCGGTAGAGACTCCCTAACCATATTATAGGGTATATATGAGTTCTCATATATATTTTTCTTATAAACTTAACAAAAAAATACATGTTTGTCAAGGAAAATCCTTATTATTTTATTATTAATATTTATTAACATTGTATTTCTATGGTTTCTTTTAGTATTTACATGAAGTTTCTAAATATGTTACACAATTTTTCTGTTTATTAATTTTATTGTTTTAAGTCTCATTTTTTACATGCTATATATTTTTTATAAACTGGAATAATAACTATACTACAATTTTGGCTGTCAAGGTGGAGGTGGTTTTTTGGACAAAAATGTAATAAAAAAGAATGTTGATTGTAAAACATTAATTTCAATAGAAGAACTTTTAAGTCAAGAATTGCTTCTCGCAAAAAAATGCTCTGCTTATAGTACTGAAATCTTTGATAGTGAGTTGAAAAATATCTGTTATAATACTGGAAAAGTACATGAAGAAAACTACAGGTTATTGTTATCTTACTTAAATTCATAAAATCTATTATAAGGAGAGGTTGATTATCTGTGTACATAGATAAATACCTTACGGAAAAGGATTTGTTAACAGATCTTATTTATTCTCAAAGGCAAATATCAAATTCTTATAACTGCACTATAATGGAATCTTCATGTTTAGAGCTTAGTGAAATTCTTCAAAAATGCCAATCAAATATTCGACAAATACAATCTTCAATTCTTGACGCAGCTGAAATTAGAGGCTGGAATAGTGTAAAACTAGCTAGTGAAAAGGAAATAAAAAATCTAGTTACTAAGTATAAATAAGGGCTATTTTTCAAAAAAGTGTCATAAAAACCGTACCTTTTGACTAGGTACGGTTTTAGCTACTACTTATATACTAGATCTCAATTTAACTATTTCTCCCCAGTTGTGTGCAGTTGCTGCTTCTACTAAATTCATGTTTTTTTCCATAGATTCCAATTTGCCTGTTATCTTGTTTATGTCATACTTCATGTTTTCTTGTTCAGCCTTCACTACATCTAATTTGTGTTCTAAAGCAGATAATATTTGTCCATGCTCTTTTAATGTAACTTTCATACCGTCCATGTCTTGCCTTAATCCAGATACATCTTGTTTTAATAACGACACATCTTGCTTCAATCCTGTTACGTCTTGTTTTAATACCGACACATCTTGCTTTAGTATGGAGATATCTTGCTTTACCGGTCCTAACTCTTCTCTCACTATCTCCCTGATGGCTACTAGCAATTCTTTGCTATCCATATACCTTCACCCCCGATAACATTCTTGGGTATATTATATCATTTATAAATGAATTATGTTAATCTAAATATAGTTTTATTGGAACAAGTCTACATGTTTTCTTAGCTCCTACTTTCTGTCCTGTTCATTCCAATCTGGTACATCTAACTTGAATATTTCCTTACATTTATATTCTACTTCTAATCATTAAAACATTAACATTTTATCAAAAATTCCATATTATATATTACAGCCAGAGAAAACCTATTCTAATCAGGAGGTATTAATGCTATGGTAGAAAGACAATGCGAATCTGGTATGGACACTACACTTCTATTCTTTTTTATATTGCTAGTATTAATATTCTGTAACTGTGGGCTTTTCATTTAATAGGCAAGTCGGGGCTTAACCCCGATTTGTTTATTTTCACTAATTAATTCTTTGCCCCTAACCTTATGCTATAGCACAATATAAAATTTTATATCTTGTTTTAAAACATAAAAAATGCTAACGAAAGTTTTTTACTCTCGTTAGCATTTGGTTTAAAATTATTGAATTTAAATGGGCTTTTTTTCAATATATTACATCATTCCGCCCATTCCACCCATGCCACCCATTCCTGGCATGCCTGGTTCGTTTTCTTCTGGTAAATCAGTTACTACAGCTTCTGTAGTAAGTACCATAGCAGCTACTGATGCAGCGTTTTGAAGAGCTGATCTAGTTACTTTAGTTGGGTCTACTATTCCTGCTTCAATCATGTTTACATATTTTTCGTTTAATGCATCGAAGCCAATGCCTTTTTCACTAGCTTTTACATGTTCAACTATAATTGAACCTTCTAAGCCTGCGTTTGCAGCAATTTGTCTTACTGGCTCTTCTAGAGTTCTTAGGATTATGTTAACTCCTGTCTTTTCATCTCCAGAAGTAGTTTCTAATAATTCTTTAACTGCTGGAATAACGTTGATTAATGCTACTCCACCACCTGAAACTATACCTTCTTCTACTGCAGCTCTAGTAGCAGCTAAAGCATCTTCAATTCTAAGTTTTCTTTCTTTTAATTCTGTTTCTGTTGCTGCTCCAACTTGGATAACTGCAACTCCACCAGATAATTTAGCAAGTCTTTCTTGTAGTTTTTCTTTATCAAATTCTGAAGTAGTTTCTTCTATTTGTGATTTTAGTTGTTTAACTCTATCTTGAATTGCTTGTTGCTCTCCTGCACCATTTACTATTGTAGTGTTTTCTTTGTCAACTTTTACAGTTTGAGCTCTTCCTAGCATATCTATTGTAGCTTCTTTTAAGTCATATCCTAATTCTTCTGATATAACTTCTCCGCCTGTTAGAATAGCTATATCTCTTAACATGTCTTTTCTTCTATCTCCAAATCCTGGTGCCTTAACAGCTACGCATGTAAATGTTCCTCTTAATTTGTTAACTACTAATGTAGCTAATGCTTCTCCTTCAACATCTTCAGCAATGATTAATAATTGCTTGCCTTGTTGAACTATTTGCTCTAATATTGGAAGAATTTCTTGAATATTAGTTATTTTCTTATCAGTAATTAAGATATATGGGTTATCTAAAACTGCTTCCATTTTTTCTGTATCAGTCACCATATATGCTGATAAATATCCTCTATCAAACTGCATACCTTCAACTACATCAAGAGTAGTTCCCATTGATCTTGATTCTTCAACTGTGATAACTCCTTCTTTGCCAACCTTATCCATAGCTTCTGCGATTAGGTTTCCTATTTCATCATCACCAGCTGATATAGATGCAACTTGAGCTATAGCTCCTTTACTTTCTATTGGTTTAGAAAGAGACTTAATTTCATTTACAGCAACGTCAACTGCTTTATGTATACCTTTTTTAACAATCATTGGGTTAGCACCTGCAGCAACGTTCTTTAATCCTTCTCTAATTATTGCTTGAGCTAGTATAGTAGCTGTTGTAGTACCGTCTCCAGCAACATCATTAGTTTTTGTTGCTACTTCTTTAACTAATTGAGCTCCCATATTTTCATATTTATCTTCAAGTTCTATTTCACGAGCTATTGTAACACCATCATTTGTAATTAATGGTGAACCAAATTTTTTATCTAGAACAACATTTCTTCCCTTTGGTCCTAAAGTAACCTTTACAGTATCTGCAAGCTTATTTATACCTCTTTCCATAGCACGACGTGCTTCTTCACTAAATTTAATTTCTTTAGCCATTGCATTCACACTCCTTGTATTAGTTAAAATTCATTATAAATAAACAATTGAGATTAAATTAAATATAATTAGTTATTTCTAGTCAACTACAGCTAATATATCAGCTAACTTAACTATTGTGTATTCAACATCGTCAACTTTAATTTCAGTTCCGGAGTATTTAGAGAATATTACCCTGTCCCCAACCTTAATTTCGTCTTTTTTCTTTTCGTCCTCTGTTATTCCAGCACCTACTGCAACAACTTCAGCTATTTGTGGTTGCTCTTTAGCTGAGCTTGGAAGAACTATACCGCTTTTAGTTTTTTCTTCAACCTCTACCTTTTTAATAACAACTCTGTCTCCTAATGGCTTAATATTCATATTTTACCCTCCCTGTTTATTTTAATTTTGTCTTTTTCATTATTATTTATTAGCACTCTCTATCGTTGAGTGCTAATTCTTACAACATATATGTTATCTAAAGCATTTTATAGAATCAAATATCATTTTAGGCTGTATTTCGTTTTATTATGCTATTATTTGAGTTTATGTTAATTTTCATTGACTTTTCACTTAATATCACAGTATATCTTTATTTATCACAATATCATAAAATTTCCTTGAAAAATCTCAGACTCCACCTGATTATTCTATTCATATATCTCGAAAAATATAGCAAGTCTAAGTATTATTCTTATATTATCTTGCCTATCATTAGGGAAAATATATAATATATAATAGGTATAGAAATAGCTGGTAGCATATTCCCTATCTTTATTTTTTTCAGCCCTAAAAGGTTAACTCCTATACCAATAATCAGTACTCCTCCAACAGCAGACATCTCTATTATAACTGGATCTGTTAAAAAAATCTTCATTGTATTTGCAGTTAATGTAATCAACCCTTGATATGCTAATACAGATAAAGAAGAAAACGCCACTCCAATTCCTAAGGTTGAAGAAAATATTATGGATGTAACTCCATCTAGAATAGCTTTAACAATGAGAGTTTGGTTATTTCCAGTAAGTCCACTTTCTAAAGCACCTACTATAGCCATGGCACCTACACAGTAAATAAGGGATGCAGTAACAAAGCCATTTGAAATATTAGATCCTCCTGACCCTACCTTACCCTCTATGAACTTTCCTATGCTTTCAAGCTTATCTTCGATTTTAAACCATTCTCCTAGTATGCTTCCTATAACTAAACTTATAACTACCAATAACATATTTTCTGTTTTTATAGCCCCACTAATTCCTATAACTAATACAGCTAGACCTATACTACTCATAATTATGTCCTTGTAGCTTTCTTTAAACCTGTCTTTTAGAAATACTCCAATAAGGCTTCCTATAATTATTGCAAAAGCATTTGCAAGATTTCCTAACAAAAATTTTTCCCCCTTTAATTCTTAATTCTCATTATTTCCCTATGCCCAGCTCCCTAGCATAATAAAATAAATATTGTTGAGCATATCCTGCATAGTCCCCGAATTTATTTTGTCCATATTCTTGTATGGTCTTTAGACTAGTATCTTGTTTTAAATAAAAATATTCCATAACTCTTTTCACCCAAACATCTATTGGAAAGGCATCATATTTATTCATTGAAAATAACATGATACAATCAGAAACTTTAGGTCCTACTCCAGCAAACTGCATCAATTCTTTTCTAGCGTCCTCTGTTGAAAGGTTTTTGATTCTATATATATCTATCTCTTTACTTGATACTATCGCGGCTGCATTGGCTATGTACTTTGCTCTAAAAGATGTTTTACAGTCCTGTATATCCTCAAGAGATAGTTTAGCTAATACATCAGCATCAGGAAAGCTATAATATCCTTTCCCATTATAATCACCTATGTATTCTCCATATTTTTCACTTAACATATTTATAGATCTCTTAATCATAGGAATACTATTTCTTGCAGACATAATAAATGATATGAGTATTTCCCATTCATCTTGTTTCAATATTCTTATTCCATATCCAAAATCTATAGCTTCCTTTAATATTAGGTCTTTAGATAATTTATCTTTGATTTCTCCATAATTCCTATTCAAATCAAAATAATCTACCCATATATCCTCAAAATCTTTTAAACTTGTATTAGAAAAAATAATATCGTCCACATCTTTTCTAACATTTAAAATCTTTCCATGAGCTACACCTGTATAGCTACCATCTTCTTCTCTGTCCCATCTAAAGCATTGTCCACATTCAAATATATGCTTAGGTTCAAAGTGCTCCACGTTTTGAATAATTACTTTCTCACCTTTTGTCAGCACATTATATTTCATAGCTTTTCCCTCTCCATTTAATTGATATTTTATAAAAGTTTTTTGTGTAAATATAATTATTATACCACTTTTAAGGATATACAACCTGAATATTTAATAAAAAATGCAAATTAAGAAAAGCTTCTAACGAAGTATTAGATGTAGCTTTTCTTGAAACTCATTTACGGAAAGTTCTTGATATAAGGCATTAAAGTAGAACTTTCCTATTCGTTATAAAAAAGCCCTCGTTTTTAACGAGGGCCTCAATTCTACATCTAAGCTGCTTTTATTTTTTTATCAAATAACCTGCTTAGTATTATATATGTAATACAGCTTGTTACTATTCCCACTATTGGTGGTACAAAAACATCTGCTTTTAATGATATGTAACTTGCTACACCAGCTACAAGCCATGAAACAAGAGCTACTGCATTTACACTTAATTTTTCTTTTGAATTCTTTACAAAGAACTCTTCTCCAATAATAAGTCCTGAAACTGGTGGAATTAATAATGATAAAAATTGGATTATAGGAAGTATATATTTGTATATTCCAAGTGCTGCAAATATAGCTGCTAATCCTGCTGTTGCTAATGCAATATGCTTATGTTGAACTTTACCTTTGAATTTAGTTTCTTCTAATATATTTTGAATTGCTAAACTTGCCCCATAAATATTATTGTCTTGGGTAGTCCATAGGCAGAATATTGCAGCAAAAAAAGCTATCAAAGAAAGTCCTAATGCTGCCATAGCAACTGTAAAATCGCCATTACCTGTAGATATGGCAACTAGTGCCCCAGCAAACTGTAGACCTAAACACCCTATAGTAAATGCAACTATTCCTGAGATAATTAAATCTCTTGTGCTTTTAGCAAATCTACATACGTCCGGAGTTATAGTAGCTCCAAAGACCCATCCACCTATAATAGATGATGTGGCCGCTGTAAATGAAATAGGTTTAACTGGGATGTAGTTAAATACTTCGCCAAAACCTCCAGTGGCTCTACCAACTGCAATAACTCCTATTGCAGATAATATTAATGCTGCAGGTACACCTAGAAAACTTATTACTTCTAGACCTTTATAGCCTCTAATTGCTGATTGAGTCCACAATGCTATACATATAATTGCAGTAATGGAAACTGGTAAGGTCCACCATGAAAATGTGCTTTTTATTAACCTAGCAAAAATATCACCATTTAATGATATCCAGGTTACGGAAGAAATAGCTAATAAAATTGAAAAAATACTGGAGCCTCTTTTTCCAAAGGCTCTTCTAGATAAGAAAGATGTTGAAAGGCCTGTTTTATATGCCATATACCCGGTAGCTAATACTATTGCCATAAGGACGCCATTGCCTACTAAAAGCGTCATTACAGCCTTAGGAAATGTCATGCCTACGCCTACTGCTCCACCTATAACAAAATTTGATAATGCAATTGGATAACCTGCTAAAACGAAGGTAAGGCTTAATAATGACTTTCTTTCTGAATCTGGTACTGAATTGAAAGCGTTTTCCGTTCCTTTGTTTGCTACTACTGCTTGTACATCATGATTTTCAGCCAATTTAAACTCCTCCTTATGTTGTTTTTTCTTTAACAAACTAAACGCAAATTAAGCCCTCCTTTTTTACCATATTAAAAAAGCACTAAACCTAGTAGCCCCCTTTCAAAAATTATAGTATGTAGCGACTAACATAATTATTACGTATGTCCTTGGTAGTTGAGGAAACATTTGGTCTAGCCTTGTATATTAATACAGCAACTTTCGTGCCAATTCTTAATGTTTTTTTCGGGTGTAAATTAGCTTATTTACTGGCTTTAAAAATTCTACACTATTTGGCTTTCTTTCATTTTTGCAATATGAATATAATAAGGGCTCGTATCAATTGAAATTACTTAATTTCACCACATTTCATATTTGAAAGCATACATTTCACAATTGAAAACACGCATCCCATATTTGCAATAGAAACAATCTGTTATTGAGCAATTGATGAGTTCTATTAGTACAAATAAACGATTTTTTCTCATTTTCATAATACTTGCCATTAATTTTGTCATCAGTATGTATTTAACTTTTTATATACTATAAAGACCATGAGAATGTTCCCCATGGTCTTTATTTAAAGTATTTGTTTGCAATTAATAAAGGTCTATGAATAGGATGTATTTTGATAATTCTTCAATAACTATCTTAATCCGTCTTCGCCTTTAACTTCTTCAATTTTTAATCCGCCAACTCTTGGATGTGGTCTTCCACAGTTTGTAACTGAAAGGATTAATACTAATTCATTATCTCTTGGAGCGTCTGGTACTCTAACTTCCATCGCATCAAAGTGTGTTCTTACAAATGCTGCATCTTTGTAGTGTAGAGGCACATCTATTGAGCATCCTGGATATCCCATTTTTTTAGCTGAAGGAATAATTGCTTTTCCTCCGCCAAGTCCTTCTCTAAATGGCTTTCCTAGTGATGGGTGAAGTAATGCTGCTCCATGCTCAAGTTCACCATTTCCTCCAACTATAGCTGCTTTACCATAGCTTTCTGCTTCGCTTTTGTCAATTCCTGCTGCTTTTAATGCTCTTTCAACTAAGTCTGGTGTTACTGATGTAGCCCAATCTGATAATGGAGAAAGATCTTCTACATATTTTCCTGCATATGGGTTTTCAAATACTACTGCAATTGATACTCTCTTGTGGTCTTTTCCTTCGATTGCTTTTCCACCGTCAGCTTTAATTTCCTCTACAAAAGTATAGTATTTTCTTATTTTAACGTCCATTTGTAAAACCTCCTCAGTTTTTTATGTTGTTATTATAATTTTACAGATTCTGCATTTAAGCTATCTGGACATTTTACTATTGTATCTCCTATGCAAATAACTGCTCCCTTTATTATTCCTTTTTTGTACAAATCTTCTGCTGCATTAAGTCCATTTAGCAATGCTCTATATTTTTTCTCTCTACTAATTTGCCCAACTTTTAATGTAACTATTTGTCCTCTAATATCAGTTCCTGAATCTATTTCTTCTGCAAGGCAGCGAATAATATTTTCGTCTTCTACATTAGTCACATTACCTAAGTACGTAGCACATGCATCTGCTGTAGCTGCATCTGAAGCCAGAGCAACTGCAGCAGTAGCTATGCCTTTTGTAAAGCTTCTTCCACCAATGCCACTAGTACATATACCATGAACACCTTGTTCTTCAGTAATTGTTAATACTAGTTGACCTTTTTCTTTATCATTTGTATATGGAATCCCAACTCTAATTGGTTTTCCTTCTGTATCCTTTAGCGCTATATCTCCACCATTGTTTACAATAACTCTAGTTCCA
Source organism: uncultured Clostridia bacterium (assembly GCA_964470635.1). Lineage (GTDB taxonomy): Bacteria > Bacillota > Clostridia > Tissierellales > Proteiniboraceae > Proteiniborus. The sequence goes on along the minus strand of CAYYDM010000003.1, from coordinate 14,734 downwards.
CCTAGTTCTATTGCTTTTTGAAGAGCTATATCAGAAAAGGAACCTGCCACAGCTCCAAGAGTATTAAGTTCTTCATATCCACTCTTTTCAACAGCAATAATCATCTTATTTAGGACTTCCGGAAATTCATTACTTACACTTCTATAAGCTCGCATTTCTTTTAATTTAGGAGTGTACTGTGCTAGCTTATCAAACTGTTCTAATACATGTTTACCTACTTCAAGGCTTATTTCCGGTGTTCTCCTTCCATTTACAGATACGTCTATTACCATTTGTATAGGACCATGGTTTATAAATATTCTCTCATCTTGAAGCTTTTCAATCATAATTATTCCTCTTTTTCAAGCATTTTTAAAAGCTGTTCTTTAGTGATTATATGGTCAGTATGTCCACCAAGTTCTTCATACTTTTCTCTTGTCATAGTGTATTCAACTGGTGCTACAGTAGCAGGTGTTGGAACCCAAGTTGTAGACTCTGGGATCATTTTTGCTACGTCTACCATAAAGTTTATTCCTCCTCCTGGAAGAATAAATACTGGTGCACCAGCTACAGTCATTCTAATTTGGTCGTTGTGGATAGCATCTGTTAATTTTCTAGGGAAATTAGTTACCCCAGCTCTTGCACTTCCACCTGTTCCTCCAGTGTAAATAACTGCAACTTTTGATTCTTCACATGTGTCTGAAATTAGTTTAACTGTATTTAATACTTCTTCTGTCATTGGAATTTCTTTAACTGATCCATCTGCTTGAATTTCTAGTAAAGCAGCTTTTTGTCCTGTTGTCTCAGTAACTAATATTTTGTCTCCTGCTTTAGATAGATTCATATCAACAGATACTACTGCATCAATTGGGTTTACAATTTCTGTTCCACCCCAACCATGTCCATGATTTCCAAAGTATCTTCCTCTTGTGCTTTTTACTCCGTAAGGAACTACTCCACTGTATTTCATTCCTACTTCTTGACCTGCAAAGTGCTCTGAAAGAAGACCAATAACGTGATAGTCTAGTATGATTGCTTCATTTACAACTTTACATAAATGTCTAGCAAACATTCCTATAGTAGCACTACCACAGCCTACTCTCATAAGCTTTTCTTTTACACCATCTATAATAGGCGCTTCTCCTTGTTGTACTTCAAGAGTGCTACCATTGTCTACTTTTAATGTTACTCTTCTGCCATTTGCTAAGTCTACTATAGTTCTTGCAACTACGAAACCATCGTTGCCGTTGCTTAGAAGATTAGCCCCACCAATTGTAAGCATTTTTGCACCATACTCTTCAGTTGTTACCATTCCAACAACTTTTCCATCTCTCTTAACTTTTGCACCTTCCTCACCTATGTGCATGTTTGTATCTATTTTAACTTTTACACCACTGTAGCTAAGAGGAGCTTCAGTAACTACTGTTACAACGTCCACACCTTCTACATTATCTTGAACAATAAATGGTGCAGGGCGGCAGCATGGATAACTTGTTCCACTACCTACTGCTGTAATAAGAGGTTTATAAGGTAAGCTTTCTGTTTCTGGAATATTTGTTATTGCATCAACAACAAGTTTTCTGTTTCTTACAGTCTCTCCATTGATGTTTGTATATCTCTTACATGCTCCTGTTTTTCCTTCAGGTATTGTACAGTTAACAGGACAGTGAGTACATTTTACTGTATTTGGAGCTTGCTCTTCTGTTCTTTCAATAGCTTTGAAAGGACATACTCTAGTACATATACCACAAGATACACATTTATCATTTGTATGAGCTTTTTTATCTGTTACCTCTATTGCATCTAGTGGACAATTTTTAACACAAATGCTACAACCTTTACACTTATCAAGAATAACTTTAATCATAAGTTATTTTTCCCCTTTCTAATTTAACAACTGAAAAATAGCTTAGCAGATAACAGCACCATGAGTTGCAGGTGGTGTGTTTTTGCTCTTTGTAAACATTACTTCACCATCTATTATTGCCATAGATACTCCTGGAATATCTCCTGCTTCAAGAGCTTTTAATGAATCTTCACCTATTGAACCTAAAGGAGCATCCATGATTACAAAATCTGCTTCTCTTCCTTCTTCAATAAGTCCAACATTTAATCCAAATGCCTTTGCTGTATTACCTGTTGCAAAGCATATTGCTTCTGCTGCTGTAGCATCTGTTTCTGAAGCTACATAGGAAATAGTTCTTAAAACTCCTAGAGGTATTATTCCTGTACCTGATGGTGAGTCATTTCCAACAATAATTCTTTCAAGTTGGCCTTTTGCTTTTACTTGGTTAACAGTATATTTCATGATTTTATAGTTACCACATTGTACAAGCTCTAAAGTCATATTAGTATTGTTTATTATTTTATCAACTTCTTCTGGAGCTATTGCAGTAGGTCCTCCATTGATATGAGAAACTACATCTGTATCTGTTTCTATAACGTCATTTGCAGTTATAGTACTGCTTCCAGGAATTGAAGTACCACCTGTATGCATCATAACTTTAAATCCATTTTTCTTAGCCCATTTAACCATTGGAGCTGCTTCTTCTGGATCTTTTACTGATCCTAAGCCTACTTCGCCTACTAGCCATACTCCTTCTTTTGCAAGTTCTTCAAAGTCTTTTTCTACTAATCCTTTTTCAAGAATTAAAGCACCACCATGAAGTTTTACTCCACCTGGTCTTGCATTCTTCGCACTTTTATGTCCTAAGATTGCTAATGCTTTAGTTCCAGCTGGATCTTTTGGTCTGCCTGGAGTATGAGCTTCTCCTGCTGATATCATTGTAGTAACTCCACCATGTAGAGAACTATTAATGAAACCTATTGTGTTTTGTCTTGGTGTAAAGTCTCCTAATACTGGGTGAACATGTGAATCGATAAAGCCTGGTGCTACAGTTGTTCCTTTTGCATCTATTACTTTATCACATTTGAATTCATCTAATAATTTTTCATCACCTATTTTAAGGATTTTACCATCTTCTACTATTATTGTAGTAGCTTTTGAAATAGGGTTCTTTACATCTCCTGTTACTAAAATACCTATGTTTTTAATACCTAATCTTGACATTATAACTACCTCCCTTTATTTTAGCTAATTTAATTTATATGAATACTGATCTTTGTTCACAAATATTGCCTTTAACTTATGGAAAAGTTAAGATAATATTTGTGAACTCTAGACTGTATTAACTAAAATCCAGTAAGGGCAAACTGTATAATGCTCTACTGAACTAAGCTCTAATTTATATTTCCGAAACTTCTACTATTCTCTTACGTATTTGTTTTCTAACTCTGCAAATTCTCCTAATCCTACTAAATCGTTGAAGTTAGGGAATGTTATCATTTTATCAATGCTTTTCGCAGTAGTTCCGTTTACCTTTAATGCTTCCATAAGGTCAAACATAGCTTTTGCAGTTACATATGTTGATGCTGTTGGATATATAACTAAGCTATATCCGATTTCTTCTAATTCCTTGTTTGTTAATAGTGGAGTTCTTCCACCTTCAACCATGTTAGCTAGTGTAGGAACTTTTATTTCTGCATGAACTCTTTTCATTTCTTCTTCGTTTTCAACTGATTCTACGAATATTACGTCAGCTCCAGCAGCTTCATAAGCTTTTGCTCTTCTTATAGCTTCATCTATTCCATGAACTGTACGTGCATCTGTACGAGCTATTATAACGAAATCTGGGTCTTTTCTTGCTGCTTTAGCTGCTTCGATTTTACCAACCATTTCTTCCATGCTTACAACTTTTCTTCCTAACATATGTCCACATCTTTTAGGAGCTACTTGGTCTTCAAGTTGAATTGCAGCTACACCTGCAGCTTCATATTCTTCTACAGTTCTCATAACTGTTATAGCATTTCCAAAACCAGTATCTCCATCAGCAATTACAGGAATACTTACTGCACTTGCGAATTTTCTAGCTCTATCTAGCATTTCAGTCATGCTTAATAGTCCAATATCTGGCTTACCTAAAACACTTGCTGCTTGGCCATATCCTGTCATATATACTGCTTTGAAACCAGATTTTTCAATTACTCTAGCTGTAAGGGCATCATGTGCACCTGGCGCTACAAGTATTTCTTTAGCATTTAATAATTGTCTTAACATAGTAGTTTTTTTCATATTGTTACCTCCAACTATTGTAAATTAAAACTATTCTTTAGTACTTGGAATGCATAATCTTCATCAACTTGAGAGATGAGCCCTCCAGTATATAGTATATAGTTTTCGTCTATTATTATTTTTGGTTCATTTGGTAAAAGTGAAATACCTTTATCCTTTAGTGCGTTTTTTATTATATCTTTGCTTTCAGAAGGTTCTCTATGTGAGAAGATTCCTCCAACGCCTATTATGGTATTTACATTTCTTAAATCCCTGCCAATAGGCATTCCTGGCATAATACCTGTTATAGGATCTGCAACTGTAGATATGAACCCTGCATGTCTTTTTAATGCTACTTCTACAGCTGTTTCTGCAATGAATGTGTCAAACATATATTCCTTTTCATTTTCTGCTATATGCCTAGGTGTTTTTTCTACTTCCATACAATACTGAGTAAACTCTTCTAGTAGTTCTTCATCTTTAATTCCTCTTTTGTGAAAAATAGCTCTAGGGCTTACTGTATCTAAAACTCCCATGGCACTTATACGCATACCTAAGTTACCTTCAACTGTTCTATAGGACATTTGTTTTTCATTGCTTACTATAAGACCTATTTCCTCATCCTCAAGATTAGCATAACCAGGTATTACAGAGTGGATATCTGTAGTTGCTCCACCTAAATCTACTACAATAATTTCACCTATTCCTTTTTCTAAATAGGTTCCTTTTGCCAAAAGCTCAGAAGCCATTAAAACTGCACCAGGAGTAGGTATAATCTTATCATTTGTTATTTCCTCTTGTAATATACTCAAGCCTTGTGCTTTAGTAATTTGCTTAATGAATTCCATATGAATGGCCTCTCTAGCTTCTTTTACTCTAAGCTTATGGATTGTAGGCATTATATTAGGAACTCTTAAATGAGATACATTTCCAGCCTTTAATATTTTTGCAACTTCTGCTTGTGCATTTATATTTCCAGCTATAACTACTACACCTTTAACTCCACTTTCTACTATTAAAGATGCATTTTCTATAATAGAAGATTCATCTCCAAAGTCAGTTCCTCCAGCTAAGAGTATGATATCAGGGTTTATTTCCTTTAAAATCTGTATTCTGTATTCTGGAGGGTTTTCATTAGAAACTATCTCAAGTATTTTAGAACCAGAGTTCATAGCAACTTCCTTGGCTGCCTTTGCAGTAACTCTAGTCATGTAACCCATAGCTACCATTCTTAATCCACCTGCAGCACTACTAGAGGCAAGCACATGTTTTGCTTCTATATTGCTTTCTTTCAATGTTTCCTTGATAATGTCTTGTCCAGCTTTTATTCCTTTGTAGACATTTTCAACTGTTGTAGGCGACTGTACAGTCGCCACCAATTCACAGTCTTTAAACAATCTTTGCTTAGTATATGTGCTTCCTATATCTATAATTAAATAATCATATCTGCACATAAGCTTACCTTCCTTTATTTTACTGTGTAGCAATTACCATCCATGATTCTTCTTGCTGTTCTGTTTATTGCAGCTTTTTCAAGTTTCCAGCAATTATCTTCTTTGCTAGCAGCAACTTCTATAGTTATTACTCCAGCAGGATGACCTATTCTAAGAATTTCATCCTTACCTTTGCCTTTAGCATTCATTGCTTCGTTTACTATTGTACCTTCTATTCTTGCAGCTGATCCTGTACAGATTGTTGCTGTACCAGCATAAGTCTTGTGAACAACTTGCATGAACATAAGTCTTGAAACGAAATCTACATCACTTTCTTTTATTTCTTTTCCTTTTGTAAAGTCAACATAGTCTTGGGCTGGAGATACAAATGCTATCATTGGGAATGCAGGAGCTTCTTTAACTGCATTTTTCCAATCGCTAACTAATCCCATCATAACAGCTGCTTTTCCTCTTATTTCTTCTAAAGTAGCCAGCATTGCTTTGTTTTCATCTATTTGTGATGGTGTTTCAATACCAGTTAAGCCTAAGTCTTTTGCTCTTACAAATACAACTGGGTTTGCAGCATCTACTAAAGAAGCTTCTATTTCACCAAAACCAGTTACATCAATTTTATCTATAACATTTCCTGTTGGAAGTAACTTTCCAGTTGCTGCTCCAGCAGTATCTGAGAAGTCAATTACTATCTCTGAACCTGTTCCAGGAACTCCTGCTATACTATAGTCTCCTGTAACTTTAGCCTTGCCATTTACAACTTCAACCTTTTCAATTATTAATTTACCAGTATTAGTATTGTGTACTCTAACAGTTGTAAAAGGCTCTTCAACTTTTACTAGACCCTCATCTACAGCAAATGGTCCAACACCAGCAGAGATATTTCCACAGTTTCCTGAATAATCGATTTTTGGTGCTACATAAGATACTTGACCAAATGTATAGTCAACATCAGCATCTTCTCTTGTTGAAGGTCCTATAATAGCTAGTTTACTAGTTAATGGATCTGCTCCACCTAAACCATCGATTTGTCTGATATCTGGGCTTCCAAATATTTTTAATATTAATTCGTCTCTTTCTTTTTGGTCTTTAGGTAAATTTTCTTCTTTAATAAAAATTCCCTTACTTGTTCCAGCTCTCATAATAACAACAGGCGTTTTAATCTGCTCCATATTTATGCCTCCTCACATTTTTAAGCTTTCATAATATATATGTCAAATATCTTACTATTTAAAGATTACTTATTTTTCTTTTTAGCTAATTGTTCTTCTATCCATTTAACACATTCATCAAGATCAGTTCCTGGTCCAAAGAAGTTATCTACACCAAGGAATCCTGTTCCTTCTTCTTTAATTTTCTTTTCGTACATAGCATGTTCTTCTTCTTTTTCTGCTATTCTACCACCTGCTAAAAGTACTACATCGTCTCTAAGTCCAAGTTCTTCAAGTCTTTTAGATACTCTTGGGAACAATGTCATACCTAGTCCTAATAGGTTGCTAACTCCAACAACACTTGCTTTAGTTTCTGCTGCAACTTCAGCAACTGTTTCTGGAAGATTCATTCCTCTTAAGAAGATTACTTCATAGCCAGCTCTTTGTATTGCTTCTTTTACCATGTTTATACCAACTACGTGAGCATCTGCTCCTACAGTTGCTAAAACGACTTTTTCTTTTTTAGTTACAGGAGTTTCTTTTTGAACTTCTATATTTTCTTTAGTAATAGGCATATATTTTTCATCTACTCCTAATGGAGTGTAACCTGCTATATATCTTCTGATTCCATCTTTATCTCTGTTTGTTTTAACGAATCTCTTAAGATCCCATCCTCCAGCTCTAGGAGTATCTAAGATACCATTTTTACCAGCTTCAACTATTAAGTCAATTAGCTCATGCTCATCATATTGAGCCCAGAATTCTGCATTTATTTCTTCAGGTTTTAACATTTTATCTCTCTTTAATGCAGCTGTTAATACTGCCATTGCTTCAGCTTTTATTTCTTCTTTTCTTTGATCTATAAATGGATCATGGATTTCTACTTTATATGTTCCCTCAAATACATTTTGTGTAGCCCAAATAGCTTTAGCCATTGACTCACCAGTAGGGATACCTACATTTTCAGCAGCCTTTGGTCTGTAGAAGTTAGCTCCTGCAAGTTTAGCAGTAACTGCCATTCTAGCAAAGTGTGCTTGTTCTGCTATTAGGTCTGCTGGTGGGTTTTGGAATGTTTCAGGTACTGCTATAATAAATTCACTCCAGATTGTTTCTCTGAATGCTTTTACTAAAGCTAAGTCAGCAAGTACATTGATACCAGCTACATTCATTTGGATAGCACTTAAAGCTCTATCTAATCCTGCTTTTACTGCTAATCCTTCAGATAATAGAACCATTGCTAAAGCCATTCCGTCTGTACCCATTATATTGTTAATATGTTTATGAGTATCAAGCTGAACAAACATATTATTTTCTGCACATATTTGTATTGCTTTATATCCGTTTACTACCTTTGTTCTGAAGTCATGAATTCCTCTTCCTCCAAAGTGAACGTGGATAACCGGACCTAAATCTGTACCATCAAAACCAGCTATTAATGCATTTAATACGTTTAAATGTGTTGTATCTCCAGTAGCATTTATTCTTATTGGATGCTTTGAACCTCCACCCATTTGAACAAATTCTCTTTCTCCAGCTGGAGTAATTCCACCTTTACCTCTAGATTGTTCTATTAGTTCTATACCATCTAATGGATCAATATGTCTTGTTGCCTCTGAGTGTACGAATTGGAATAATGTTATTCCAAGCTTTTCAGCCATATCATACATGTGGCCTGATTCTCTATATGTTTCTTCTGCGCTATTTCTTCCAAGTATTGGATTTTGAACTGGGTTTCCTGTTTCAACAGCTTGTCTTCCAAGTTCTGTTAATCTATAACCACTACGGATTACACCATTAACTTCTCTTGGGTAAGCATCAGGTAATCCTTGAACTTCTCCATTTTCGTCTACATATGGCATTTTAACACCGAAAGCTTTTTCATATGCCTTTATTCTTTCTATGTCTTCTTTAATAATTCTTTCCGTATTTGGTCTTGCTTTAGCCATTAAATAGCACCTCTTTCCATAAGTTTCTTTTTAACTTTATTTATTAATCCACCTGCTTGAAGTGTCTCAAGGGTAGTTTCTGATAATTGATTTAATTTATACTGGTTTTGTGTTCTTAAATTAGTTATTATGCCTTTAACTAAATCTACTTCGAATTCGTCATTTTCTTTTGCTTCATTTTTGATTTCTTTTATATATTCACAAGTTACTACTGGAAGTCCTATGTTTATTGAGTTTTTTCTAAAGATTCTTGCAAATGATTTAGCGATTACTACTCCTACTCCGCAGCTTTTTAGGGCTACAGGAGCTTGTTCTCTACTTGAACCACAGCCAAAGTTATCATCAGCAATGATTATATCACCAGTCTGAACCTTTTCTGGAAAATCTGGAATAATACTTCCTCTTAAAGTAACTTTTTTTAGTTCTTCAACTGGATAGCTCATAGCATATCCAGGAAGTATTTGGTCTGTATCTACGTTTTCGTTTAGTATAAATGCTTTTCCTTTTATCTTGTTCATGATAACTATCCCTCCAATGGAATTACAGTGCCTGGACATGTAATACATCCTCTTACTGCACTTTCTGCTACTGTTCTAGGAGAAGCTAAATAAATCTTCGCTTCTTTGTGTCCCATTCTTCCTGGGAAGTTTCTATTTGTTGAAGATATTGCAACATCTTCTTTTGTTAGTAATCCTTGATGTGCTCCAAAGCAAGGTCCACATCCTGGATTAGTAACTACTGCACCTGCTTCTCTAAATATCTTAGTTAATCCTTCTTCTTCCATCTTATCTAAAATTCTCTTTGAAGCAGGAACTATTATCATATTAACTCCATGAGCAACTTTTCTACCTTTTAATACTTCAGCAGCTATTCTCATGTCAGATAATCTTCCATTTGTACAGCTTCCAATAACTGCTTGATTTATTTTCTGTCCTTCTATTTCTTTAATAGTTCTTACATTTCCTGGTGATGATGGACATGCAGCTACAGGTGAAATATTTGATGCATTGATGTTATATACCTTCTTTACATCGCCTATTTCTTCATCACCTTGGTCGATGTAGCCAATCATAGCACCCATTTCTATCATCATATTAGCGATTGTCATCTTATCTTCATTGCTCAATCCTAATATTGTGCTTCCACTAAAAATAACTGCCTTATCTGTAAAACCGTTTGTACCAAATTTTCCTATTACATATAAAATAATGTCTTTTCCATAGACGCCTGGTCTTAGTTCTCCATCAATGTTTATTAAATATGTTTCTGGTACTTCTAGGTCAAGCTCTCCTAATGCCATAACTGCTGCAAGCTCAGTAGAACCTAAAGGTATAGCAACTGCTCCATAAGCTCCTGCAGTACAAGTATGAGAGTCAGCTCCTACTATAATGTCACCTTTTTTATACAATCCTTCTTCGTGTATAACTTGATGTATAACCCCTTCAGATCTTCCATATACTTTTGCGCCAAATTTATCGCAAAACTCATGTATTGTTCTATGCTGAATTCTAGAATCTACTGATGCACAAGGTATATTGTGATCCATTACAAAGACAACTCTGTCTTTATCAAATACTTCTTTTACTCCTATTTTCATAAACTGAGCTACTGCTAAAGGACCTGTAACGTCATGAGCTATGGCTAAATCAACCTTTACACTTAGTTCTTCTCCGACTTTAACAGTATCTTTGTTTGCTTTTTTTGCAATAATTCTTTCTATAATGTTCACTTATCTCACCTTCTTTCTATGCTTCTACTAGAACTATGCCTAATTTATTTGCTATATCAACAGCCTCTTGTCTTGAAGGTGTAGCATCTCTAAGAACTAATCTTCCGCCACCTCTATTTAATGCATCAACCATAAATGTTCCTTCGTCAGTTGTTACTGTAACTCTTTGAACTTGGTATTCTTCAGCCTTAACTATTTCTACTTCAATTCCTTCTTTTTCTACAAGTCCCATTACTTCTTTATACATTTTTCCATCGGCAGTAGATGAACCATATACTGCTCCCATTAGTACTCCAGGAACATTTATTCCTCTACGTGCAAATAGTTCTGGATAAAGTTCTATTTTAACCTTTTTAATTTTTCCTTTTGCTAAGAAATGAGCGATTCTTCCTGTGTTTGTTGGAGAACCTACGGCTTGGCTACTTCCACCTACAACAGCTTCTCCTAAAGTATTAGTAATTGGCTTTGCTCCTGTAGCTAATTTCTTAGCTATTTCTTTAGCTTTAACTAATGTTTGCTCAATATGAGCTTGTTCCTCATCTTTAATTGCTTGATCTATAAGTCTTTCAACAGGCTCTTTAGTCTTGAAGAAAGGTTGCATAAATTCTACTACTGAAGGTACTATAGACTTAGCTGATATTGGATGAACTTCAGTTGCCATAGCCAACATTACATCTATAGGTACATTTACTTCCATATCAGTTTTAGCAGCTAATCCTCCTGCTAATGTTCCCATTAAGATTGCTCCTCCTATATGAGTAGCACATAGTGCTGGTACCATAACTCTAGGAGTACAAGGAACACCTATTGTTGGAGAAATAGCTATTACCATTGCGCGTTCTGTAGCTTTTGCACTTCCTCCTGCCAATTCAACTGTTGCTGCTGCTACTGCTGCTGATCCAGCACCAAAGCCTTCCATATTACATCCAGTTGATGTTTTACCAACTCTAAACATTGAGCCTACTTTTAAAAGAATTGCTGCTATTTCAGCTACTCTTTCTTTTTTATACCCTGTCTCAAACATAGCTTTTATAAATCCTGTGTAAGGACATGAATCACCAGTACCTGCACATGGGTTTAGTCCTATACCATGATTACCTACTTGAGCTGCTATTGTATATACTACGGCCTTATCTACAAATTCGTCTTTGAATAATCTATAGCCTTCCATATTATTTAATTGAGCACCAGTTGTTCCAAGTAGTAAACTGCTTCCTGTAGTTAATCCGATTTCTACAGCATGTAAATTGTGCTCAAACTCTTTTAAAACATCTTCTAATATTTCTTCTTTACTCTTACCTGTTTGAATTTCTGTTTCAGCAAGAACTACATCAACAAATCTCACGTTATTTTTATCTGCGATTTCTACTATTTCCCCAAGAGTTAAGGGCATTTTTTCTTCAATCATAGTTTTGATACTCATAATTAAGCTTGCTCCTCTCTAACTTCTATATTTCCCCATTCTTCGTATAACTTTAATACTGCTGAAATATCTTCAGTACCTAATCCTTTTGCTCTTGCAGCTTCAAACATTTGTTGTGATAAGTTTCCTATAATCAATGGCATTTTTAAATCTTTAGCAGTATCTACTGCAAGTTGTAAATCTTTATATTGTAAATCAATTGCAAATCCAGGTTCAAAATTACCTTTAGCTATAAAGTTTTTATACTTTGCAGTTAATGCATATGAAGAACCTGAGCTTTGACTGATGATATCATATAACACTTCTGGTTTAAGTCCTGCTTTAACTCCTAAAGCTAAAGCTTCAGAAACTGCTACCATATTAACCCCTAATAAAAGATTATTTACTAATTTAACTGTATCTCCAGCTCCAACATCTCCAACATGGATTACCTTTGTACCTATACATTTTAATACAGGAAGAGCTTTTTCAAATGCTTCTTTATTTCCTCCAGCCATAATAGTAAGAGTACCTTTCTCTGCTCCTGAAGCACCACCACTTACTGGAGCATCTAATACTTCAACCCTTTTTTGGCTAGCTTTTCTAGCTATATTTTGTATTGATTTTGGAGTAATACTACTTAAATCAACTATTATTGCTCCTTCTTTAATTCCTTCTAAAACACCATCTTTTCCTAATATAACTCCTTCTACTATTGCTGAGTTTGGAAGAGATGTAAGAACTAAGTCTGCCTCTTTTGCAACTTCAGCAGGTGTCTGTCCTTCTTCTGCACCCATTTCTACTAATTCTCTTACTGCTTCTTTGTTCAAATCGGATACTACAAGCTGAAATCCACCTTTCAATACGTTTGCAGCCATTCTTTTACCCATAACTCCTAAACCTATAAAACCTACTTTCATGCTGTACCTCCTCTATTTTTTTGTTTCTTTATATTCATGTCCTTTTTTTACTTTATCATGTATATTTATATAGCAATTTTCATGCCAACTCTTTTTCCTTTAAATTGGTATAAAACCATAGTATTTTTTGCCTTAGCATTTCAATTATGAAATGCCATTTTAGATTAATGTTGAATCATTATGATAATCATGTTATGTAACATTTCAATTTTGAAATGTGTGTTCGGTTTTGAAATGCAATTCGTTAATTTAATAAAATTTTTTATAGATTTTTTTTCGTGAATTTATTTTCTGTGCTTTAACATATTAACAGCCACTAGAAGAGTAAAAGCACTCTTCCAGTGGCATAAAATCTTCCTAACCTAATTATCCCTACATAATCTGATAAATATTAATTTTGTTTTAAACTTAGTTTATTATAAGTTTAATTTTAAATCTCCTTCTTTAATCCAACCCATTTTTCTCATAACATTAGCTATTATTGGAGTAAGAACTGCAGGTATTATAAATTGTAATATTAAAATTCCTAACCACATTTGCATTCCGCCTTTACCAGCAGCTTCCATAGCATCTATTGTACCAAATTGTCCTACTAATCCACTAGTTCCCATACCTGAACCCATTGGAGTTCCTTCCATTTTGAATACCATAGTTGATAAAGGTCCTACAATAGCGCCAACTAGTGTTGGAGGAATCCATACTTTCCAGTTTCTTACTATGTTAGGTACTTGAAGCATTGATGTTCCTAATCCTTGTGCAACAAGTCCTCCCCAACCATTTTCTTTAAAGCTCATTACAGCAAATCCTACCATCTGTGCACAACATCCAGCAGTAGCAGCACCCCCTGCTAATCCAGCAAGACCAAGCATCATACAAAGTGCAGCACTACTAATTGGAAGAGTTAATACCATACCAACTATAACTGAAACTAATATACCCATTAGGAATGGTTGTAAGCTTGTAGCATACATTATAAGATTTCCTAATCCTGTCATAAATGCTCCAATAGCAGGTCCTACAGCTGTTCCAACAAGAACACCAGAAATAATTGTAACTGAAGGTGTAACGATAATATCTACTTTTGTTTCTTTAGACACTATTTTACCAAGTTCAGCACCGATTACTGCTGCTAAGAATGCTCCAGCAGGTCCACCTAGCGCGTTTCCAGCTGCTCCAGTAACTGCTGAAGAGAATAATACTAGCGGTGGAGCTTGTAGACCATAAGCTATAGCAACACCAATTGCTGCTCCTGTCATGTCTTTACATATAGGCCAAAGAGTTTCACTTAAAAATGGAATTCCTAATTTAGTACCTAAAGTGTTCATAATAGTACCAATTAACAATGAAGAGAAAAGACCTAATGCCATAAAACCAAGTGCATCAACCCCATATCTTTTAACAGATATTTCGATGTTTTTTCTCTTTAAAAAACTTTGCTTTGGTGCTTGATTTGCTTTGTTTTCATTTTGGCTCAATGAAAGTACCCCCTAACATTTTTTTAATTTTTGTTTTTTAATGCTTCTATTATTGCTTCAGGTGTTACAGGAGTTTCGGTAAATCTGACACCAATAGCATCATGAATGGCATTTAAGATTGCTGGTATTATTGGTATTAGTGCAGGTTCACCTATTCCTTTGGCACCGTAAGGCCCAGTTGATACAGGATCTTCAACAATTATTGGATATATTTCAGGCATATCGGAAGCTGTATATACTAGATATTTTGAAAATCCTGGGTTCTTGATTACTCCTTTTTCTACTTCAACTTTTTCTAGAAGTGCAAAGCCCATACCCATTGCAGCTCCACCTTCTATTTGTCCTTCTACCATCTTTCTGTTTATAGCCTGCCCAACATCATGAGCTGCTACTACTTTTAATACTTGTACTTCTCCTGTTTCTGTATCTACTTCTACTTCTACTATATGAGTAGCAAATGCATAACAAGCATAAGGTATACCTTGCATATTTACAGGGTCTAGAGCTGTAGTATCTGGATTGAAAGAAGCACTTCCTAGGGCAATTAAACCTCTTTTCTTCATTTCACCCATTAAC
>CAYYDM010000002.1:52637-56704 GCA_964470635.1 uncultured Clostridia bacterium | reverse complement strand
TTTGTTTCAAGTTTGAGCTTAGGAAAGCTAAGTACATGGCGAAGGGTACCAGACAAATAAATATTTAATAAATCTTACGTGGATGTTTAAATTCTTTGAAATATAAGTAGTGCATCATAGTCAAGGCAAGGAAGTGAATTTATTTGAAGGCATATATAGGAATTAAATATCATGAAGATTATAGTAATAAATTAGTTGTTGATAAAATTTCATCTTTTTTTGAAAAGAAGGGATATGAAACAATTTGTATAGTTCGTGATATAAAGGATAATGAACAGACCGAGTATACTCCAACTGAATTAATGGAATTAACATTTAAAAAGATTGATACATGTGACTTGGTTATTATTGAATTAACAGAAAAGGGTGTAGGATTAGGAATTGAAGCTGGATATGCTTATGCCAAAGAAATACCCATTATAACAATAGCAAAAAGAGGTTCGGATATATCTGAAACATTGGTGGGGATATCAAATAAAGTTATTTTATATGATGATATTGAAAACATAGATATTCAATTAAAAGATTTATAGGTAAAATGTCTTAAATTTAGGAGGCTAATATGAGTTTATTAGAGATACAGGATAAAGTTAATAGATTTGCTAAGGATATGGGGATAAGCACCAGTGTTAATATTAGGATAATTGATTTAGTATCAGAGGTTGGGGAATTATCAAAAGAAGTATTAAAAGGAACAGAATACGGTATCAAACAATTTAGAAATACTGAAGGATGGGAAAGTGAAATTGGAGATGTATTATTTTCCCTTATTTGCGTTGCCAACGAAACTGACATTAATTTAGAAAACTGTCTGAATTATGTGCTTGATAAATATGAAAAAAGATTTGCTAATAAAGGTGACTTAGGCTCTGGGAGATAGTTTTAGCTACTAGTCATTCATATGAAGATACGAGAGGGGGGTATAATGGTGCAATATGAAAAGCTATCTCTTTGCGGCTTATATTGTGGAGGCTGCAAGAACTACAAAGAAAATTTAAAATGCATGGGGTGTAGAAACGAAAAGGAACTTGTCAATGACTGCCCTACTCGTGCATGTTGTATTAGTAAAGGGTTGCTTCACTGTGGAGAATGTGAAGATTTTCCATGTAGTGTGTTAAATGACTTCTACAACGATGGTATGCGACACCACGAATTAGCATACAAAAACATGCTGATAATTAAAGAAATTGGAGTAGAAAAATGGCTTTCGGAACAAGAAGAAGAGCATACATGCAAATGTGGAAGAAGAAAGATATGGTTTGCCACAAAATGTACTAATGAGGATTGTCATATATAAAATAAGTCATAATGCGAGCACCGCCAAGGCGTATTCCTTATGCGTCTGGTTCAGCAACATGAGAGATGCCAGACGTTATGCGAAACTTAAGAAGGGAGTTACTAATAGAAATGGATGAAAGAATTATTGGATTTCATACATTTTATCTAACAAAGTGTTACCAACATTCATCAGTATTATATGTTGGGCTTCGAGAGAGTTGAAGAACATCGTGAACACAAGAACTTTATGCGACATAAATAACAAAAGACGTTCAGTTCTAAAACAGGGGGAGAGATATGTTAATCAAAATAGATAATACAGCACTTGAAAAATCTTTTCTAATTTTAAAAGATTTAAGAGAAATATCAGCTGTTCCAATTAATAATATAAAAGAATATATAGAATCACCTGGAATTGTATTTCTTAAAAAACATCTTAAAGAATATGGTGGTATGGAATTTGATGATAAGTTTTTATTACAATTAATAGATGATGTTTTAAAGAATCCGAGTATTACTTCAAATGATAGTATCTTTTTAAGAAGCATGAAACATGGCTATAAATTAGTTGAAGTTATAGAACGAGAATTTAGAACTATAGATATAAATGAAATAATTGAAAAAGCAGTTGATCTTGTCAATCTATATTTGCCAGAAGCATTTGATGAAAATGTACAAGTTTACTTTTTATATGGAATAAGAGGAACTGGAATTGTATTAGATAATGAAATTGCTATTGATATTTGTGACGAGTACTTAAGTAAAAATGGGATTCTAGATACTGATAATCTGATAAATATACTAGCACATGAATTGCATCATATAGCTGTTAATAAATACATATTTAAAATACAACAAAATGAGAAAGATATGAAAAAACAAAGATTAATTTATTTTATGGGAGACTTAATATCGGAAGGTGTAGCCTGCTATTACTTACCAAGTCCGTATGATAAAGAAGGGATATTAAATGAAAAGTGGAATAGTAATCTTAAAAAAACATATTTTATTCTTAATAATGTTAAGGGCTATATTGACAGAATTTTAAGTGGAACATTAATTGATTTAAAAGAGATTTGGCACTTATTTGATGACAATCTAGAAGGATATACAGCTGGATATATAATGACAAAATTAATTGATCAAACATTTGGCAAGGAGAAGGTATTAGAGTGTATTAAAGATTGTTTTTTATTTCTAGAGCAATATAATCAAGCTGTACAAAAAGAAAACTTAAGATTACCCATTATGCAATACAAATGACATTAATACGACGCTTAACACGATATTTGGTGCGTTTTGCAAATCATAGTTTGCTTACCAGTGAAAGTCTGGTCATGGTAATTGCTAGAGAACCATGTAGCAGGCTCCTAGTGCATTGGGGTGACCTAATGTGCTGAAGCTGAGTAACCTCCTGAGAAAGGATAACAAAATAGCAGTCCGTAACATAAAGTGAATTCTGCAGCGTCGTAATGTTAACCCGAAAGGGACAAAGGAGAGCTTAACCCCTAAAATATAACCCTATAAGAAATGATGATATTGGGACTGTTTTTTGAGGTAAAGGGAGTTGTAAACATAGATAATATATTCTAGAGGTTATTAATGACATATTTATACAAAGTTAAGAAGCAAACTGCACCGCTTTTCGTAAATCTTTATTTAGCCGAAAAGGAGAGTAAGTTAGATGAATAAATTAAATAAAATAACTATTGGAGTAGATATGGCAGGATGCCCTAATAGATGTAAGCATTGTTGGTTAGGAGCAACACCAAATGGGAAAATGAAGAAAGAGGATATGGTATTTGTTGCAAATGTATTTAGGCCATATGCAAATCAATTGGATATTGCAAGTTGGTATAGGGAACCAGATTTTAGTAAAGATTATAAAGAATTATGGGATTTAGAATACCAATTGTCGGATGAAAAAATACCACATTTTGAATTGATGAGTTATTGGAGAATGGTGAGAGACAAAGATTACGCAGTATGGTTATATTCTCTTGGTGTACGTAAATGCCAGTTAACTTTATTTGGTTCTGAAAAAACCACAGATTACTATGTTGGTAGAAAAGGTGCATACAGTGAAATTATTAAGTCTATAGATATTTTATTTGAACATGGCATTGCACCAAGAATACAAGTATTTGTTAATAAAGACAATATTGATGAGCTACCTTTTATTGAAGAACTGATAAATATTTTAGAACTAGAAAATCGTTGTAAAGAAATTGGTCAGGAGTTTCAGTTATTCGTACATCAGGGTTCATGTGAAGGAGAAAACGAAAAATTATATGATATAAGAATAACAGGAGAAGATTTAAATAAAATTCCTGAAAAATTAGTAATGTTTACATTAAAACATTTTGGAGAAAAAAACCTAAAAGAAATTTTGGGGAAGCCCGAAAAAGATTTGATTAAAGAATTACTTGAAGATAAGACAACAGTAACAACAGTTTCTACATCTCCAGTTTTTTATGTTGATGCAAATTTTAACGTTTATCCTAATGTAACACAACCCGCAACATGGTGGCGTTTAGGGAATTTAAAAACTGATGGTGTAGAACAAATAATTAATAACTACGTAAATAATAAAACAAAAGCCCAGTACTTAATTAATTATATACCAATTGGAGAAATGGTTAGTTTATGTGGAAACCCTAATAGTGAAAGATTATTTACCAAGGAAGATTACATTATATATGTACAAAACCAATTTTGCAAAAATAATTAATAATCATTTGCCATAAAATTAACAAATGAAACTTTCATGGATAATTTAGAAAATATAG
>CAYYDM010000002.1:35234-52627 GCA_964470635.1 uncultured Clostridia bacterium | reverse complement strand
TTGATGTTAAGATAATCTTATCTGCATGTATATTTTCTTATGTAGTTTTTGGTGGAGTGAACATTGTTGTATGGACTGATTCGAATTATAGAAATAAAGGATTTGGGAAAGAGGTTGTAACCGAAGCAGTAAGATAGTGTATTAATAATAACCTTCTTCCTATATACTGGGTGGATTCTGAAAATACTGCTTCAATTAATTTAGCCAAGAGTTTAGGATTTGAAATTAGATCTCAAGAAATTGTTGTTTCGATAATATTATAAAATCATCGGACGTTAGCAGTCAGTGTAATATCGGGGTAGTACTTTGAGGTCATTTATTGAGGAGGATATATGAAAGTACATATTTATGATGACAAGAGTTTCAAAATATTGAAGTTTTTAAAGATATAACTGTAACTTCGATAGATAGTGGCAATAAAATGATTAAATTTATAAATCTTTTGAAGATTTAATAGGTAAAACTATAACCGTTAATAATTTTGTTGAATATGCAAAAATGCATATAAATAAACAATATTTTAATATATTTCTTTAACAAGATAAAATAAATATATTCGTATTTTAGCTAATCTGAGCACATAAAGTTTAAATCTAAGTAATTATTATAACACAAATATCCTATGGTATATGCAAAATATCAATTTTATTCAAAATAACTATGCAACTCTGCATAGTTATTTTGAATTTTTTGGTATATTTTAAAAAGAGGTTCATAGAAGCAAATATTAATATTTTTAAAAAAATTTAATAATTAAGTGATTGTAATAGATATAGCTAATAAAGCAAAAAATATTTTGAAAATAGCTTTAAATATAGAAATGGCATGTAAGTTGCTAAGTAAAGAAGAAATAGAAAAGGTTGAAGAATTGAACGCACTAAAGAACATATTACATGAAATCTACAAATAGCTTACGTTATTGCTTATCATCTAACTTAAGAAAAAACATAATAGTGATGAATACGAAAAATTAATATGAAGGAGGAGAAGAAAATAAAAGTTTAATTAACAAAAAAGACAGAATAGCTTTGTAGTTCAACTTAAGGAGGAATAAAATGCTAAAAAATCTTAAATTTATTTATAAATTAATCTTTTTTGTATTATTAGTTTCTTTAATTCCACTATTAGTTATTTCATATATTGGATATAGTTCACTAAACAATACCTTAAATTATGAAATATATAGAAATATAGATGAAATAGGAAGAAATAAAACAGAAGAGATAAATCAATGGTTTTATGGCAAAAAAATTGAAGCAGACGCAATGGCCAATGCTCCAATATTAAGAAATGGGATAGAGACTAAAGAGGAGAGAGCAGAATATACTGCTTATAACTGGTGGAGAATGCAGCAAAGAGATAAAGATGTATATGATGCTGAATGGTCAACAGATATAAATGGATGGTGCTTAATTGCTACCCCTGATGACAAGGGAGGAGTTGCATCTATAAAAGAAGCTAATGTAAAAGATAGGGCATATTTTCAACCGGCAATTTCTGGTAAAATAGTTGTAAGTGACCCTCTTATTTCTAGATCAACTGGAGGTCTAGTAGTCACAACTGTTGCACCTACAATAGGCAATAACGGTGAATGCATAGGAGTTCTAGGAAATAATATTTTATTGACTCATATATCTAATAATTTAAGAAATATTGATTTAAGTGAGAATAGTTTTGCTGTATTAGTAAGCCAAAATGGTACATATGTAGTTCATCCAGATGAAGAAATGCTAATAACTTTGGAAAATGAAGAAGGAAAAAATGTAAACATAGAACAAGATGAGTTAAGTAAGGCTATAGTAAAACTAATGAATAATGATTCTCTAGATAACATCGAAATTCAATTTGGAGGAAGGAAAAAGTTAGTTTCAATCTCTAATATACCTGAAGTAAATTGGACTTTGGGAATAGTAGCAGATTACGATGAACTATTTGCCGAACGTTCAAATCTTATTAATAAGTATATTATTGCATTGGTAGTAGTATTAGTGCTTATATTAGGAGTGGGGTATATAATTATTAGTAGCATAAATAAACCACTTGTAGTTTTGAAAGATGCATTTAAAGAAGCTAGTGAAGGTAATCTAACAAATAAATTACATATAAAATCCAAAGATGAATTTGGTATTTTAGGCCAAAGCTATAATACTATGATTGATAATATAGCTAAGTTAATAAATGAAGTCAAAGAATCTGCATATACTGTCATTAGTTCATCTGATTCGTTAGTTGAGATAACTGAAGAGGCTACGGCATCAACTAATGAAACAGTAGTTACTATTGAACAAATAGCACAAAGTTCTTATGAACAGGCCAAAGATACTGAAAATGGTGTAATAAAGGTTGGTCATTTGGCGGAAGGAATAGAAAAGGTTGCTGAATCATCACAAAAAATCAAAGTTTTATCAGACGAAACCAGCAATCTTAGCCTACAAGGATTAGAAATAGTTGATAAGTTGACAGTAAAGTCACAGGAAAACAGCGTGGCTGTATCTAAAGTAAACGATGTAATACTTGAGGTTGACAGGCGTGCAGAAGAAATAAATAAAATAATAAACGCTATAGGAATTATAGCTCAACAGACAAACCTATTAGCTTTAAATGCTTCTATAGAAGCTGCTAGAGCTGGAGACGCTGGAAGCGGCTTTGCAGTTGTAGCCGACGAAGTCAGAAAACTAGCAGAACAATCTGCTGATGCGTCAAATGAGATTAAAACCTTATTAGAGGGAATTCAGCATCAATCTAAAGCGGCAGTTGGAGCTATGAGTGAAGCAGAAAGCATTATGAATGAACAATTAAATTCAGTTACAGAAACAAGAGGAATATTCAGTAAAATATCTAGTAGCATAGATACTTTAACTGGAAACGTTATACATGTTTACAAAAATAGTGAGAATATGGTGGAAGAGAAAAATAAAATTGTTGAAGTAATAGAAAGTATATCTGCAGCTGCTGAGGAAACTTCTGCAGCTACTACACAGGTTTCTCAGGCTTCAGAAAACCAATTAGAGTATATTGAAAAAATAGTTAATCACTCTAAGGAATTAGTGGATTTAGGAATGAAGCTTCAAAATAATGTTGAAAGATTTAAAATCTAAATCATACTTGATATAAAAAATAATAGATGGAAAAATATATTTCAAAATGAAATAAGGATTAAAAATAAAAAGAATATTATTATATGACAGGTGAGACATCACCTGTTTTTTTTACTCTTATATATTTAATTATGATATAGATGTGAAGAAACACTTGTATCTGTAGATTGTTAAGAAAATTTTAAAGTCTTGTAAACTCATTGAGAAATGTTATATAATTCAATTGATAACGTTTGCATAGTTGATTTATTTTCCACATTTTACCTAAAATTTTGTCTAATGAAAGTTAGATGCAATTTTTAAAGGATTTTGCTACAAGAGTTTTAAATATTAAAATGGGGGGTTAAATAGTATGGAAAATGCACAATTTAAAGGATTAACTGTTGGTGTTCCAAAAGAGATAATGAAAGGTGAAAAGAGAGTTGCGGCTACACCTGAAACCGTTGAAAAAATGGTGCAGAATGGGGCGATAGTCCTTGTAGAAAAAGGTGCAGGACTTAATTCACTCATGTCAGATTCAGACTATGAAAAAGTTGGAGCAAAAATTGTTGCAGATGTACAAGAGCTTTTCAATCAATCAGATATCATATTAAAAGTTAAAGAGCCAGTATTTAACTCAGAAATCGGTAAGCATGAAGTTGATATGTTGAAAAAAGGACAAATACTTATTACATTTTTGCATCCGGCTGCTCCCAAAAACCATGAAATGATAAAGTCACTAGCTAAAAGTGGTGCAACCAGTCTTACACTAGATGGTATTCCAAGAATTTCTAGAGCTCAAACTATGGATGCTTTAACTTCTATGAGTGCTGTAGCAGGATATAAGAGTGTTCTTTTAGCTGCTAACAAACTTGCTAAATTTGTGCCAATGACAGGTACAGCTGTAGGCATGATTCAACCTTCTAAGGTTGTTGTAATTGGAACAGGAGTGGCAGGTTTACAAGCTGTTTCTACAGCTAAGAGACTAGGAGCAGTTGTAACTGCTGTCGATATAAGACCTGATGCAATAGAACATTCAAAGAGCTTAGGAGCTAAGGTTCTTGATCCAGGAGTACCTGCAGATGTAGCTATAGGTAAAGGTGGATATGCTAAAAGCTTACCATCAGAATGGCTTATAAAAGAACGAGAAGCTATAAGAAATCTTGTAATAGATGCTGATATAGTAATAGCTACTGCATTAGTTCCAGGAAAACTTGCACCAGTTCTTATTACTGAAGAAATGGTAAAGAACATGAAACCAGGTTCTGTAATCATGGACGTAGCAATTGACCAAGGAGGTAACTGTGAGCTTTCAGAAAGTGGAGTTGTTGCAGAACATTATGGAGTAACTGTAGATGGTACTAACAATATTCCTGGCATGGTAGCTTCAAGTTCTACTTGGATGTTTTCAAAAAATGTTTACAATTTAGTTGCAGCTTTTGTGAAAGATGGACAGTTTATAATAGATAGAGAAGACGAAATCATTGCGTCAACCCTAGTAACTATGGATGGCGAGCTACTTCATTCAGGTGCAAGAGAAGCTATGGGTTTATAATAAGGAGTGAAAAAGAATGGATGCATGGGTATTGATATTGATTTTTGTAATAGCATCATACTTAGGTTATAAAATTATAAGAGAAATCCCCACTCTGCTTCATACTCCACTTATGTCAGGTTCAAATGCCATTTCTGGGGTAACAATTTTGGGAGCCTTAGTTTCTACTGCATTTGCTGTAACAAAAGGAAGCAAAGTAATAGGATTTATTGCTATAGTATTTGCTACTATTAATCTTTTAGGTGGATTTGTTGTTACAGATAGAATGCTTAAGATGTTTAATAAAAATAATGGGGTGTAGCTACATGATAGGGATTTATCAGATTATTTCTATTGCTTTGTCTATATTGATTTTATGGGGAATTAAATTAATGAGTTCTCCTAAAACTGCAAGAAAAGGAAATATGCTTAGTGCACTAGCTATGCTACTGGCAGTACTAAGTATAATGTACTACAATAAAATACTGACTTTACCTTTTCTATGGATGGGAATAGCGGTAGGAGGCGTTATTGGATATTTATTAGCTATTAAAGTTAAGATGATTCAAATGCCTCAAATGGTAGCGCTTTTAAATGGGCTAGGAGGTGGAGCTTCTGCATTTGTTGCTTTAGTAGAAATCTCCGAAAAATATGGCAGTATGCCAGTTTTTAATAGACTATCTGGACTATTAGCATTATTAGTCGGGGGAGTAACTTTTAGCGGCAGTCTTATTGCTGCAGGAAAACTAGACAGAAGGATTTCTCAACGTCCTGTATCAATGCCAGGAGATAAGATAATATCATCTCTTATTATTTCAGCCTTAGTAATCTTAACTATTCTTGGGTCGATATATACCAATTCAATAGTTTTAGTTATTTCTATTGTAGTTGCATTGATTTCTCTTGTTTATGGTGTTATATTTGCTTTGAGAGTCGGTGGTGGTGATATGCCTATTACAATATCACTTTTAAACTCCTTTTCTGGACTTGCTGCTTCTATTTCAGGGCTTACAATTGGAGATCCTTTATTAGTTTCAGTAGGCGCTATTGTTGGAGCTTCAGGTTTAATTCTTACACAGATTATGTGTAAAGCCATGAACAGATCTTTACTTGATGTGTTAAACGGTTCTGCACGAAGCAAGAAAACTATTACAACTAATACAGACTCCTCTATACATAAAGGTAAAGAAAAGCAAGAAGAATTGGCTAATGAAACATCAGAAATACTAAATGTAAAATCAGTTGAAGACATAATAGAAGAGGCTAAAAAGGTAATAATAATACCAGGCTACGGTATGGCAGTAGCTCAGGCACAGAATCAAGTGAAGACCTTATTTGATATATTAGAATCAAAGGGTAAGGAAGTAAGCTTTGCAATACATCCAGTGGCTGGTAGAATGCCAGGACACATGAATGTATTATTAGCAGAAGTAGATATACCTTATGACAAGCTTAAAGAAATGGACGAAATGAATGAAGAGTTTAAAGAAACAGATGTAGCGATAGTTATAGGAGCTTCAGACGTAGTTAATCCTGCAGCTAACACAGCAGAAGGCACACCAATCTATGGAATGCCAGTGTTAAAAGCGGAAGAAGCTAAAAATGTAATAGTCTTCAATCTTGATGATAAACCAGGTTATTCAGGAGTAGAAAATGCTCTTTATTCTATGAATCATGTTCATATGATTATGGGTAATGCTTCTGAAACCGTTAATGAGCTAAATATGAAATCAGCTAACTATAGTAAAAAAGAAAAATCAGTTAAAGAGCCGCTTAAAGATAAGTCTATTGAAGATATAATAGATGAGGCTAAAAAAGTAATAATAATACCAGGCTATGGTATGGCAGTAGCTCAGGCACAGAATCAAGTAAAGACCTTATTCGATATATTAGAATCAAAGGGTAAAGAAGTAAGCTTTGCCATACATCCAGTGGCTGGTAGAATGCCAGGGCACATGAATGTATTATTAGCAGAAGTAGATATACCTTATGACAAGCTTAAGGAAATGGATGAAATAAATGAAGAGTTTAAGGAAACAGATATAGCAATTGTTATAGGAGCCTCTGACGTAGTTAATCCTGCAGCTAACACAGCAGAAGGCACACCAATCTATGGAATGCCAGTGTTAAAAGCGGAAGAAGCTAAAAATGTAATAGTCTTCAATCTTGATGATAAACCAGGTTATTCAGGAGTAGAAAATGCTCTTTATTCTATGAATCATGTTCATATGATTATGGGTAATGCTTCTGAAACTCTTAATGAACTTAATATGAGTACTTCTAAATAGATGTAAAAAACTGACATGAGAAATCTCTTTCATGTCAGTTTTTTTATTACATAATAATCATTATTCCTGCTATTACTAACATAGCACCCATAATTCTAGTAACTGTTATTTCTTCTCCTAAAAAAACAGTAGATACTAACATAGTAACCAATGGAGAACTAGACATTATTACTGTTACTACAGATACATTTCCCTTTTTTATAGCTGCATAATATGCAAGATCTCCAACTAAGGTAGCAAGGAGAGCTTCGATAGCAATTAGAAGCCAAGTTTTAATAGGAACATCAGCAATTTGGTTTAAAGCTTCATTAAAACCCATTAATCCCCTAAAGCCTATGAAACTTAACATAAGGAATGAAGATATAAGTGTTCTTATGATTAAGCCAGGTAATGGGTCAAGATTGTGCAATCCTATTTTTGCAAAAATAGGCGCTATTCCCCAACATATCATGCCAAATATTGCTATCCAAAACACCATTTTTATTTCTCTCCTTAGTTAAAAATTTTTACCCCTAATTTAATAAATATTCTAACATTTATTTATTATGTATTGATATTTGAAAATATAGGTATGAATTTTTTTTAGATAATATCAAAAACTATAATTTAATGACTTGTAAATAACTTAGACTTAGTGAGGAGAATACAGATGAAAAAAAATATTTACTTTTTATTTATTGCTATGGTATTAACTACATTACCTTTTTTAACATCATGTGACATTGACGAAATAGAAAATAATATTATTGAAGGAGACATTAGAACTAAGATATATTACCCAGATGTAGAAAAAGACATAACTGCTATTCAGGCGGATATGCCTGATATATCGGGTGTAGTGAATAATCTACCATGGGTGAATAATGAAAAATTTTTGAAAGCTCAGGAGGAAAATGGAGCCAATATATTAATGGCGGCATATTGTGCAGTATTGAAGGATCCACTGCCTGGCGAAGAATATAACGTACATTTAGCGGCAAGAACTATTGCAGGGACGGTTATTGCTCCAAATCAGATATTCTCACAAAATAATAAAATTGGTCCTTATACTGAATCTAAAGGATACCAAATTGGCCCTACCTATATTGGTTCAAAGCTAACAACAACAGTTGGGGGTGGAGTATGTAAGATATCTTCAACTTTGTATAATGTGTCAATACTTAGTAATCTAGAGATAGTGGAGAGACACAACCATTCTATGCCTGTTCCATATGTACCTTATGGTCAAGATGCAACAGTATCCTATGGTGCAAAAGACTTTCGATTAAAAAACAACACTAATTTTCCTATTCTTATCTGGGCAGAAGGTATAGGGAATAGACTATACATTGGATTTTATGGTAAGGAGAAACCACCTGAAATTGAATGGAATCACAAAATGCTACAAATAACAGAAGCACCTAAATATTATAGAAAAAATCCAAATTTGAATGAAGGGGAAGAAAAAATTATTGTTGAGGGAATGGCTGGAGCCTCAGTAGAATCGTGGGTAACAATAAAAAAACCTGATGGAACAACTCAGACTAAACATCTAGGAGTCAGTTATTATAAGCCAATGCCACATGTTATTGAAGTAAATAAATAAACTTCTCAGAATATACCTCCCAATTTTCTAATAATAATACTTATATTAGAAAATTCGGGGGTTTTAACATGATAAGATCTTATTCGCCATTTGATAAGATAAGGAATAATAGATTATTTGCTTTTTTTCTAATAAGTCAAGGAATTTCAGATCTTGCAGAAGCCTTTAATTTTATTGCAATAACCTCATTACTTATTCAGATAACAGGCTCGGGGAAATACGCTAGTTTTGCTGTAATTTGTACACCTATATCCAGTTTTATATTATCACCACTTGCTGGTAGCTTAGGAGATAAGTTTAATGAAAAATATGTAATTGCTATTATAAACTTATTTAGGGGAATAACTACATTACTACTCATATTTAACTATAATGTTAATACAGTATATATGTTTATGTTGATTTTGGCTTCATTTGAAGTCCTATATAATCCTTCAAGGAAAAAAATGCTATTAAACTTACTAGGTTATAGGGATATTATGATTGGTAATTCAATATTGCTAGGAATTTCAGGTTTAATGTTTATCATAGGTCCGGTTGTTGCTGGATTAATAATAGGGTTATTCAAATTAAAGATAATATTTTTAATAACTAGTATTTTATATTGCTTAGCTGCTATTATATTATTTTTTATTAAAAACCAATCCTATAGATCAAATAAAAAAGTAGGTTTGAAGTCTAGTATATATAAAGATATTTGGAATGGTTATGGGTACTTTAAATCCCAATCTTCTATTCAAAAACTCATATTATTTAGTACCTTAACTAGTCTATTAATTGCTTCAGTAAATACAGCTTTTTATCCCTTTGCATTTGACTTTTTAAAAGTTACTAGTAAAGAATGGGGGATTATGATGTCTGTTTTTTACGGTACAAATTTGTTTGCCATGGTAATATCCATATATCTTAGTAAAATAATTAATAAGATGGATACTTTATTTCCTTATCTTACTGCAATAATAGTTTCTATTGTATGGCTTTTTTATAGTCTATCAAACAAATTAATTATAGTTATAGCCTTACAATTTATTGAAGGATTATTTGTTTCACTATTATCAATTACTTTAAGTACAAAGTTACAGACAATAACCAGGAGAGATTATACAGCAAGGATAATAGGAATCAATGATATTTTTAACAATGTAGGAAAATTGTTTTCAGTTTTTTTTACATATTTCATTTTGAGATTTAAATCTCCACAAGTTGTTTTCTTATTAAACTTTGCTATTATATTCTACTATGGAATATATAATATTTTATCTGATGCATAGTATCAAAAAGATTATAGATATTAGAGAAGATTGCAAATAAGAGTTAAGAACATCCCAAAAGCACCCTACATATTGTTCACCATATATTATAAGGTGAATAATATAAAATAAAGTAGGTTTTTTGCCTGAGAAACTAAACTATTATGAAGAGGGTGATTATTAATTTGAAAAGTATAGATCAAAACTCAACTCCCTTATTTGATGCTATAAAAAAACATATACAAGATGAAGTTATACCATTCCACGTTCCAGGACATAAGTATGGAAAAGGTATACCAGAATTAACAGATTACGTAGGAGAAAGAGTATTAAAAATGGATGTAAATGGTATGAAAGACTTAGATTTTTTTAATAACCCTACAGGAGTAATATTAGAGGCAGAAAGACTGTTTTCAGAAGCATTTAGGGCACGTGAAGCCTTTTTTCTAGTAAACGGAACTACTTCTGGAATACAGGCTATGATAATGAGTTCCTGTAAACCAGGTGATGAGATTATTTTACCTAGAAATGCACATAAATCAGCAATAAGTGGGATTATACTAAGTGGAGCAATACCTGTTTACGTGGAACCAGAGATAAATAAAGAATTGGGAATCGCCAATGGTGTTAGTGTAGAGAAAGTAAAAGAGGCTATAAAGTCTCATCCTAATGCTAAGGCGGTTTTTTTAATTAACCCTACTTACTACGGCTTTACATCTGATGTAAAAAGTATTGTTGAGGTAGCACATAAACATAATATGCTAGTGTTAGTAGATGAGGCCCATGGGGCGCATATGTATTTCCATGAAGACTTCCCATCAACTGCTATGGAGCAAGGAGCTGACATGTGTGCAATGAGTATGCATAAGACCGGAGGTTCTTTAACACAAAGTTCGGCCCTTTTAATTGGAAATAATCATTTTTCTTCTGAAAAAGTAAAGAAAAGTTTAGACTTACTTTTTACATCAAGTGCTTCTTATTTATTAATGTGTTCTCTAGATATTGCTAGAAAACAAATGGCAGTTAAAGGTAGAGAATTATTGCAAAATACTTTAGATATAGCAAGATGGTCACGTAAGGAAATCAATAAAATTGAAGGGGTATATAGCTTTGGGAAAGAGCTAATTGATTATTCTGGCTGCTATGATTTCGATGAAACTAAATTAGGTATAAATGTCCGAAGACTAGGATTCACAGGATATGAGATAGAAACAAAATTGAGGAAAGAATATAACATACAAGTTGAACTAGCTGATCTTAACAATATACTTGCCATAGTGAGTATTGGGGACAAAGAGGAAGACTTAAAAGTATTAGTTGATAGTTTAAGGGATATATCTAGTAAATGCAATGTAAAAGAATATAGCAGTGTAAATTCAATACCTAGTTTTTCAAAAACAGTGGTGTCACCTAGAGAAGCATATTATTTAGAGAAAGAATTGGTCTCAATTTCAAAATCAGTGGGAAGGATAGCAGGTGAAATGGTCATGGCTTATCCTCCTGGAATACCAGTAATTTGCATGGGAGAAATAATTACAAAGGAAATAATAGAGTATATAAATATATTAAAAAATGAAAATTGCGAGTTACAAGGAACAAGTGATCCATTAATAGACTATATCCGAGTTTTAGTATAAGACAAATGGTTGAAAAAGTATAGAGTTTAGTAAAAGTCTAAGTAAATTGGATTAAAGTTAAAATTTATGTAAATAATATGGTTAGGTATTTTTTCATTAAAAATAGTTATAATTTTAATATTGTTTTATAGTAATAATTAAACTTGAGGTGATCTAATGAGAATTCCAAACCATATTGGTATTATACCAGATGGAAATAGAAGATGGGCAATATCCAAAGGAATGACAAAGGAAAAAGGATACATAGAAGGGCTAGACCCTGGGCTAGCCCTTTTTAGGTTATGCAATGAGTCTGGAGTCAAAGAACTTACTTATTATGGTTTTACAACAGATAATACTAAGAGACCTTCTATACAAAGAAAAGCTTTTACTGATGCTTGTATTGATGCAGTCAAGATGCTTTCAAAAGAGGATGCTTCATTGCTAGTAGTTGGAAATACAGATTCACCTATGTTTCCTAAGGAATTGATTCCATATACTACAAGGAAGAATTTTGGAAAAGGTGGAATGAGAGTAAACTTCCTAGTAAATTATGGTTGGGAATGGGACCTAAATCAGCTAAAAGTATCAGATGACAATAAAAAAAATATTATCAAACATATCAAATCCAATGATATATCAAGGGTTGATTTAATAATACGTTGGGGTGGTAGAAGAAGGCTAAGTGGCTTTCTGCCAGTTCAATCAATTTATGCAGACTTTTATGTAATAGATGATTTTTGGCCAGATTTCAAAAATGAACACTTTTTTCAGGCATTGAACTGGTACAATGAACAAGATATTACTCTAGGAGGATAACAAATAAGGACTTGTCATAATATCTGTTTCAATATAGACTATATTTATATAGAAATTGACTTTAGCAGGTGATAATATGTTCTTTGTAGGAGTATTTGGAGTAGATACAAAGGAAAAGAAGATAAAGGAATTAGAGAACTTTTACTGCAAGGCCTGCAGTAGAGAAGAAGTTGGACAACTGATAAAAGCATATACTTATTTTCATTTCTTCTTTTTACCTATTATTAGATGGAATGAGAACTATTACTTGCTCTGCAGTAACTGTAATACCATTTATCAAATATCTAAAGAAAAAGGTAAAAAGATAGAACGAGGTGAAGAGGAAAATATATCTTACTGGGATTTAAAAGAACTAAAAAATAATTACGGTAAAAGAATTTGTAAAGCATGTAACAATGAAACAGAGGAAAACTTTAAGTACTGCCCTTATTGTGGCGAAAAACTAGAGTAATTATCTAGGAGTGATAATAAATGATTAATAAGAAAATCATAGACTTTAATGTTGACGAACGAATAGAGGGATTTTACCTTATAAAAGAAATAGAAGCTAAGACTGCATCTAATGGTAACAACTATTTAGACATTAGACTAGGAGATAGTACTGGTGAAATAAATGCAAAACTATGGGATTGTAAAGAAGAAGATATTTTAAAATATACTAATAATTCTATAGTAAAAATAAGGGGTGGTGTCAGCGAATGGCAGGGTAAAAAACAGTTGCGCATAGAACTTATTAGATTAGTTTCGGAAAAAGATAATATTAGTCTACAAGACTATGTACAAACTGCTCCTCACGAACCAGAAGATATGTATAAACAGTTACAATATTACATAAGCAAAATAGGAAATGAAGATATTTCAAAAATTGTTAATGAAATTGTGCAAGAATATAAAGATAGATTATTTTTTTATCCAGCTGCTAAACAAAACCATCATGCAATTCGTTCTGGACTTCTTTATCATATTTTAAGAATGCTTATGACAGCAGAAAGACTTGCGGAAGTGTATACAAATATTAATAAGGATCTTTTATATGCAGGTATTATATTGCATGATATAGCTAAGATAGATGAAATGGATGCAAATGAGCTTGGAATTGTTTCAGATTATACTGCTGAAGGACAGTTACTAGGGCATATTATTCAAGGGATAAAGATAATTGATAAGGTAGCAACAAAACTAGATATTAATAGAGAAACTTCTATTCTTTTGCAACATATGCTTCTTACTCATCATTATGAACCAGAGTTTGGAAGCCCTAAAAAGCCAATGATACCAGAGGGAGAGCTTTTACATTATATTGATATTATAGATGCACGTATGTATGATATGGAAAAGGCTTTATCTAATGTTGAACCAAATGAATTCACAGATAAAATATGGATACTAGACAATAGAAGGCTTTACAAATCTACTTTACATGATATCAACAAGGTGAAGTTAGATGAAAAGGTTAAGGAACAAAATTTAAAGAAGATATGTACATTAGATAAGGACAAGTTATTTGATACAGAAATTCTTTCTAGAATAAAAGAATAACCAAGAAAATTAAGTAACAACTTAGAAAGGAAGTTATAAAATGCAAATTATCATTGTAGGTGCTGGTAAGCTAGGTTACATATTAGCAGAATTTCTTTCTCAAAAGGATAATAATGTTACAATGATAGATACTAGCGAAAAAGCCCTCGAAAAGGCAACTAATCAGCTTGATATACTTACTTACAAGGGAAATGGAGCCCAAATATCAGTCTTAGAAAACTTCAATATTAGAAATACAGATTTATTAATTGCTACTACTGACAATGATGATACAAATATGTTGATTTGCTATTTAGCTAAAAAGCTAGGATGTAAAAGGGTTGTAGCAAGAATAAGAAATCCAGAGCATTCACAACAAATAGATACCCTAAAGAAGCAACTTGATATTGATTTTGTAGCTAATCCAGAACTTGAAATGGCTAAGGAAATAGGAGCTCATTTATTAAAGGGACAAGCACTTAATATGGAAGACTTTGCAAAGGGTAAAGTGAGCATAGTTAATTATAGAGTGCATGATTTAGATAATATGGAAGGTAAAAAAATCAAAGAAATAGAAATACCTAAATCAGTGTTAATAGCTGCCATCTTTAGAGATGGGGAGATAATAATTCCTTATGGAGATACTATATTACAAGGAAATGATACTGTTTATTTGATTGGAGAAAAAGAAAGCATAAGTATGCTTCAAAATACTAGTAACATCTTAGAACATAATACTGTAGTTAAAAAAGTAATGATTCTTGGAGGAGGAAAAGCCACTTACTATTTAGCAAAGAGGCTATTAAGACATGGTGTTTCTGTTAAGATTATAGAAAGAGATGAAGAAAGATGTAGTTATTTAGCTCAAGAGCTTCCTGGAGCATTAATTATTCACGGTGATGCAACTGACTCATATCTTCTAACAGAAGAAAATATTAGCGAAGTGGATGCACTAGTTTCTCTTACGGGATATGATGAGGAAAACCTTCTAATGACTTTACTTGCCAAAAAGCACGGAGTTGGAAAAGTGATTACAAAGGTAAGTAGAACAAACTATATTTCAATAATTGAACAATTAGGAATTAACAATGCTGTCAATCCAGTTATGATAACAGCAAGTGAGATAATGAGATTTATACAGGGTGGTAGAGTTGTTTCCTTGTTTCTATTACTTGGTGGGAAAGCAGAGGTATTAGAAGTCATTGCTAAGGAAAATTCCAAGGTTGTAGGTAAACCAATAGCAGAGCTTGGTTTGCCAAAGGGAATTATTATAGGCTCAATAGTTCAAAAAGGCAAAGTAATTATTCCAGATGGCAATTCAATTATTAATCCTGGAGATAGGTTAATTGTTTTTTGCTTAGAGTCAGAGATTGTAACCCTAGAAAAGCTCTTTTATAAAGCAAAAGGAGGGTTAATAGATGAACTTTGGGATCATTATAAGGGTTTTAGGAAATCTACTTCTATTTGAGGCAATAGCTTTTTTGCCATCCTTAATAATATCTTTATTAACAGGTGAAAAGGATTTACTAGCTTTTATATATTCTATTTTGATATTACTCTTAATTGGCTTTCCCATGTCTAGGATTTCTGTTACAACTAAAAGGATTAAGGCGAGGGATGCATTATTGATAGTTACTTTAGGTTGGGTACTTGTTTCATTTTTTGGTTCTTTACCATTTGTATTTTCTAATAGTATTCCATCTATAGTAGATGCTTTTTTTGAGACAGTCTCTGGTTTTACTACTACAGGAGCTACTATTTTGAATAATGTAGAGATATTACCAAAGGGAATTTTATTCTGGAGGTCCTTTACCCATTGGATTGGAGGGATGGGAATCTTAGTATTATCTATTGCTATTCTTCCAGCTATTGGAGTAGGAGGATATCAGATCTTTAAGATGGAAAGCCCCGGGCCTATTACGGACAAGTTAGTTCCTAAGATTAAAGATACTGCAAAAATATTGTATGCTTTCTATTTGGGCTTAACTATAATACAGACAATTTTGCTTTGCTTAGGCGGTATGTCGTTGTTTGAATCTCTTATACATACATTTGGTACTGTGGGAACAGGAGGATTTTCATCTAGAAATAGTAGTATAGGAGCTTATAATAGCAGCTATATTGTTTATGTAATTTCAATATTTATGATAATATCCGGTGTTAATTTTCCACTATACTACGAGCTTTATAAAGGTAGATGGAAGAATGTTATTAAAAATTCTGAGTTAAAGCTTTACTTGGGCATAATTGGAGTTAGTACTTTATTAATAACTTTTGACTTATATGGGAAAGTGTATAGTTCAATTTTTGATACATTTAAACATGCATTATTTCAAGTTTCATCAATAATAACTACTACAGGATATAGTACAACTGACTTCAATAAATGGTCAAATTTTAGTAAAACTATCTTGTTTCTTTTAATGTTTGTAGGAGGAAGTGCTGGCTCAACTGGTGGAGGAGTAAAGGTAGTAAGATTACTTATTATGGGTAAGCTTGTTAAGAGAGAGATATTTAAATTACTTCATCCAAGGGCATTTATTCCAATAAAGTTAAATGGAAAAATAATTTCATCAGATGTTGTTGTAAGTATCACAAGTTTCTTCTTTCTTTATATGGTTATTTTGGGGTTAGGGACTTTGTTAATTTCTTTAGAAGGAATTGACTTTTTAAGTGCAACCAGTTCTGTTGCTACAGCTCTAGGGAATATAGGACCAGGTTTTGAAATGGTAGGGCCTACACAAAATTTTGGTTTCTTTAGTCAGCCAAGCAAGATTTTATTTTCTATACTAATGCTCTTCGGCAGGCTAGAATTATTTACTATTTTTCTTTTTTTTGTACCTGAGTTTTGGAAAAATAATTAATATAGAAAAATGCGGCGAATGTTTTTCGCCGCATTTATATTCTATTCATCTATTTTAACAATCCAACCTTCAGGTGCTTCGATGTCACCTATTTGAATTCCACAAAGTGTATCATATAGTTTTCTAGTTATTGGACCAATTTCTGTTTCACTATAGAAAACATGTAAATTTCCATTATACTCTATTCCACCAATAGGGCTAATTACTGCTGCTGTACCACAAGCACCTGCCTCTTTAAATTCGTCTAAATTATCTATAAATACATCTCTTTCTTCAACTTCTAAATTTAAGTAATGTTCAGCTATATACATCAAAGAATATTTTGTGATACTAGGAAGTATAGAAGGTGACTTTGGAGTTATAAATTTATTATCATAGGTAATACCAAAGAAATTAGCAGCTCCAACTTCTTCGATTTTTGTATGGGTTGCAGGATCTAGGTATATACAATCTGAAAATCCTCTTGCTTTAGCTAGGGCATTAGGCATAAGACTACCTGCATAATTTCCTCCTACTTTTGCTGCTCCAGTTCCGTAAGGTGCAGCTCTATCAAATTCAGTTGTGACAACAAAGTTTACTGGAGCCATTCCGCCTTTAAAATAAGGACCTACAGGAGAACAAAATACGCAGAACATATACTCAGGAGCAGGTCTTACACCGAGGTTATCTCCAATTCCTATTACAAAAGGTCTTAGATAAAGAGTAGCTCCAGTACCATAAGGTGGTACACACGCTTCATTTGCTTTTATAACCTGTTTACAAGCATCAATGAATCTTTCTTCTGGAAACTCAGGCATAAGAAGACGTTTACAACTATTATTTAAACGTTTAGCATTTTGATC
>CAYYDM010000002.1:8499-35199 GCA_964470635.1 uncultured Clostridia bacterium | reverse complement strand
TGTCCATAATGAAGGGCTGTAGAAGCTTCACTTATTGTTAAGTTATTATCTTCAACTAGCTTTCCTTCATCCCAGTTACCATCTTTCCATATGGATATGTACCTGAAGTCTGTCTTTATGTATCCAAATCCAAGTTGTTCCCAGTTAATATTTACATCTTTTTGCATAAATCCCACTCCTTTTGATTTTATAAAAAAATGTTCTAGTTTAATTATATATTATTAATGAATCATAGTGAACATATATAAAAAAGATCAATATATAAATATTAAAAAGGGATATGTAGTAATTTTTTGTTTATGAACAAAAATATCATTTCTTAGTACATTAATATTTTTTGTGGTATTATATATGATAGAGTTCTAATAATTTTATTATTTTTTAAAGGGGGAAAAACAAATGCAGTATAGGAAATTTGGAAAGCTAGATTTTGAAGTATCAAGTCTTGGCTTTGGATGTATGAGACTACCAGTTGTGGATGGGGACAATGGCAAAATCAATGAAGATGAAGCAATAAAAATGATTAGATATGCCATAGATAATGGTGTTAATTACATAGACACGGCATATCCATACCATCAGGGCAATAGCGAGCTACTAGTTGGAAAAGCCTTAAAAGATGGATATCGTCAAAAAGTAAAACTAGCAACAAAACTACCAGTATGGCTTTGTGAAACTGCTGAAGATTTTGATAGGTATTTAAATGAGCAGTTAGAAAAACTTGAAACTGAATATATAGATTTTTATCTTTTACATTCCTTAAGCAGTAAGTCATGGAACAAGGCTAAAAATTTAGGAGTATTGGAGTTTTTAGACAAAGCATTAGCTGATGGGAGAATTAAATATGCAGGCTTTTCTTTTCATGATGACTTAAATGTGTTCAAGGAAATTGCTGATTCATAT
The DNA here is from genome assembly GCA_964470635.1 of uncultured Clostridia bacterium. Lineage (GTDB taxonomy): Bacteria > Bacillota > Clostridia > Tissierellales > Proteiniboraceae > Proteiniborus. The sequence goes on along the minus strand of CAYYDM010000002.1, from coordinate 34,296 downwards.
GATTGGTCATTCTGTCAAATACAACTAAATTATATGGATGAAGACTATCAAGCTGGTATGAAAGGCCTAAAATATGCTTCTGAGAAAGGTTTAGCAGTAATTATTATGGAACCAATAAAAGGCGGAAAATTAGCTAAACAACCAGAAGGTGATTTAAAAGACTTATGGGAAAAATCAGGAAGTAAGAGTACACCAGCTGAACTTGCATTAAGATGGGTATGGAATAATCCAGAAGTAACATTACTGTTAAGTGGTATGAGTACTATGGAACAAGTTGAAGAAAACATAAAAACCGCTTCTAATGTACTTCTGCTATCTCTTGACCATAAAGAGATTCAATTAATTGAGGATATAAAAAATATTTATAAAAGTCGTAATAAAGTAGGTTGTACATCATGTAGATACTGCTTACCATGCCCAAATAAAGTTGCAATACCAGATATATTTGAAATTTATAATAATTATTTTGTTTATGAAGCTAAATCTGCAGGACAGAATAGCTATGAAAGAATGATAAAAGCGGGCGTTGACTCAACAAATTGCATCGAATGTGCTCAATGTGAGAATGCATGCCCGCAAAATTTAGATATAATACGTCATTTAAAAGAAGCTCATTTGGTACTAAAAAGATAACCCGTAAATATCCGGTGAAAGCCGGATATTTATTTTGTAGTAGGAGTTATTCTTCTTATGATCTCTTGAATTTCGGTAGCCAATCCTGTTAATGGCTTACCTGTTCTTATGTCTCTACCAACATTTTCAATTCTCTTGTAAAGATCAGGATTTGCTGTAACGTGTACATGTTTTATATTTGGATCAGCTTCTTTTACAGCTTTATCTATTTTATTTTTAAGCGCAGTAGTCATTTTACCTTCCACATTGCCTGTAGTGCTAACTCCTACTAAGCATGTATTTCCTGAAATAGCAACTGTAGATTTTTTAACTTCTTTTATTCCTGCAACTCTATTAGCTATTGTAGTTGCTTGGTCTGTAGTTGTATGATATGGTGCTGTTTGTTGTAGTAGGACCTGGTGTCACAACATCAGGTGTTGTACGACTTGGTGTTGTAGGACCTGGTGTCGTACGACTTGGTGTAGTTTTGCTATAAGGAGTAGGTTTAGCTGGTCTCCTAGTAGTGCATCCAACCATACCTATACTTATCACAAGTGCTAATATAGCAATAAGTGATATAACTTTAAAATGTTTTTTCAAATTTACCACCTCCTATAATTATTTTGCTTTAATTTTTGTTTTTTATTATGAAAAAGTCATAGATAAATATGTAGGAGACAGTATTCTTATGTAAAAAAGTATTTTTGTAGATAATAAAAGCAAAATTTGGTTTTCAGAAGCTTTATTAATAAATTTTGATTAGTAAGAATAAAATATATCATTACTAATTTAAGGTGAGAATATGAAGAAAAATGTTAAGTTATATGTAATAAAACTAAATAAAAAGATAATCTTATCCTTAGGGATAATATTTATGCTATTTTTAAGCACTATTTTTTTGGAAAATGTTAAAATTATTGACATTTTTAATTCAAAAAATAAAATCAATAAAATAATAGTAATAGATCCAGGACATGGAGGAATAGATGGAGGAGCAAATGATAAATATGGTTTTTTGGAAAAAAATATAAACCTAGATATAGGATTAAAATTAAAAAAAGAATTAGAAAAAGAAGGCTTTAGTGTAATTATGACCAGAGAAACAGATAAATCATTGGAAGAATTGAGCAATATCAATGCATCAAGGTATAATAAAGACTTAGATGCGAGAAAAAGTATAATAAACCAAGCAAAATCAGACGCCTTTATAAGTATACATGTTAATTCAAATATCCAGAGCAAAGCAGCTCGAGGTATTCAGATATACTATTATCCTGCATCTGAAAACAGTAAAACATTGGCAGAAACGCTCTGTTACTCCATAGATAAAAACATATATAATAATTTTTTAAAAACAGATAAATTGAAAACCAAAATACTTTCAGGAGACTATTTTATATTAAGAGAAACGTCTTATACTGGCGTATTAATTGAAACAGGTTTCATGACTAATCCCATGGACAAAAGCTTATTGGAAGATGAAAATTATAGAGCAAAAATAGCTTTTTCAATAAAGGAAGGTATCAAAAAATATGTAATGGAAAAAGAACTATAAATCCAATGTGGAATAAATTGTCAAAAAAATTACAAATTTATTAAGGATAGTAATGTATAGAGGATTATAGAGGGATTTGGCGAAAATATATATTATGTTAGCATAAAATATTTTTTCTGGAACTTATTATTAATAAATTAGTCTAATATATGACTAGTAAAAAAAGGGGTGAAACAGGATTGGCACTAATTGAATTAAATAATATTACTAAATGCTATAAGGTTGGACAAATACAAGTTAATGCTTTAAATGGTATTGACTTATCTATTGAAAATGGTGAGTTTGTTTCAATTATGGGACCTTCAGGTTCAGGTAAATCAACATTGCTAAATGTCATTGGTTGCTTAGATCAACCAACTACAGGTACATATAAGTTAGGCGATAAAAATGTAGAAAAAGTTAGCGATTGGCAATTATCAGATATCAGGAATCGCTCTATAGGATTTGTATTTCATTTATTACCAGGATTAACTGCACTAGAAAACGTAGAACTGCCTTTAATATATAGAGGTGTTTTGGGAAAAGAAAGAAGAAAAAGAGCAATTGAAGCATTAGAATCATTAGAGTTAGGAGATAGAATACATCATCTTCCCACTCAACTTTCAGGAGGACAGCAGCAAAGGGTTGCAATAGCTCGTGCGATTGTAGGAAATCCATCTTTATTACTTGCCGACGAACCTACTGGTGCATTAGATTCAAAGTCAAGTGTTAATATTATGTCAATATTTCAAAAGCTAAATAAAGAAATGGGTATTACTATAGTACAAGTTACCCATGAAGAAAACATTGCTCGACATGGGCATAAGATATTTAGACTTCTTGATGGGAAAATAGAAAAAATAGAAGTGTTAGAAGAACAACTATTAGCTATTGAATAATTATTATTATATTTGGGGGTGTGTTAGAGTTGACAAAAAGAATTTTAATGATTTTGGTAGTAATTGCTATAGTAGTTGGCGGAGGATATTATGCTTTTAAGCAACTTATGCCAGAAAAAATTGAAGAAGCACAAGGACCTATTTATTCAACATTTGAAGCAAAAAAAGGAGACATATCTGCTGGAGTAGAAGTAACTGGACAATTAAATCCAACTAAATCTGGAGGAATAAGAGCACCTGGAGATATGTATTCAGGCCAGGCTGTCCAATATGTTATAGATCAGTTCTTAGTTGAAGAAGGAGATGAAGTAACTCAAGGTCAGGTTGTAGCAACTTTGTTAGCTACTGAACTACATAATAAATTAAGTGATTTAAAAGAACAAATAGAATCACAGAAAAAACAATTATCACAACTTACAGGGTTATCAATAAATGAAGTTGACTATATAAATCCTTTACAAGGAATACAAATTCACGCTCCTATTTCAGGAAGGGTAGTAAACCTTGATGCTAAAGAAGGTAAAGAATTAACTCAAGGACAAATAGTAGCTAGTATAGTAGACAATTCTAAATTTAAAGTTACTATAAAACTTACTCCTGTTGAATATAAGAAGGTAAAAGAAGGAGATAAAGTAGTTTTAAGTTTTTCATATTTTGATGGATTTTATGAAGGAAAGTTAACTGAGATAAATTCTAGTCCAATACCTAATGATAAAGAGGAAGATAAATTTGGAACAAACTTCATATATATGGCAACTATCGAAGGAGACAATCCTGGACTGATTCAGCCTGGAATGGAAGTGAAAGCGGGTATATCAACTGGCAATGACCCTTCTCTAGGAACAACTTACTTTATGTACCCAGGAAAAGTAGAAGGTTTTGTTGAAGAAGAAAAGCTTATAGCACCAGTAAAGGCTGTTGCAACTAAAGTTCATGTTAAGAGCATGCAAGAGGTAAAAAAAGGCGACGTAATTGTAACAATGGCTGGTTCTGATGTTAGAGACATGATTCAGGAAAAGGTAGATAAAATTAGGGAATTAAATAATGAGATGAGAGATTATTATGCAAAATTAGACCAACTAGAAATAAGATCTCCTATGAACGGAATAGTTGCTGGTATTTGGAGACAGCCAGGTGAGACTATAAGAGGTGGAGAATGGTTAGGTGATGTCTATACTACATCAGATATGAGAATCTGGGCCGAAGTAGATGATATAGATGTTTTACAGATTAAACAAGAGGCTCCAGTTACAATTACTGTAGATGCATTACCAGGCGAGAAATTTGAAGGGAAAGTAGTAAGAATTTCTACTATGGGAAAAGATAGGAATAGTGGACTAACAAGATTCCAAGTAGAAATAGAAGTAATTGGGGGACCACAATTAAGACCTGGTATGCAAGCGCGTGCTAAAGTAGATGCAGGAAGTGCACAAGGTGTTTTACTTATACCACTTGAAGCTATATTTGAAGAAGATGGAATTACAAAAGTAGAAGTTCTAGGAGATGATGGTGTTCCTAAAGTAGTTCCTATAAAGCTTGGACTTATGAACGATAAGTTAGCAGAAGTAATTGAAGGGCTAAAAGAAGGAGATAAAGTAATTACAGGAAGTACTGCAGATTTGCTTCCAAGTCAACATATTAAGTCAAATGATTCTATACTTCCTTCTACAGGGAATAATGAAAATGATGGAAATAGCGAAAATAATGGTGCTAAGCCCGATGGAAATAATTAAGGAGGGGTATATAAATGAAAGGAATATTTTCCTTCTTAACTAGAGTATGGTTTACTGCCAAGATGGCTGCTCATGGAATTTTGTCAAATACTTTAAGATCCTTTTTGACTATTTTAGGCGTTGCAATAGGTGTAGCTTCAGTAGTAAGCCTAATGGGGATAGGAGAAGGTGCAAGACAATCAGTAGTAGAACAATTTGAAAGCCTAGGTTCAAATGTAATAGAAATAAAGGCACAACACTCGAGCGCTGAATTCGAACCAGAATTTGCAGAAGAACTAGTAGAAAGAGTTCAAGGACTTGAAATGGCGACTCCTGTATTTCATACAAGTGCTACTATGAAATGGAGAAGGGCTAGAGGAACTGTTGATATAATTGGAGTCAATAGTGACTTTCATAAAATAAGAGATAATGCTTTACTTTCAGGAAACTTTTTTACAGAACTACATGTAAAGCAACGTTCGCCAGTAGCAGTACTAGGGTACAACATGGGTATTGGGTTGATGAAAGGAAGAAATCCTGTTGGGCAGACATTTACCTTGGACGGTCAGACATATAGAATTGTAGGAGTTCTCGAACAAAAAGGGGCAGGCAATGCCGAAGGCATAGATGATAAAATAATAATCCCATATACGTCTGCATTGAAGATTGCAGATAAAAGAAAAGTAGATCAAATATGGGGAAAGGCAACTTCGAAAGAAGAAGCAGATTTAGTTGTTGTTCAGCTAGGAAGAATATTTAAAAGAAAACTAGGATTAGACCAAACAGCTCCAACGGGAGCTTCTCAAGGAGGAGAAGAAGGTGGTGGAGCTGTAACTGAAGGGTATTACTATGATTCTTATTATGGTGGCGGCTATTATGATGAAGGACCATCGCAGCCAGAGATACCAAGTAGTGGTGAAGATCTTATCACTATAACTAGTTTAAACCAGCTAGTAGAAGAAGCAGATAATGCCAATAGAGTAATGACACTATTGTTAGGAGGCATAGCTGCAGTTTCTTTGTTAGTAGGTGGACTAGGTATAATGAATATAATGTTAGTAGCTGTTACTGAAAGGACAGAAGAGATTGGCCTTAGGAGGGCAATAGGAGCAAAACAATCGGATTTGCTTTTACAATTTATTCTTGAGGCACTTTATCTTAGTGCCATAGGAGCTATTGCAGGCACTGCCTTAGGAGTATGGGGACTGAGTTTATTTGAAAGGTACGGATTTAGTACAGCAGTGAACTTCCAAGCCATAGAAATAGCTACAATTGTGGCTTTATGTTCAGGTCTATTGTTTGGAGTTTATCCTGCAATTTCAGCTTCGGCACTACCTCCAGTAGAAGCATTAAAAAGGCAATAAATTAGTATATATGAAAAAATCAAAGATGGTAATTATCTTTGATTTTTTTTATTTGTCAAAAATAAGCATAAAAAATATAGTGCTTTGTACCTAGGAATGGTATAATAATACTTACTAGAAAATTAATCCAAAAAAGTTAATCCAAAAAAAATCAACTATGAGGAGAATATACATGATTATAGATGCAGATACTAAACTTTATTGTTTAATTGGGACTCCTGTTTCTAAAAGCCTATCACCAAATATTCATAACCTAATCTTTCAATATAATTTAATAAATGCTAAATACTTAGCTTTTAATATAAAAAATACTAGTGAGCTGGAAAAAGCCGTAGAAGGCATCAGAGCTTTAGGAATACAAGGCTTCAATGTAACAATCCCATATAAGATTGGAGTAATGAAATATTTAGATGAGATAGATGAAAAGGCAAAAATACTTGGAGCAATAAATACCGTAGTTAATATAGATGGAAAACTTAAAGGCTTTAATACTGATGGAGATGGATTCGTTAAATCATTAAAAGATATAGGAGTAGATATAAAGAATAAAAAAATTGCCATAATAGGTGCTGGTGGAGCTGCACATTCAATTGCTGTTTCTTTAGCTTACGAAGGGACAAATGAACTGATAATATTTAATAGAACTATTAAAAATGCCAATAATTTAAAACAACTAGTGAAAACCTATTTTCCCCTAATAAATGTAAGTTGTTATGAAATAGGAGATGAAACCAATATTCCTAATAATATTGATATATTGATAAATACTACTCCAATAGGTATGTACCCAAACATTAATGATATACCTATTTCTCTTAACCTTTTTACCACAAATACTATGATTTATGATATTATCTACAAACCTAAGAAGACTAAATTACTTTTAGAAGCAGAAAAATTAGGTTATAAAACTCTAAATGGACTAGATATGCTAATTAACCAAGCAATATATTCTCAACAGATTTGGACTAACGGTTTACTTAATGAAAATATTGATTGGATATCTCTAAAAAAAGAGATATTAAATAACATGGACTAAGCATCCTAAAAATAATTATTTTGTTAAAAAAGTTAATAAAAACCATAAACGTGAAGGAAAACATAAATTAATGTAGAAATAATAATTAACATAATAAACTCTAGCAACTGGATTAATATACTAGCAGTAGGTGAACTATATGAATAAAAATATAAAATTAGGTGACATATTAGTTTCTGCAAATAAAATAAATAAAAGTAAATTAGAAGAGGCATTAAGACAACAGAAAAAGATTAAGACTAAATGTATAGGCGAGGTTTTAGTAGACATGGGTTTTGTCAAAGAAGAAGATATACTGGAAGTTCTAGAAACCCAATTAAAGATACCTTCAGTGGATTTAGCAGCTTATAAAATTAACCCTAAAGCAACTGCTTTAATACCTGAAAATATTGCTATAAGATATAATTTGATACCCATAGATAAGATAGATAATAAACTTATAGTTGCTATGAGTGATCCATTTAATATATTCGCAATTGATGACATTAAGTTACTTACAGGCATGGATATCAAAATTGTTATTTCCTTAAAATCTGTAATATTAAAAGCGATAGATAAGTTTTACAAGGAAGAGAGTACAAAAAAGGTTTTAGAAGAATTTGAAGAAACTTATTTACCTAGTAGTATAGAAGACTTAGATGATGACGATTTATCTGATGTTAATAGTGCACCAGTAGTAAAATTAGTAAACTCAATTATTAGACAAGCTATTAGAATGAAAGCAAGTGACATACATATAGAACCATTGGAAAACAATATTCGAATAAGATACAGGATAGATGGAGACTTACAAGAAATAATGAGGCTTTCTAACAAGAGCATTATGGCAATAGTTACTAGGGCTAAGATAATGAGTAAAATGGATATTGCTGAGAGAAGAGTTCCTCAAGACGGAAGGATAGAAACAGAACTAGATGGTAGAGATATTGATATGAGAATATCTACTTTACCCACTGTTTACGGTGAAAAAATAGTAATTAGATTATTAGACAGAGATAGTTTTAGCTTTTCAAAAGAAGATTTAGGGCTTACAGATAAAGACTTAGAAGTATTTAATAAAATTTTAAAACAACCTTATGGCATAGTCTTAGTGACTGGTCCTACAGGTAGTGGTAAAAGTACAACACTTTATACTGTTTTAAAAGATTTAAATGATGAAGAGAAAAATATCATAACTGTTGAAGACCCTGTGGAGTACAAGCTTGAAGGTATAAATCAGGTACAAGTAAATAACAAAGCGGGACTAACCTTTTCAAAGGGACTAAGGTCAATACTACGACAGGACCCAGATATAATAATGGTCGGAGAAATAAGAGATTCAGAAACTGCAGAAATTGCTGTAAGGGCGTCTATTACAGGACACCTTGTATTATCTACATTGCATACTAATGACACTGCTTCTACTATAGCTAGACTTATTGATATGGGAATAGAACCATATCTAGTATCTACTTCTGTCATAGGAATTATTTCACAGAGATTAGTAAAAAAACTATGCCCTAATTGTAAGCAATTTTATGCTGCTAGTATTCAAGAAAAAAGATTACTAGGATTAGATTTAAATAAAGAAATAGCGCTTTATAAACCTGTAGGCTGTAATAAATGCATTAAAGGATATAGAGGTAGAGTTCCCATACATGAGATAATGTATTTAGATAAAGGTATAAGAAAGCTCATAGATAACAGAGCTACTACAGACGAGCTTAAAGAAGCCTCTATAAAAAATGGTATGACAACTCTTTATGATAATGTAGTGAAATTAACTTTAGAGAGCATCACTTCTATAGAAGAAGCATTTAGAATTGGATATACCATAGACTAAGGGGGAGACAGTGAATTGGACTTTTTGGAATTGGTTAAAAATAGTATTGAACAAAATGCTTCAGATATTCATATATCAGTTGGAGTGCCTGTAATATTCAGAATAGATGGAAAGCTTGTAAAGATAGGGGAAGAAGTTTTAAAACCTAATGAAACAGAAGAAATTGTACGAAAAATACTAAATGATAGGCAAATGAATGAATTAATTGAAAAAGGTGAATTAGACACATCTTTTTCTAGTCAAGGAATAGGAAGATTTAGGATTAATATTTATAAGCAAAGAGGAAGTTATTGTTTAGCAATTAGAATAATCACGCCTACAATACCCACTATGGAGGAACTTTGCATTCCTAGTGTAGTTAAAGAATTAACTAGATTACCTCGGGGACTAATACTTGTAACTGGACCTACTGGAAGTGGTAAATCTACAACATTAGCTTCAATGATAGATTTAATTAACAGAGAAAGAAACTGTCATATTCTAACTTTAGAAGATCCTATAGAGTATCTACATAAACATAACAAGAGTATAGTTAATCAAAGAGAAATAGGTCATGATTCCTTAAGCTTTGCAAATGCTCTTAAATCAGCATTAAGACAGGACCCAGATGTTATTCTAGTAGGGGAAATGAGAGATTTGGAAACAATAAATATAGCTTTGACAGCTGCTGAAACAGGACATCTAGTTTTATCTACTTTGCATACTTTAGGAGCTGCAAAAACTATAGACAGGGTGATAGATGTATTTCCTCCTTATCAGCAACAGCAAATAAGAATTCAGTTTTCATCAGTAATTCAAGGGATTATTTCACAGCAGCTCTTACCTAAATCAGATGGTAAAGGGAGAGTAGCAGCTTTTGAGGTTATGATAGCCACTTCTGCAACTAGAAATTTAATTAGAGAGGAAAAATCTCATCAAATAGATACAGCTATTCAAACTGGAGCAAAGTATGGTATGCAGACTATGGACAACTCACTACTGTCTTTATACAAAAAGGGGCTCATTAGTGGAGAAACAGCACTAAGTCAATGTGCAAATCCTGATATTGTAAGTAAGTATGTATTATAATCTGGTGGTGAAATAATGCAATTTGAATATAGAGCTGTTACAGAAAGTGGACAAGTTGTAGAGGGAATACATGAAGCACAGAATGAGCAAGAAGTCTTAGCAATGTTAAGGGGCAATGAATATATGCCTATTTCAATAGAACTAAAAAAAGCAGAAAAGCCTGTTTCTTCATATTTCTCGAAAAAGGTAACCAAAAAAGATATTGCAGTCTATTGTAGACAGTTTTATACAATGCTTAATGCAGGTGTTAGTATTATGAAATGTTTAGATATATTAGAAATACAAACTGAAAATAAGGTAATGAAAAAGGCAACAAGAGCTACCTATGATGATGTACAAAAAGGAATGACTTTATCAGAGGCAATGAGAAAGCATGAAAAAGTTTTTCCAAATTTATTAGTAAACATGGTTGAAGCAGGAGAAGTAAGCGGTAGCTTAGATGTAATTATGGAGCGAATGGCAATACATTATGAAAAAGAAAACAAGATTGAAAACAAAATAAAGGGATCAATGGTTTATCCTATTGTTTTAGGAATTGTATCTATAGCTGTTGTTGTTTTTTTACTTGTTGCAGTAATGCCTACTTTTATCGGAATGTTCGAAAGTAGTGGAGTAGAACTACCAACTCCAACAAAAATACTCTTAAATATTAGCCATTCTCTTAAAAAACAGTGGTATATGTATTTAGCTCTAATAATTGTGATAACCCTTGGAATTGAGTATCTTGGGAAAAAAGAATCAGGAAGATTGTTTATTGATGGTTTAAAGCTACGTATTCCAATTTTTAAGGACATAAATATAAAAGTAGCTACATCAAGATTTACTAGAACATTATCAACCCTATTATCTAGTGGAATACCGCTAATACAGGCCCTAGATACAGTTTCTAAAATTGTTAACAATAAGCTATTAAGTAATAGATTAGAGAATGCAAAAGAAGAGGTGAGAAAAGGGATCCCTCTTTCTAGAACTATAAAAGAGATTAATATATTTCCACCTATGGTTGATTCAATGATAAAAATAGGAGAAGAATCAGGTTCACTAGACGAAATATTAAACAAAAGCGCTGACTTTTATGATGAAGAAGTGGAGGTAGCTATTCAAAAGATGACAGAAATGCTTCAGCCATTGCTTGTAGTATTTATGGCATTGATAGTAGGCTTCATAGTCATAGCTATGGCTTTACCAATGTTTGATATGGTTAATACAGTGCAGATGTAGTAACAAAAAAGTCTAAGATAATAGCAAATTTTGTATTAACAAGCTTTGATAATTTAAATACCTTAAGGTATATCCTAACAAAATAATTGGCAAAGTTAATGATAAATAACGACGCAAAGCTAGAGTTTAAACCTACAAGAATAAAGTAGTTATGATTGTTCAGCTGCATAGATAATTTAATATTATTTGTGCAGCTTTTTTTACACTATACAACAATTAATATAAAGCTTTTCAAGAGGTGGTGGTTTAGAAAAGTAATAATTTACGCGCTATATGAATGATTAAAAAAAGTAAAACAGGGGGAACTAACATGCTCGAATTTATTTTAAAACAATTGAGAAACCAAAAAGGGTTTACCTTAGTTGAATTAGTTGTAGTTATAGCTATATTGGGGATTTTGGCAGCGATTGCGGTGCCTAAGTTGGGAGCATCAAGGCAAAATGCTGCTAAAATAGCACATGAAGCTAATATTAAGGTACTAACTAGTGCAGCGACTATGTATATTGCTGATAAGGGAGTCCCAACTGAAGAAAAAACATGGGAAAAAGATGATCAAAATCCTGAATGGGGACCATATTTACAAGAATGGCCTAAAGCGCCTACTGGAACTGGGGATAATGATATCGACAGGAAAGAATATAAAGTAACTATTTCCACTACTGGAGATATTACTGTAACTAATGAATAGACAACCATACTTAAAATGTTTGACAAATTTGATTACTAAGGGGGCTACTATGTACATACCAACATTCATATTAGGAGCTATTATAGGTTCGTTTCTAAATGTATGCATATACAGAATACCTAGGGAAGAGTCTATAGTCTATCCTTCATCTCATTGTCCGAAATGTAACACTCCTTTAAAATGGTACAACCTTATTCCGATACTTAGCTTTTTATTACAAAAAGGAAAATGCAGATATTGTGGGGATTCAATTTCCCCACAGTATCCCTTTATTGAATTGTTAAATGGTATTTTATATGTTGTTATTTTTTGTTTTTATGGAGCTGCAATTGACTTTGCTTTTTATAGTTTTATGATTATTATTTTAATCGTTATTAGTCTTATTGACTATTATCATCAAATAATACCAGATATATTGTTGATTATCATATTTGCCTTAACTATTTTTTATAAATTAATCTCATATATATTATATGGAACCTCACCAGATATACTAAATAGTTTATTGGCATTTTTAATAGGAGGAACTCTTTTTTTATTAATTGCGCTGATATCTAAAGGTGGTATGGGTGGAGGAGACATAAAGCTTATAAGTGTATTAGGCTTTATACTAGGATTGAAAAAAACTCTTTTAAATATATTTTTATCATTTATAATCGGAGCAGTTTTTTCTATATGTTTATTACTACTAAAGAAAAAGGGAAAGAAGGACGCAATTCCTTTTGGCCCCTTCATAAACATTGCATTTATCATTACTTTATTTTTAGGAGATATAATTTTATTTTGGTATCTAAATAGTATGCTTTTCTAATTCCTCAATTTTGATGTTAATACTAATAATTATATACACTGGCGCGATATTTATAGTGGAAAATCAAAAAACAATAAAGGTTCTGCCTTTTAAAAAAGACTTATTCTAAATCAAGTAATGAAACATTTGTAACAGAAATTGCTATAGGTAATACGTTATCAGATTTGAAATTTAGTCCTTCAAATAATGGAAGTCTGTTATCAATTACAGTATCAGGAAAAGATGAAAAACAGGATTACTCTTTAAAATTTGAAATAATGCTTAACAATATAGACCATGTAAATATATCAGAAGGAACAATTAAGATTTATTATCTGACCTCATAAATTGGAGCAGAATGAATAGATAATTAGCTAGAGGAGGAATATACTTGAATTTACCTTTTTTTTTCAATAAGAATATAATTTCCATAGACCTAGGTTCCTATGAAATTAAAATAATAGAAGCAAGAAAAAACAACAATGACATACAAGTAAATAAAGCTTTTTCAATACTAACTCCTGAAGGCTGTTATGAGGATGGATATATAAAAAATAAAAAAGTATTAGGAGAAGCAATAAAAGAAGCTCTTAAACAAAACAAAATTTCTTCCAGAACAGCTTATTTAACAATAAAAAGTACTGCCATTATCACAAGAGAGATACCTTTTCCAGTTGTAGACCCAAAAGAAATAGAGGGTATGCTGAAGTACCAGCTTTCAGAATATTTACCTATGGACGTTAGTAGGTATGTGGTTCAACATAAGGTAATCGGAAAAGTTTTCGATGGAGAAAAAGAAAGACTAAATGTATTAGTAGTAGCTATTCCTAAAGATATTATAGAAAAACATTTTTTCTTAATAACAAATCTTAACTTAAAACCAGAAGTATTAGATTATCAATCAAATTCTATAAGTAAACTTATTTGGTATTCTAATTCTATCAATAAGAACATTTTTATTGCAGATAAAACAGTAGCAACTGTGGATTTAGGGCATAACAATACAAATGTATCAATAATAAAGAATGGAAGGCTTCATACAAGCAAAGCTATTGAAATAGGAGGAGAAGATTTAGAGAGCAATATAACTAATTTGTTTGAATTTAGTAATAAGGAATTATTAGATAAAAAGGCAAATATAGAAGATATAAGTCTTATTGATGATAGTTATTCAGAATACAATCGAATTGTTAATGTAGCAAAAACCACGATTGACAATGTAATTGATAAGGTAGATAAAATTATTAAATATTATATAAGTAAAGAAATTGAAAATGAAATTAATTTGATTCTATTATATGGAGGATTATCTAATATAAAAGGAATGGACAAGCTTTTCTTTAATTATTTTAATATTAATACTGTTATTCTTGATAATGTAGAAAAAGTTAATATTCAGGCTAAGCCAAATAAATATTTAAATTGCATTAGTGCTGTACTAAGAGATGAAGAGGTGTAATTAGATGAAAGATTTAAACTTTTTTGAATCTTATCATAAAAAAAATGATAGAAATCTAAATAAAGATATTGTCCTATATGGCTTAGCTATACTTTTTATTATGGTTATGTTAATTTATACTTTTTTAAATTTTATGAAAATAAATAAACTAAATAAAGAAGTATCATCATTAAAACAACAAGTAGAAATTAAAAAATCCAACGGTAAGATTAATGAAATTCTAGAAAAAGAAAAAGAAATTAGTGAGCTTAGAGAGAAATTTAATAAGTTTAAAAAGCTAGATGATTCCTTAAATTCTAACGATTTAATAAACGAAAAATTATTAGATGCTATTACAGCTAGAGTACCTGAAACTGTTTTTTTAAACTCTATGATTTTTAATCCTAATTTAATATCTTTAGAAGGTATAGCAAAAGATAAAAAAGCTATTTCTGATTTCGAACATAGGTTAGGTGAAATTGATTATTTTGATGATATCTTTATACCTGCCATTTCCTTAGATAATGATAATTATACCTTTAGTATTAATTTGAAGCTTAAGGAGGTAGGTGTTGATGGAAACCAAGATAATAACTAAAAACCTTTGGAAAAAGAAAATTAATATTAGTAAAAAAGAAAAGAATTTGCTTATTTTATTGCTCTTAGTTATTTTATATTGGTTGTTTTATAAATTTGCTTTTTCAACACAAGCCGCTAAATTAGATGAATTAAAGAAAGAGAAGGACAGTTATAAGGGCGAACTGCTTAAGATAGATAATATACTTACTAGAGACAAAGTAATTACTGATGAATGGAATCAGCTGTATAGTGACATGAAAGGTATTACAGGAAAGTATTTTTCTACTATAGATCAACCCGAAATAATGCACACTTTAAACTATATCATAGATAATAATAAGTTGAATACACCAGGAGTTTACTTTAATGGACCAGATAATGCTGTGTTAAATGGTATAGAGACAAGGTATCTTGGAATAACAATCCCCTTTGAAGGAAGCTATGGAGATCTTGGAACATTCTTGTCTCATATAAGGACATCTCCAAAACGGTTTTTAGTAAACCAGATAAGTTTATCTAAAAATAATGATGGTACAATAAATGGACAGATAAGCCTAAATACTTATAGTTATGATGAAATTATAGAAAACAGCCCTGACTCATCCTACAAGGCAGAGGTTCAAAAAGTAATTAAGGAAGATCCCTTTAAGCCTTATGATGGATATAAAGAGAAGTCAGAAGAAGATATTGATAGCACTGAAGGAATTAATATAGAGACAGAAAAAAGAACTATATTAGAGAATTTTGAAGACGGAGACCTATACTTTATGGCATCTAGTCCTGGTGTTACAGGAAAAGTTTCTAAGTTTAAAAACTCAAAGGATGGCAAGTACAGTTTAAGAACAGAATACTTCATATCTACAGATAATAAAGAAGAAAGGGCATATGTTGCATTAGATGATAAAAATATTATGATAAAATATCCTCCTTCTTCTATAGGCATATGGGCACATTCCTATGGATACTCTCCAGTAATTTTAGGTCTTAGATTCCAAGACCAAGAAGGAAACAAGATAGATTTAGAACTTGCTAGGGGAGTTAATTGGATGGGATGGGAGTATATAGAAGCAAAACCACCTCAGGACATAAAGTTATACCCATTGAAATTAGACAGAATATACCTAGAATTAGGAGCTAATAGAGATGACTATGGAGTAATGCTCTTTGATAATATAGAGGCATCTTATCCACCAAAGGATAATGAAGGAGAAACAATAGAGAAGACGTATACATTTTACGTAGTTGAATATGGAGACACATTAGAATCCATAAGCGAGAAGTTCTACGGTACAAAATCTAAATATAGTACTATAATGAAACAAAATGGTCTTTATAAAAATAGTATTCTTGAGGCTGGTCAAATACTTGTTATACCAAAATAATGTCCATGGGGTGATGACTTTGAAAAAATATAATAGATATATTTCCATTCTTATAGTAGTCTTAACAACACTAACTTTTATTTCTAGCACTGTATCATATTCAGCATCAACAGACGAAGGGTATAAGGACGGTTATTCTGAAGGCTGGTCAAAAGGTATAGAAAAAGCTGAAGAAGATATGTCAAGAAATAGAAGCAAAAATTATCTTAGGGAAATGCCTAGTAATGATGAAATAATTAAAATGTATAATTTAAAAAATGAAAGCACTAGATATAAGAATTCTTTTTTAGATGGATATGAAGACGGATATAAAGAAGGCTACAATAGAACCTATAAGACATCTAATGAAAATGATGGAGATAATGAAAAGAATAGAGGAACAACATATGCTGAAAGTCTTGGAACTGCCATGGGAGAAGCTTATGGACAGAGAGATTATTATAATGGGAAGCCCAATAGATGGTCTAGTGCAGTACCTTTAAATTCAAACATTATAGATATTTTTGATTTAAAGAAGGAAACTAGCGAATATAGAACTACCTTTATAGATGCTTTTAACAAAAGCTTTAAAGAAGGATATGAAGAGGGATATAGAAAAGCCAAATTTGAGCCATTTGAAGCTTCTTTTGAACAAGGAAGCAAATATGGAGAGCATTTTGGGAGATTACTTGGAGATATATATGGGAAAAAGGACTTTTTTTCAGGAAAAAATAGTGACTGGAAAAGAAATTTGCCTTCTAGGTCCAGAATAATTAGTGATTTTTCTTTAAGCTATGACAAAAAGGAATATTTAGAGGCTTTTGTTTCATCATTTAACTATGCTTTTGAAGAAAAATACAATGATTCTTTTCGAAGTTCAAACTCTAAGGTTAATGATATTACTTATGAAAATGGATATAAACATGGTGTAGAGACCGGGCTTAAAAGAGGAGAAGGCTTTGCTCAAATGGACTTTTTTCTTGGACAATCAAATAATATAATTAGGCATAAACCCTACGATATGGAGATTATTAATGAGTTTAATCTATACTTAGAAACCGAAAAATATAGAGAAGGATTTATAAGTGGTTTTAATGAGGGGCTTACTGAAGGATATATAAAAACATATCAAGATATTAATTATAACAGTTCGCTAACAAAGGTAGAAACTAAGATAATTCCTATTAGCGGGGGAGAAATCTCAACTCCAGATAAAAGAGTTTCTATTAAAATAAGTAAAGGCACATATTATAATGATGTTACTGTATCCTTGGATGGGCTTTCAAGTGGGTTTTTATCTTCAAAAGATAAGTTAATTAAAGCTTCAGACATATATACGGTAAAAGTCAGTAATCCTTCATATCAATTTGACAATTCAAAACCAATAGAGTTAAGCTTTGAATATTATGGTACACAAAACGGAGGGATTTACAAGTATATAAATAATAATTGGGTTTACTTACCAAGCAAGATATCTGATAATAAAATAACTACTTATATTAGACCTAGTTCATTAAATTATAATAGTGGTATATTTGCTGTTTTTGTAGATAATAGAGTTAAAACTATAAAAGATATAAGAGGGCATTGGGCAAAGGATGAAATAAACACTTATGTTAGAAGAGGTTTAATAGGTCTATATGATGACAATACCTTTAGGCCTAATTTACCTATATCTAGAGGTGAGTTATTAGTGCTCTTAAATGCAGTATATCGTTGGAATTTAAATGGGCTTGATACAAACATTAATGAACTAGTAAAATTAATGGATTATGAAAGCTTGAGAGGCTATAATAACTTAGTTGCCTATGCTTTAAAGCAAGGCTATATGGATATAAATTCAGATAACACATTTAACTTATATTGTAAAGTTTCTTATAAACAAATGGAAAGTATCATGAAAAAGTTAACTGGAGATAATAGCTTTAATTGGAGAAATGTATCTAGTAGCATGACAAAGTATAAAGACACACTAAGTAAAAGTAATGATTCCATGAATAATACCATAACTAGGGCAGAGGCAGTATATATGCTTTATTTACTAAATGAATGGAAACATTAAATTAAGCTAATTTGGCATATCTAACTAAATTGATATGCCATTTTTTATTATTCTACATTATTATATAAAATCTTAAAAAACTTTGGAAAAAAATAAAGGTTTTTTGCGAAATATGGTGAATATATTTATTAACTTTATTAGGAAAAAATGTATTGGAAATTCATCAAAAAGTATTATGTGCTATGGGGTACAAGATATGGTTAAGAAATATAAAAAAAATTCAGGTCTTTCATTTATTGAATTGCTTTTTACTTTAGCTATATTAGGAATTACTATGATTTCTATTTCGTCATTATTAGTTAATACAAGTAAAATAAATAAAAAATCCGAACTGAAATACCATGCAACACTACTAGCACAAAGCTATATGGAGAATGTCAAAGCTTCTGATTCTATTATTTCTGAACTCACTATTGATACTTTCGAAGATACCAAAATAGTTGTAGATATTATTGAAATTGACAAATACAAATCTAAATTTTATAAGATTATTATTGAAGTATTAATAAATGAGGAAGTCTTTGAAAGGTTAGAAGGATATAAGATAGTTACTCAGTAGGAGTGTTTTAAAGTGAGAAAAATAACACATGACTGTAAAGGTTCAACACTTGTGATTTTATTACTTACAATATCTGTGATTATTTTAATAGGTACCATGGCATTATCTCTTGCTATAACAAATTATAAAATGAAGAATCTAAATAGTGAGGTAAAGAAAACATTTTACCTTGCAGAAGCGGGTCTAGAAGAAGCATATGCTATAGCGAATGATTTCGTTGGTGAAGCTGTTACTTATGCCATATCAAAAGTAGAAGAATTTGAAGCATTAGAGATGTATAATAAAGAAAGCATACAAAGCACGCAGTATAGTATTAATGATGATACTAAAGAAGAGCAAATAATTGTAGTTTTTATTAGTGCTTTTAAAAACTTTATAAAGGGTACATGCAAAGATATTAGTCCCAACGATAGTTTAGTATCAGTATTAAAGAAAAATAGTTTTTATGTAACATATGTTGATGGTTACCCCAAAATTGATTCAAAAATAACTGAATTTAAAGACTATTTTATAGTAGAAGTAAAGTCAACGTATATAAAAGGAAGCATAAAGAAAGAGATATTTATGAAATACAGAATAGATATACCTAAATATGATAGCAATTTTTTACCTGATGACTTCAAGGTAAGAGATATTATTCAAATTATTGAATGGAAAATAGAAAGGTAGATAATGATGCTGGATTCTATATTAAAGAAATTTAATAGAGGATTTACATTGATAGAGATAATAATATCCTTAGCGTTAACGGGTATTATAATTTCTATAATACTGTCCCTCTTAACTTCTAATATAGCCATGTTTCATAGTAATGATAAAGATATTGAAATTCAGCAACAGGGCCAGTTTATTATTAGTTTTTTAGAGGAAAAAATAATGGAATCTTGTGGAATAGTATATCTCCAAGATATGAATGGTAACATTAAACATGATACTAGTGAAAAAGTTAACATTAAAAAGATAATTTTTAAAAACATTCCAGAGGCTGCTGATAAAGGTTATATTTTTCAACTCAATAAGGATACTGATGGCAATACTTATAATTTGAAATATGGTATAGGATTATCTGGTACTGCAACAGTAGAGGCTGGTAATTACATAGAAAAAATTGAAGTGGAGCCGATTCCATCAGACATAAATTACACAGAAGCCAGAGGACTGTTCATAAGTCTTTCTTTTAATCTTAATGGACAAAAAAAGTCTTTTAAAACTCAATTATTTTTTAGAAACTGCTTACGGAGGAATTAAAGATGATAAAGGCAAAAAATAATAGAGGAATGACATTAATAGAACTTTTATTAGTTATTTCGATTATTGCTCTTTCTTTGTCTATTGCTATCCCCAAAATAGAAAGGAGAAACTATCATTTAATGACAAGCAGCAGGATGTTAAGGGATGATATTCGAAATGTCAGATATATGAAAATGGTTGAAGGTAAAAACCTTAAAATTTCATTAGAAAGAAACCAATATTCTGTTATGGAAAATTCTAAAGTAGTAAAGAGAGTAAAACTTGAAAAAGACTTTAAAATTACATATACAGAAAATTTTAAAGGAGGAGATATTATTTTTGGTTATAATGGAGTTCCTACATATGGAGGTGGCACTATAACCATATTTGATGATAGAGCAAATAAATATTGTGAAATTACAATAGTACCTGCTACAGGCAGAATATTATTGAAAAATGAGATTTTTAAAGGATATAACAAAAATAAGTAGAATTATTTATAATAATATAATTCCTAATAGGGAGGAAAATAAATTGAATTTATATAATTATATGGAAGATGCAGTTTTTAGACTCTTAGATCAAATATTAGACAAGTATAATAACATATGCAAGTGTACAAAATGTAAATTAGATATTGCTGCTTTAGCATTAAACAATTTACCACCACAATATACTGTAACTGAAAAAGGCAAATTGTTTACCAAGGCTAAAGAAATGGAAGCGCAATATGAGGTTGATATTATTAGAGAGATTACTAAAGCGATAGAAGTAGTAGCTAATAAGCCCCATCATGAAAATGAATAAATATAACAAATAAAATTGATTTTAAATAATTAGTTTTTTCTATTCAAAGATAGAGAATTGTGGTATTATAGTATAGAAAATAGTTCAAATCTATAAGAGGTACATAAAATTAGAAATAAAGTCTATATTAAACTGTTATAAAGAATAGCTTCTAGTTAATAATAAGTATTAGATGCTGATTATACGTTTTTTGGACTTAATGTACAACTATTATAAACTTGAAGTAGGAGGTTAAAATATGATTTCAGCAAATGATTTTAAAAAAGGCGTTACTTTCGAAATGGATGGGGATATTTATCAGGTAGTTGATTTCCAACACGTTAAGCCTGGAAAAGGTGCAGCTTTCGTAAGGACTAAAATTAAAAATATTATAACAGGAGCACAAAAAGAAACTACTTTCAATCCTACAGACAAATTCCCAAAGGCTCATATTGAAACTAAGGAAATGCAATACCTTTATAATGATGGAGAACTATATTATTTTATGGATACTGAAACATATGAGCAGGTACCTTTCAATTATGACCAAGTTGAGGATGCAGTAAAGTATATTAAAGAGAATGATACTACATTAGTAAGATTTTATAAGGGAAAAGCTTTTGATGTCCAAGCTCCTAACTTTGTAGAACTAGTAGTTACACATACTGAGCCTGGAGTAAAAGGAGATACAGCAACAGGAGCTACAAAACCTGCAACTGTAGAAACTGGTGCAACAGTTTCAGTACCATTATTTATTAATATTGGAGATAAAATTAAAATTGATACAAGAACAGATGAGTATTTATCAAGAGTTTAGGCAACAATATTAAATGAATAAGATTGTGAAAGGGAGGTTAGTTATGGAATACTTATATGAGAAAGTAGCATATCTAAGAGGTTTAGCTGAGGGGTTAGAAATTGAGGAAAAAAGTAAGGAAGGCAAACTTTTGGTACATATAATTGATGCACTAGAAGATTTCGCCGATGCAATTTCAGATTTAAATGAAGAGCAAGAAGAATTAAACGAATATGTTGATTTTATCGATGAGGATTTAGCAGACGTAGAAGAAGAAGTCTTTGGAGATTTCGACGATGAATTTGATGATGAATTTGACGATGAGGACGATGTAGATTACATTGAAGTTGAATGTCCTTACTGTAATGAAGTTGTATATCTAGATTCAGAACTAATATCAGATGATGGGAAAGTAGAATGCCCAAACTGTGAAAGACTAATATCATGCGAATGTGATTGTGATACTGAATGTGATTGTGAATAGTATTTTAAAACCTGGTGTAAATACACCAGGTTTTTTTTATTTGTTTTAGCATATTATTTAATGCCTATCATAATTATATATAAAAGGGGGGACAGGTTATAGGTATGCAAAATAATAATAACTTTAACAAGCTAGTACATCCAGATATGACTAATGCATATTATGAGGTGTTAAATTACGTAGATCCTGAATTGACCAATATTTTGTCAAAGTTATCTAGAAATAAAGTTGAAAAAGTAGAAGAAATAAGGTTACGAAATGGAAAACCTCTTATGCTATTTCTTGACAATAGTGATTACTTTGTCTCTACAAATGGTACATTAACATTTGAACCTATTAACTGTGTAGACATTACATATAAACATATATTAAAGACTTTTCAGCTTATTAGCAGCTATTCTATTTATTCAATTGAGGAAGAATTAAAAAATGGGTTTGTTACAGTAAGAGGGGGACATAGAGTCGGGGTTACAGGTAAAGCGGTTTATGGAATTAATGGCTTAGAAACCATGAGGGACATTTCTTCATTAAACATAAGAATTGCTAAGGAGATAATCGGAGTTTCAAATAGAATAATTAAATATATTATTAAAAAGCCAAATACTATTTACAACACCTTGTTAGTATCTCCTCCCCAGTGTGGCAAAACAACTTTACTAAGAGATATTATTAGAAATATTAGTAATGGGGTAGATAGTTGCAATTTTCATGGAATAAAAGTTGGTGTAGTAGATGAAAGATCAGAACTTGGTGGAACTTATAAAGGTTGCCCGCAAAATGATGTTGGCATAAGAACAGATATTATAGATAGCTGTAGAAAGCATGAAGGGATAATGCTTCTTCTAAGATCTATGTCACCTAATGTGATTGCTACAGATGAAATAGGTGATGAAAAAGATATTAAGGCTATACATGAAGCAATGAAAGCTGGTGTCAAAATAATTTCAACAGTACATGGAGATGGAATAAACGATATTTTGAGTAAACCAAAACTTAGAGATGTTATAACAGAGAAAGTTTTTGAAAGGATAGTTTTAATTGACAACACTAATGGAGTTGGAACCATACAAGATATAGTAGATGGAATAAGCTTTAAATCAGTAATAAGGTAAAAACTGAAAGGGAGAAATTATATGTTTTTGATCAAGTCAATTGGAAGTCTAATTATAATCCTAGCTTCTTCAACATTGGGATTTTATCATAGTAGGCTTTATGCTGAGAGGCTAGATAATCTTATTAGCTTTCAGCACTGTATTCAAATTCTTGAAACCGAGATTATGTATGCTGCAAATCCTTTACCTGAGGCTCTTAAAGAAGTATATAGCAAAGGAAATAAAAAAGTATCCTATATCTTTAATGATATAAGAAATCATTTGTTAAGCAATAAGAATTCGAATGTATATGATGGTTTTCTTAGTGTAGTTTCAGAGTTAAGGGAAAGCCTTTGTTTCAAAGAAGAGGATATAGCAATAATTTTATCATTTGGACGTAGTTTAGGAATATCTAATAGAATAGATCAAGAAAAACATTTTAAGGTAATTTTGCTACAGCTTAAAAATCAACAGAGAGAAGCAGAAGAAGAAAAAGTTAAAAACGGAAAGATGTATAAAAGCTTAGGTGTTTTAATAGGATTTGGTATAGTGCTAGCTCTATATTAGAAAGGGGATAATTATGAATGTAGATTTAATATTTAAAATTGCAGGAATAGGTATTGTAGTAGGCATACTTCATACTGTCTTAGATAAGGTAGGAAAAGAAGAATATGCCTATATAGTAACGTTAGCAGGTGTAGTGATAGTACTCACCATGGTACTTAATCTTATTAGCAAGCTTTTTGATAGTGTAAAGACTATTTTTCAATTATATTGACGAGGGGATTTCATATGGAAATAATTCAGATTGTTGGCATTGGAATAATAGCTACAATTTTATCGGTAGTATTAAAACAACAAAAACCTGAATTTGCGCTTCAAGTTAGTATAGTAACTGGTTTACTGATATTTATTTTTGTAATAAGTAAATTGAACTATGTAATAGAAGTATTGAATAATCTTGCTAAAAGAGTAGATATGGACTTGCTGTATTTTTCAACAATACTAAAAGTAATAGGGGTTGCTTATATAGCTGAATTTGGTGCACAAATTGCAAGAGATGCAGGAGAAGGTGCAATTGCCTCAAAAATTGAACTAGCTGGAAAAGTATTAATAATGGTTTTAGCAGTCCCAGTACTAACTTCACTATTAGATTTAATCATAAAAATTATACCATAAGGTGAGAACAAAATGAAAAAGATAATAGTACTATTAGTGTTATCAATTATAGCAACATTACTTTTTTCGTCAAAAGTATTTGCTGATGATGGAGATATATTAAGTCTAGAACAATTAATTGAAAAACAGATAGAAGATTTAAAAATAGACGAACTTGAGCATTTAGTTAGGGAGATAAATAATACAACAGAAGAATTATTGCCCAGAATTGATCTGAATGAATTTATGATTTCACTTATTAAAGGCGAAAAGGTTCTTGACGGTGAAAAAATATTAACAGGTATTTTTAGGCTAATATTTAGAGAAGTTATAGCAAATTCTGAGTTACTTGCTAAGCTATTAATTCTAGGAATAATATGCTCATTATTTACTAATATACAAAGCGCTTTTGAAAGGGATAGTATAGGAGAAGTTGCATTTTACGTTTGTTACTTAATACTAATATCTCTATCAATTAAAAGTTTTGTAATAGCTATGGAGATAACGTGGAAAGCCATAAATGATATGGTAAATTTGATGCAAGTTCTTTTACCAATACTTTTGACATTACTCGTTGCAGTTGGAGGAATAACAACTTCTTCACTATTTAAGCCCATTATTCTAGGTGCAGTTAGTGTAATAAGCACAATGATGAAAGATATAATATTGCCACTTGTTTTTTATGCTACTGTAGTAGGAATAATATGCAAAATATCTTCAAGAATTCAGATAACAAAAATCTCAAGCCTTATACGACAAATATCCACTGCTATTGTGGGTATTTCCCTTACTATCTTCATAGGGATCATATCTATACAAGGCACTATGACAGCCAAGGTTGATGGGGTGACAATAAGAACAGCTAAATTCGCAGTAGATAAGTTTGTACCTATAGTTGGAAAATTTTTATCAGATGTTATGGAAACAGTAGTAGGATGCTCTATGGTTCTTAAAAATGCTGTGGGAGCCATAGGAATGATTTCTTTGTTTTTTATATGTATTATACCAATTATAAAAATACTCTCATTAATATTTATTTATAAAATCGCAGGTGCGTTAATGGAGCCTATTACAAGCAGTAAAATAGTTGATAGCTTAAATGAAATTAGTAAATCTTTAATAATGCTGTTGGCAACTGTTACTTCAGTAGGGGTAATGTTTTTTATTGCTGTAACTATTATTATTGGAGCTGGAAATGCTACTGTAATGTTAAGGTAAAAGGTGATACTATGATTGAATTTTTAAAAGCTTGGGTTATAAATATTGTTGTAGTTATTTTTTTTATTGCTTTTATTGAGATTTTGTTACCAACAAGTAATATGAAAAGATACATAAACATGGTTCTCGGACTTTTAATAATAATTGTTTTAATAAATCCAATCATAAAACTAATGTCTAGCGATATAAATATAGAAAGAGAAGTTTTCTTAAACATAAAAAATTACAATTCTTTTGGAAAAGATAATAGTTCAGAGTATATCAAATCTCAGAATAGACAAATAAC
>CAYYDM010000002.1:5685-8489 GCA_964470635.1 uncultured Clostridia bacterium | reverse complement strand
GAATTAGTAAAGAGAGAAGAAGACTTTAATTCTGTAAGAGTAAGTGTTTCTATTGAAGAAAATATTGAAAATGATGATTTTGGAGAAATTACCGGTATTCAGGTATATTTGGGAGTAAATAATGATAAGAGTAATGATAAGTATAATATAAAAGTTGATGAAATAGAGAATATTGCCATAAATTCAGGAAAATCAAAATTATCTAGCAACAATAAAGTAAGCACACCTGGATCCGAAAGTATAATAGAATCTATTTCATCTTTTTATAAAGTGCCGAAGGATAAAATTATAGTAATCTTAAAAACTTAGAGTAAAACAAGGGGGATGAGATGAGTGTTAGAAAAATTAAAAGAATTTTTCAGTCCTAAAAATCAGAAAAAAACTACATCAAACTTAGTTATCTTATTATTTGCTGGAGCAATTGTTTTGTTATTATCAAATTTTATTTTGTCGGACAAAACTAACAATAGCAAGTTCATTTCCAATGGTAACAATAATGAACTAAGAGAAAAGTACGAAGCGAATCTAAAGTACGAAGACTACGCTAGTAGTATTGAATCAAAGCTCGAAGAAATTTTAAAGAAAATAAAAGGTGTAGGAGATGTCCATGTAATGATAACCTTCGAAGATACAGAAGAAAAAGTTCCCGTATTTAACACTACTCAGACAATTGAAAGAACAGATGAAAAAGATGCTCAAGGCGGAACAAGAGAAATTACAAGAGAAGATCTTTCTCAGCAAATTGTTTTTGGAAACAGTAATGACTCATTAATGATATTAAAAGAAACAAAACCAAGAGTAAAAGGTGTTATTGTTGTTGCTGAAGGGGCGGATGATATTGCAATAAAAGAAAAGCTTTATTCTGCAGTGAAGACTGTATTAGGCATTTCAGGAAACAAAGTAGAGATTTATTCTAGTAATTAGGGGGGAGCTATATGTATATCAAGAAAAAAACTGCTTTGATTGTTTCTCTTATCTGTCTTTTAGTAGTTGTTGGATATGTAAATCATGAGCTGACAAAAAAATCCTTAATGCAATCCTCAAGTGACTATCAAAGGCATGAGGAAAATCTACTTATGGAACTTAGCAAAACAATGGAGGATAGCACAGTTGAAATATCTTCAGAAGACTTAAATACTAGTAAAGACATTGAAATTGTAGATAGTAAAAGTGATACTATAAATGATTTAAAGGGAGACACAAATAAGAATATAGAAAATGTAGTAACTAAGGAGGAGAGCTTTAAAAGCAGCAACTATTTTATTGAGCATAGATTATCCAGAGATAAGCTGAGAGCTACATTAATTGATAGGCTATATGAAATAATCAATAATAAGAACACTAGTGATGATGTAAGAGCTAAGGCACAAAATGAAATAATTAGTTTAGGACAAGTTGCAGAGTTAGAGTTAAGCATTGAAGGCTTAATAAAAGCAAAAGGCTTTGAAGACGCCCTTGTATTTCTAGGTGAAAATAGTGCTAAAGTAGTTGTTTCAGCAAATGAATTAACTGAACAAGATGTGGTTAAAATATTTGAAATTGTAAAAAGCGAAACTAATATCGAAGCAAAAAATATTACAATCATGAAAAAGTTTTAGTAATGTTTGTAAACATCGTTACCTTTTGATATAATATACACGTAAGTTCTAAAGCGAAGCTGGGGGTGAAATGTTTGTCAAATAACTTAGAAAATAAAGATGAGATAGTAGACTATGGGCAGATAAAAATTTCAGATGAAGTAGTAGGTATTATTGCTAGTTTAGCTGCAACAGAAGTAAAAGGTGTAGCTGGAATGAGTGGTGGCATTGCTGGTGGAATATCTGAAATGCTGGGAAGGAAAAACTTCTCCAAAGGAGTTAAAGTTGAAGTTAAAGAAAAAGAAGTTAATATTAGTTTATACATAATAGTTGAATACGGCGCTAAGATACCAGAAGTGTCTTGGGAAATACAAGAAAGTGTTAAGAACGCTGTTGAAACTATGACAGGATTAGAAGTAGTAGAGGTGAACATTAATATTCAAGGTGTGAATATTGAAAAGGAACAGAAGGAAGAATAACTGATAATGATAAAAGATTTAAAGCCCTCTGATTTTTCAGAGGGTTAACTTAACTAAAGTAGAAGGAGGTTAGCTATGGGAAGAAAGCTAGCAAGAGAGTCAGCAATGAAGTTGCTGTTTCAGATGGAGATTAATAATGATTTTTCTACTGAGTCCATTAATGTATTTTTTGACAATAATGAATTTACTAATGACGAGAAAGAATATATCATGCATACAATTAATCAAGTAAATAATTACTTAGAAACTATAGATAATAAAATAGAAAAATATGCTTTAGGTTGGAAAATCAATAGAATACCTAAAGTGGATTTATCTATTCTAAGAATTGCAATTTATGAAATATTATTTAGGAAGGACATTCCCGTTGAAGTTTCTATTAATGAAGCTATTGATATAAGCAAAAAATATAGTACTGGTGAATCTAGTAAATTTATTAATGGTCTTTTAGGATCTGTTGTAAGGGATGGGAATGATTTAGTTGAGTAGCTATTATATGGGGATAGATACTAGTGCATATACCACATCTGTTGCTGTAATTGATGAAGATCACAATGTGATATTTGATAGTAGAAATATATTAAAAGTAAAACATGGAGACAGAGGACTGCGACAGCAAGAGGCAGTTTTTCAACATATTAATAATATTCCCGAAACTATAGATGCATTATCTAATGAAATAGATGTATCTAAAATAAAAATTGTATCGGCTAGTGTCAAGCCTAGAAATAGTAAAGAGTCATACATG
>CAYYDM010000002.1:0-5675 GCA_964470635.1 uncultured Clostridia bacterium | reverse complement strand
AAGGACAGGCTTTTATTATATCTAAAATCTTGAATACGGAGTATAAAGAATTTAGTCATCAAGATGGTCATATTGCAGCTGGAATACTAGGCAGCAATATGGATTATTTAAGTCGGTTTCTAGCACTTCATATTTCAGGTGGAACTACAGAATTACTATATGTAGAAGATGATGAAAAAAATTTTAATATCAAAATCGTTGGTGGAACAAAGGATATTAGTGCTGGCCAGCTTATTGATAGAGTAGGTGTTAGACTAGGATTGACTTTCCCTTGTGGAAAAGAAATAGATACATTGTCACAGAATGGACTTATTGTTCATAAGAAAATACCTATTAATACTGATAAAACATGGATTAATTTTTCTGGCGCTGAAACATTCTTTTATAAATTAATTGAAGAAAATATATATAGTAAAAATGATATTTCAAATAATGTTATCAATTGTATTGCTAATTCATTGGCAAATGTTGTCATTGAGGCAATAAAATTATATGATATAAATAATGTATTGATTATTGGAGGCGTGGCAGCCAGTGCTTTATTAAGAAAAATTTTACACGAAAAGATTAATAACAGTGGACTAGGAAATGTTTATTTCCCAATAACAAGTTATTGTACAGATAATGCAATTGGAACAGCTTTTCTTGGAGCTGTTAAGGATGGAGAAAAATCTTTTGGGGGATTATAGAATGGAACTAAGACCATTTAAAGTAAGTGAGATAACTCAATATATTAAGAGGATACTATTGGGAGACCCTTTATTATATGATATAAGCATAGAAGGAGAAGTTTCAAATTTTAAGAACCATTATAATGGAAATATGTATTTTACCCTTAAAGATGATAAAAGCAAAATAAGATGTGTATTTTTCAATAATGGTAAAGATAATTTTCCTATTATTCTTGAGGATGGAATGCATGTTATTGTCAATGGATACATTTCATTATATGAAAGAGATGGTACATATCAAGTATATGTAAGAAATATAAAGAAAAAAGGTGTTGGAGAGCTATTTGAAGCCTTTGAAAGACTAAAGAGAAAGCTTGAAAAGGAAGGTTTATTTAGCGTTGAAAACAAAAAAAGTATAAGATACTTACCAAAAAAAATTGGAGTAGCAACATCATCTACTGGGGCAGCTGTCAGGGATATAATATCAGTTTTAAGGAGAAGAATGCCCTCTGTTGATATAATTTTATACCCAGTATTAGTTCAAGGAGAAAAAGCTCCTATAGAGATATGCAAAGCTATTAAATACTTTAATACCAGAGAGGATATTGACTTAATTATCATTGGCAGAGGAGGAGGCAGTATTGAAGAACTATGGGCTTTCAATGATGAAACAGTTGCAAGAGTCATTTATAGTTCTAAATTACCAATAATATCTGCCGTAGGTCATGAGACTGACTTTACAATTGCTGATTTTGTAGCTGACCTTAGAGCACCGACTCCATCTGCTGCTGGAGAGCTTGCAGTACCACAAGTTGATGATTTGAACTATAGACTAAGTACTAACTTAATAAGTTTAATTAACCTTTTCAATATGTCAATAAGAGATAAAAAGAATGATCTTAAGTATTTAAATGATAGACTTATGCTAAAAAATCCCTCTAATGTCTTAAACGAGAACAGACAGAGACTAGATACAATATTAAAAGATTTAGTAAAAGCAATTGATAAGAGTTATAATAATAATAAAAATAAGCTAGAATTTTTAGGAAGTAAGTTAGATACTTTAAGTCCTCTTTCCATTTTACACAGAGGATATTCAATTGCAACAGCTGAAGATGGACATGTGATAAAGTCTGTTAATGAAATATCTGTAGGTGATATATTAGATTTAACTCTTAGTGATGGAAATGCAAAAATTAAGGTTATAGATAATAATATTAATGAAAGAGGGCGATATTTTGGCTAGAAAAAAACAAAATCTATCTTTTGAGGATGCTGTACTTGAATTAGAGAACATTTTATCTATGCTTGAAAACGGGAACTTAAGCTTAGATAATTCATTGGCAGAGTTTAGTAAAGGCGTAGAACTATATAAGTATTGTTATGATTTATTAAATACAGTAGAGGGAAAAGTTAAAATAATTTTAGATAATGGTAATGAGGATATTAAGGAATTAGATTTTAATGCAAATTCGTAGGAGGAATTTATGAATATAACAGAAGAACTAGCCAAATATAAAAGTATTATTGATACTGAACTTGAAAAAGTCATGCCAAATGAGGATTTACTACAGAAAAAGATTTTCGAAGCCATGAGATATAGCATATTTGCTGGTGGTAAACGTTTAAGATCAATTCTGGCTCTAAAGACAAGTGAATTAATTTCTGGTAGCTATGAAGAGGCTATAGAAATAGCATTGGGAATTGAGATGATTCATACATACTCATTAGTACACGACGACTTGCCTGCAATGGATAATGATGATTTTAGAAGAGGAAAACCAACAAATCATAAGGTTTTTGGTGAGGATATTGCAATACTAGCAGGGGATGGATTGTTAAATCTGGCTTATGAAACCATGCTAAAAGGCATTCCATTTAATGAAACCTATAAGAGACATATATTAGCCATTAGAGAAGTAAGCAGCGCGGCTGGCATATATGGAATGATAGGAGGACAGACTGTAGATATTAAGTCTAAAGATGATATCTTAGAAAAAGATAAGCTTACATTTATTCACAATCATAAAACGTCTGCATTAATTGAAGCCTCTATAGTATCAGGAGCAATAGTGGCTGGAGCAAATAGTGAACAAATAGATAATCTTAGAAAGTACGGACAGGCAATAGGCTTGTGTTTTCAGATTAGAGACGATATTTTAGACAAGATTGGTGACAAAAAAATATTAGGAAAAAATACTGGCAGTGATGAATCAAACCATAAGCTTACTTATTTAAGTTTGTATGGTATGGAGAATTCAATACAAGAGATTGAAAGGCTAAATAAAGAGGCAATAAAATCACTTTCAGCTTTTAGTGAAAAAGAAGCATTGTTTTTTAAAGAACTTGCAAACTATTTAGCCTATAGAAAAAGTTAAAGAAATAACGAAAACTTTAAATAATGTCGTCAAAAAATATGTATTATTTCAACCTAATATCATATAGTGCAATATCAGGTATTTAATATCTCCTAATTGATTGAAATTGAAATTAGCCTATGTTATAATTATTCTAGTCTAGAGTGGTGCAGTATTCTAGTCAGTACAGCTAATTTTGAAGGCGGGGCTAAAAATCCGTCAAAGGGCATATCGATGAAGTTCCTGGTTTCGGCTGCTGACGCCCAGTCGGGGGTCGTTTCTGGGAGTAAGGGGGATGGGGCGATCTGCAATGGCATGCAGGCGATGACCCTACTCTCGTGGAGACTCGGACAATTTGTATTGCACGGGATTAACCTGCATTGTGGTGCAAGCTACTTGCAGCGTAGCCTGCCTTGAGTGAAATAGGCGGAACATGGTTGTGGCTTTAGATTCTATGGGCCCATAGAAAATAGGCTTTGTCATCGAAACCTATTTTGCAAAAGAGGCTAGAAATTAGTATGACTGCAGAGGAAATCTCCTAGACTGTTCTCGTTATGAGAGGTATATTAAGGATTACAGTGCGGACTAAGTGGCAATCTAGCCCTATTTTTGGCGACAATATAGAGATAGGATTAAAGGGAAACCGCTGTACTGGCGACAGACAGTTCTTATCTGGGAAATCCTGCTAGACCTTAAGCCGTAAAATTTACTTAATATACCACCACTCAAGTGCTGATAGCTATAGCTATCAGCTTTATTTCTATATATAGTTATGCGCATGTTTAATAAATGGGGGGTATAATTTGTCTAACAAAAACAAAAAAAATGCTAAAAATAATTCTAATATGAAAAGAAGCAATATTAGGTGGGTATTAATAGTAACACTATGGACCTTTATTTTATCTACAAGTGTAAGTATAGTGTCAGAAAGTATACTCAGAAACTTCAATACTATTTTTGCGTTTATCAGTTTAATAATAGTTATTACTATTGGAGTTTTTTTTGATATAATTGGAATTGCAGTAACTGCCTCTGATGAAAAAACTTTTCATTCCATGGCAGCAAATAAAATAAAAGAAGCAAAATATGCAGTAAAGCTAGTTAGAAATGCTGGTCGTGTATCAAACTTCTGTAATGATGTAATTGGAGATATTTCTGGAATAATTAGTGGAGCCGCAGGAACAATAATTGTCATGAAGTTAGTTAGCGAATATGGATTTAGTAGAGTAACTCTAATAAGTGTTATAATGACTGGACTTATAGCTTCACTTACTGTTGGTGGGAAAGCTATAGGAAAAGAATTTGCAATTAATAAATCTGATAGGATAATATATATTACAGCAAAAATTATTATGATATTAGATACGAAACTGAGAATTGATGTGTTGCCAGAGTTAAAAAACAATAAGAGTAAATGAAAGTAGGTTGGATGTATTGAAAAATATTCTTTCAAATTATGACGATTTGAGATATTTAAAATCAATGAGCAACGAAGAACTATGTAATCTTGCGGAAAATATTAGGGAATTGATAATTGATGTTGTATCTAAAAATGGAGGACATTTAGCCTCAAACCTTGGAGTAGTTGAATTAACCATTGCACTTCATAAGGTTTTTAATAGTGATTATGACAAAATAATCTGGGATGTTGGACATCAGTCGTATGTACACAAAATTCTCACTGGGAGAAAGAACGAATTTTATACTATAAGAAAATATAAAGGAATTAGTGGTTTTCCTAAGAGAAAAGAAAGTCCCCATGATATTTTTGAAACTGGACATAGTTCTACATCAATTTCTGCTGCATTGGGATATGCATTATCTAGGGATATCAGAGGAGAAAAATATAGTGTGGTTAGCGTAATAGGAGATGGAGCTATGACGGCTGGGATGGCATTTGAGGCTCTAAATCATGCTGGTGATACTGGTAGTAACTTAATAGTGATTTTAAATGATAATGAAATGTCTATCTCTCAAAATGTTGGTGGACTATCTCAATACTTAAATAGAATTAGAACTGCTCCTACTTATTTTAAAGTAAAAGAGGACGTAGAGGCAATTTTAAATAGTATTCCTGGTATTGGTAAACAAGTATTTAAGACAGCTGAAAGAGCAAAAGATAGTGTTAAATACTTTCTTGTACCTGGAATGTTTTTTGAAGATTTAGGTTTTAAGTATTTAGGACCAATTGATGGACATAACATTAATGATATAGTTAGAGAACTAGAGAGGGCGAAAAAAGTCAAAGGTCCAGTATTAGTTCATGTCATTACAAAAAAAGGTAAAGGCTATAAGCCAGCGGAAGAGAATCCTGATAAATTTCATGGTTCATCACCTTTTGAAATTAGTACAGGTAAGCCGATTAGTAAACCAAAGCAACCTTCTTATTCTGATGTTTTAGGAGATACATTGATTAATCTTGCAGAAAATGATAACAGAATAGTAGCCATTACTGCTGCTATGCCTGAAGGCACAGGCCTTAGTAGGTATAAGGATAAGTTTAAAGACAGATTTTTTGACGTAGGTATTGCAGAGCAACACGGGGTTACACTAGCTGCTGGATTAGCATCTAATAAATTAAAACCTTATTTTGTAGTATACTCTTCATTCTTACAAAGAGGCTATGATCAAGTTCTTCATGATGTTT
>CAYYDM010000001.1:43388-72777 GCA_964470635.1 uncultured Clostridia bacterium | reverse complement strand
AGGGTGTAGATGTAATATATACAGATGTATGGGTATCTATGGGTGAAGAAGAATTCTTTGAAGAAAGAATTAAACTTTTAAAAGACTATCAGGTTAATATGGATATGGTTAGAAAGGCTGACGAAAATGTATTGTTCCTACATTGCTTACCAGCATTCCATGATTTAAAAACTACAGTAGGGGAAGAAATATACCAAAAATATGGGCTGACAGCAATGGAGGTTACAGATGAAGTCTTTGAAAGTAGACATTCAGTAGTGTTTGATGAAGCTGAAAATAGAGTACATACAATTAAAGCTGTTATGGTAGCTACTCTAGGAAACCAATAAAATAAATTTATCAGAGAGCCTATTATGGGCTCTTTTCAATTTTTGAAGCTTTTATAGGTATTATTATGCTATAATATATGCAAATGGTAATACACTATAATACTGGAAATAGAGGTATCTATGAAAAGACTATTTTTGATTTTAGTTATCCCATTTATTTTAGGTATATGTATTTCGTATAATATAGATATAGACATGGTAACAGTAGTAATCGCAGCTGTTTTACTTGTTGTTGGACTGCTAGCCACACTTATTTTAGATAAAGGCTATATTCCAGTTTTAATTATATTGTTTAGTTTTATTAGTATGTTAATGACAATCAACAGCCTTAAAAGCAACTTAGCTAATTTTACTGATAAGCAGTTAGCACTTGATGGTGTTATAGAAAGTATAACTTCATCTAGTGAAGACAAAAGCACTTATATAGTAGATGTTAATAGGCTTTTCTTTGATGATAAGCCTTATAAGGTTAAAGAAAAGATTCTCCTAAATTATTATCATAAAGAAACATTAAATATTGGTGAAAAAATAAGGGTTAAGGGTACACTACTATTACCTAAAGAGAATACAAATCCTGGACTATTCAACTATAGGCTTTATTTGCAGACAAAAAATATCCACACCATATTAAATTCAGATAGTAATAATCTATACATTATTTCTAAAAGCAAAGTAAGTCAAGAACAGCTATTAAGACTTAGGTTTCAAACAAAAGTTACCAATATTCTAGATAGAACTCTTAATGAAAAGAACAGTAAACTAATGAGCTCAATTATATTGGGCAATGGGAATTTTTTAGATGATGAAACGGGGACCAAATTTAGAGAACTAGGATTATCACATATATTAGCTGTTTCAGGTTTACATATAGGTATAATTTATCTATTTATCTCTAAGTTATTAAGACTTTTAGGCGTAGACAAAAGATTTTCTATTATTATTGCTTTAATAATAATCTGGATATATGCCTATTTAATAGGCTTTCCTACATCTGTACTAAGGTCATCAATAATGTTTAGCATATTATCTCTATCTACTTTGTTCTATAGACGCTATGATTCTATTAATACATTATCTTTTGCGGCTCTATTTCTACTATTTATTAGGCCGCTGTGGATATTTGATTTAGGATTTCAATTATCTTTTACTGCAACTGCGTCTATTATAGTATTTACTCCAAGGCTTAATTGGCTATTATCAATATACAGTAAAACACTTGCTAGACTATTATCTTCTCTAATTGCAGTACAAGTAGGTTTATTTCCAGTTTTAGCTTATCATTTTAATTCCTATGCAGTAATGTCTCTAATATCCAATCTTATACTAATACCTATATTCTCTTTTTCACTAATCCTTTGCTTTATACTAATTATTACGTCTTTGATATACATAAATTTATCTTTGATTTTTGGCCTTTTGTTAGACAAAATTTTAAACGCTACAAGTATTATTATAGATATGTTTTATAAATTTTCTTTTTTAAACTTATCATTACCATCCTTAAATATTGGTTTTATCCTATTATATTATTTTTTGCTGCTTGTAAGCTTAAGGGTTATAAAAATTCATATCTTTAAACCTAGGATTAATAAACTAATTTTTAACTATTTAATTATAGTTGTATTAGTATGCTTTTTAAATATATTTACTCTTAATAAAACTACTTTAGAGTTCATAGATGTTGGACAAGGGGATAGCTGTCTAGTATCTACAAAGGATAAAACATTTATGATAGATACTGGAGGTAACGTGTTTGGGGACTTTGATGTGGGAGAAAGAGTGGTATTACCATATTTAAAGAAAAAAGGAATAAATAAATTAGACGCTGTTTTTATAACCCATTTCCACGAAGATCATGCTAAAGGATTAATTCCATTAATAAATAATATAAAAATAGATACTATATTCATTGGATATGAAAATAAAGAAAGTAGTATATTTAAAGAAATTATTTTTAATGCTTCTAAACATAAAATAAAAGTTAGTAAAATATCTGAAAAGGATTTAATATACATTGATAATAACAATATAATAAAGGTACTAAATCCATCTTTTAACTCATCAGTTAGTAGTACTGATAACGAAAACAATCTTTCTTTAGCCTTGCTTTTAAAATCTTATAATAAGAATATATTTTTTACAGGTGACATAGAAAAAGATATTGAATATAAAATTTTAGACAGTTATGAACTAGGAGAAATAGACATTATTAAGGCTCCTCATCATGGTAGTAGTACGTCATCAACTCAAGAATTAATTAATGCAACAACACCTTCATATGTAGTAATACAAGTAGGCAAGAATAGCTTTGGGCATCCAAATAATGAAGTAGTGAATAGATATAAACAAGTAGGTGCAAAAATATTAAGAACTGATGAGAATGGACTAATAACCATTAAAATAGATACTGACAATATAGAAATAAATACATATATTAAGGACAAACCTGTATTTAGTGATATAATAATAAGACATAGATATGAAATATTATTTTTATTTGCTTATATAGTTGTTACGTTTTTCTTCTGTTATATCTATCATTGCTATAATAGTATTGATGACATATTTTCATAGACTTTTAAACAAGGGAGTGGGCTTTATGGACTACAAAGATATACTAAGAGATATTAAAAACGATGAACTTAAAAGGGTTTATTTATTATATGGAAATGAAATGTATTTAAAGGATTATATTATATCTGATATTAAAAAAAAGTATATAGATAAAGCGTTCGAATCATTGAATATGATATATATTGATGGAAAAGAAACATCTACAGATTCAATAATAAATGCATGTGAGACTTTACCATTTATGTCTGATAAAAAGATAGTCGTTGTAGAAGACTTTCCCTTATTTACTTCAAAGAAGGAAACAAACAATGCAGATGAGGAAGAACTGTGTAGCTATTTGGACAAACTTAGTACTTCAACATGTTTAATTTTTATATCAAATGAGGAGAAAATTGATAATAGGAGAAAGGTAATAAAGATAATTAAACAGAATGGGGAAATAGTACAGCTGACAAAGCTAAAAGATGCAGATTTAATTAAATGGATTCAAAGTATTTTTTCTAAAAATGATAAAAAAATATCAAATTTTGATATCCAGTATTTTCTGCATCAGTCTGGATACTACGATCCTAATACTAATCGAACTTTATATGATCTGGAAAATGAAATCAACAAAATATGTAGCTATTTGGGAGATAGGAAAACAGTTGAGAAACAAGATATTGAAAAAGGAGTAATAAAATCTCTTCAAAACAATGTTTTTGCTCTTGTAGATGCATTAGGTCAGAAAAAATCCGATGAGGCCTTATCCATACTCAATGATATGATTTTGGACAATGAGCCTATTCAGCTGATATTTCACATGATTGTTAGGCAGCTTAGGATGCTAATGCTTACTAAACTTTATGAAGAAAAAGGCTATAGTCAAGGAGATATTGCACAAAAAATTAATGTACCTGCCTTTGTTGTTAAGAAATTAATATCTCAGACTAGAAATTTTACATCAGACAATCTTTATTTAGTTTTAGAAAAAGCCCTTGATGTAGATAGAGCTATAAAAACAGGTAAGATTGAATGGAAATTAGCAGTAGAAATGTTCATAGCAGAATTGAGTGTATGAAAGTAATTAAACTGATAGCACAATAAATAAATTAGGAAGGATTTAATATGAAGAAAGACTTCAATTTGTATACAAAAAAAGCTATAAACATGATATTTGCTATAAATTTATCCCAAGTGATTTTATTGATTGCTGTTATAGTTGCTTATATATCGAGAGATAGTCTAAGCTTTTTTCCTATAAATACTTTTGATGTTCTTTTGTTTGGATTAGTGACTATTTCATTGACAAATAGCTATTTTGTTATGAGAGATATAAGATCCATTAATGATCTAAACTTGCAAAACATCATGAAAAGTAAATCTTTAGAAGAAATAACTGAGTTAAACAATACTTTGCGTGCCCAACGTCATGATTTTTTAAACCATTTACAGGTAGTTTATAGCTTAATTGAATTAAATGAATATAAAGAAGCCTCAGATTATATCGACAGGGTATATAAAGATATAAAGAAAGTAAATAGGACGCTAAAAACTTCAAATACTGCCATCAATGCATTATTACAGGCTAAACTTGTAGATTGCGAGGACAAAGACATACTAGTGGATTTACTTATTGATACTAGACTAGACAGATTATCAATTCCTAGCTGGGAGATGTGTAGAATTCTAGGAAATCTAATAGATAATGCTATGGATGCAGTTAATGAATTAAGAGAAAAGGGATTTGTTAATATTGAAATAACAGAAGAAGAGTCTAATTATGTTTTTCAAATAAAAAATAATGGAAAACAAATAACTGAAGAAATGAAAGATAAAATATTTGAACCTGGATATACAACTAAGGAAAATAGAGGAGAAGGTATGGGGCTAGCAATAGTCAAGGAAATAGCGCTAAAGCATAAAGGAAATATCTTTGTTGATAGTAATCAAAGTATGACAACCTTTAAAGTTCTGATTCCCATAGAATAATAATTACTTAAAACGACATATGAGGCCTATAAATGTATTATTCATTGAGTATGTATTCATATGTACAGGAAAAAGGTATAATATGAAATTACAAAATACCTATTTGAAAGGAGTGAGAACATGGTTATAGCAGAATTGATTCAAAGCATAGGAATAGTATCTGTAATTTTCTTTGGAATTGGTTTTTTGCTAGTGACAATTGAAATATTTGTTCCTGGCTTTGGAGTGCCAGGTATACTAGGTATTATTTTTCTTATTGCAGGAGTTGTAGTAACAGCAAAAACACTAATGCAGGCATTGATTTTAATACTAATAATACTTGCAATTTTAGGAGTTCTTACATCCCTACTTTTAAGATCTGCCAGCAAGGGAAAACTATCTAATAAAATTGTATTATCTACTTCTATTAACAAAGAGGAAGGATTTATGGGTACAAGTGATATGCAGTTTTTTCTAGATAAAATAGGTACTACTATAACTACTTTAAGACCTTCTGGTACTGTGGATTTTGACGGGGTAAAACTTGATGTTGTTTCAGAAGGTGACTTTATTGAGAAAGGTACAGAGGTTAAAGTTATTAAGGTTGAAGGCAGAAAAATAGTTGTAGGACGAATTAGAAAGCCAAAAAATATTAATTAATAGGAGGTAATATCATGCCAACAATAGTATTTATTTTAATTATTGCTGTTATCATTGTAGCATTGGCTATATTCTTTAGTCTTGTTCCTGTAGGACTTTGGATATCTGCCGTTGCAGCAAATGTGAAAGTCAGTATGCTTACATTAGTAGGTATGAGGCTTAGGAGAGTTAGTCCAAACAGAATAGTTAGAGCGTTAGTAAAGGGAAGAAAAGCAGGACTTGATCTTACTAGTGACCAGTTAGAAGCTCATTTTCTTGCAGGCGGAAATATTGACAGTGTTGTTAATGCATTAATAGCTGCAGAGAGAGCTAATATTCCTCTAGAATTTGAAAAAGCTACGGCAATTGATTTGGCCGGAAGAGATGTTTTTGAAGCAGTTCAGATGACTGTAAAACCTAAGGTCATAGAGACACCCAATATAGCAGCTATTGCTAAGAATGGAATAGAGCTTATTGTAAAGGCAAGGGTTACAGTTAGAACAAGTATAGATAAGCTAATAGGTGGAGCAGGGGAAGAAACTATAATTGCACGTGTTGGAGAAGGAATTGTAACAACTGTAGGCTCAGTTTCTACCCATGAGGAAGTTTTGGAAAATCCAGATTTAATATCTAAAACAGTATTGGAAAAAGGACTAGATGCAGGTACAGCTTTTGAAATATTATCTATAGATATTGCAGATGTAGACGTTGGAAGAAACGTAGGTGCTAAACTACAGATGGATCAAGCTGAAGCGGATAAGCATATTGCTCAAGCAAAAGCTGAGGTTAGGAGAGCAATGGCAGTAGCAAAAGAGCAAGAAATGGTGGCAGCAGTACAAGAAATGCGTGCGAAGGTAGTTGAAGCTGAGGCTGAAGTTCCAAGAGCAATGGCTAAGGCTCTAACTGAAGGGAAAATTGGTGTAATGGATTATTATAATATGAAAAATGTAATGGCAGACACAGATATGAGAGAATCAATATCTAATATCAACAAACCAGAAAAATCAGATATTTAAAGCTATAGAATAGGGGTTGATTTTATTGAATGGTACTAAAATAAACGAAGCTAGAAAAGACATATTAAAATGTAGCTCAAATTTAGAACGAAAAAATTCCCTTAATCTAACATCTGAAAGTCTAATAAATGGAATAATTCTTTCAGAGATACTTGGAGAGCCAAAAGGAAAAAAAGGATTGATGTCATACAATGTGTATAAAAGTACTAATAGCAGATGATGAGAGTGGTATGAGGCTTGTTCTGAGAAAGATAATTGAGAAAGTAGAAGGCTTCCAAATTGTTGGAGAAACAGAAGATGGAAGCTCCGCTCTTTCTCTTGTAGAGGAACTTGATCCTCAAGTAATATTTTTAGATATAGAAATGCCAAAATTAGACGGTATTGAATGTGCTAGGCTTATATCTGACATAGATCCTAAGAAAATGATTGTATTTGCAACTGCTCATTCAGGTTATATGCCAGATGCTTTTGATGTATATGCTTTTGACTATATCACGAAGCCTTTTAAGGTAGATAGAATTATTAAAACACTGAACAAAATAAAAGAAACTGTTACTGGTCAAAATACTAAAATTCAAGAAAACATAGTGTTTCAGCAACCTATAGTTGATAAATTAATAATAAAAAATAAAGATGGAATAAACTTTATTGATACAGACAGTATAGTACTTATACAAAGAGAAGGAAAAAGCACAGTAATATATACTATAGATAATAGATATGCAACTTCTGAGGGGCTAAATGATATAGAAGCACGTCTTAGAAAGATTAATTTTTTCAGATGTCATAAGTCATATTTAATAAATACATCGAAGATAACAAAAATATCACCTTACGGAAGATGGACCTATATCGTTCATTTTAAAGATATAGAAAACGATGCTTTAATAACTCAAAAAAAATACGAAGAGCTAAAGACACTATTTAACCTTTCGTAAAATAGCAAAAAATAAAATACTTCGGGCATAGCCCGAAGTTGTTTTTTATAAACTATACAGCTTGGTTTAATTTTTTAGTTAAACGACTTACTTTTCTAGCAGCAGCATTTTTATGAATAGTATTCTTAGCAGCAGCTCTTGCTAGCTTCTTCTCTACTAATTTAAGTAAAGATTTAGCTGATTCTAAGTCTCCGTTCTCAACAGCTTTATTAAATTTAGCAATATATGTTTTAATTTCAGATTTTCTAGACTTATTTAAAGCAGTTTTCACTTTAATTACTTCAATTCTCTTTTTTGCAGATTTAATATTTGCCAATAGGTTCACCCCCTTCAAAAACCTTAACAAAAGTAATTTTACCATGAAGGAATATAAAATGCAAGAAAAATATGCTATTTCTTTTATATCCAAATAATATAAAAATTATTCATAATTCTAAAAAGTATAAATATACTTTGCTAGTGCAACTATATATATAACCAGAATTATTTAACCTATTTAAATAAAGAAATTTTGGAGGTGGAAATATTGTTTCAAGTAAGAACTGATTTAGCTATAGAAGCTAGGGAAGTATATGAACATAAAAATAAAGGTGAAATAAAGGATGTAAGTGTTGAGAAAGAAGAAAAAGATAATTACAAAGTTACTAGAGTCAAAGTGTTAAATGAATACGGTGAAAAAAGACTTGGAAAGCCAATGGGAACATATATAACTATTGAAGTACCTGCTTTAAAAAAAGCAGATCAAGAATTAAAGGATGAAATTAGTAAAGCTATGGCAAAGGAGCTAAAGGCTTTAATAAATCCTAATAAACATACAAAATCACTAGTTGTGGGACTAGGTAATTGGAATATTACACCAGATGCTCTAGGACCTAAAGTAGTTGATAAGGTATATGTAACTAGGCATCTATTTAAAGCGTATAATAAAACAGAAGATGAAACTATGTCAAATGTTGCAGCTATCTCTCCAGGAGTCATGGGAGTTACAGGTATAGAAACAAGTGAAACAATAAGAGGTATAGTGGAGAAAACCAATCCAGACATTGTTATCGCAGTAGATGCCCTTGCATCAAGGAAAATGGAAAGAGTTAGTACAACTATTCAAATAACTGATGCAGGAATAAGCCCAGGTTCAGGAATAGGTAATGAAAGAAAAGCTTTAAATAAACAAACATTAGGAGTTCCAGTGTTTGCCATAGGAATACCTACAGTTGTAGATGCAGCTACAATGGTAAATGATACAATGGAATTAATAATTGAGTCACTAAAAAACCAAGCAGATAAAGGCACAAGTTTTTATTCAATGCTGGAGGAAATGGAAACTCAAGATAAATACACATTAATAAAAGAAGTATTAACTCCATATATGCCAAATGTTGTGGTGACACCAAAGGAGATAGATGAACTAATAAGTAATTTATCATTAATAGTTGCAAATGGGATAAATATTGCTTTACATCACGGAATAGATTTGAAAGATGTAAATAGGTATATAAACTAAAACTAAACAAAGAAAATAAAAATATTAAGCGAACATTCATATCCAAAACCATGAGCATATATTTCTATTTAATTTTAGACCCTATAAAAACAATAGGGTTTTCTTGTTTCTTACTATATTCATAATGCAGGACAATATAGAATATAATTTCATATAATATTTTTACTTAAGGAGTTGTTAATATGGTAAGAAACCAAACCTATAACAAAGGAATTACATATGTGATAATAGCCATGCTGTGTTTAGCAAACTTATTTCTTGGTGCCAAAGTAATTACTAAGATGTCTAATATAAAAAAAGCAACTGAAATAAATGAGGGATATATAAATGAAGAAAAGGTGTTAACTGTATTTAATGTAGAGAATTCAAGCTTAGGAGAAGAAGCAGTAGGACAGAGAAAAGAAGATGAAGGCAAAATAAATGTAGAAAAGTCTAAAAAAATTTCAAAATCTAGCAATGATAAAAAAGATTTGTTTCTAAAAATTTTACTTAACTCAAATACATATATGAAGATAGTCTATGAAAGAGATAATAATGAATCAGAAATTGATAAATCTAAAAATAGCCTATTAAATAATCTATCAGTTCTATTTAAACCTGATTTCTATATAAAGCCACATCTTCCTGCTATAGTAAGTGCCTTTAATGAAAAATATCCTTGGGAAAAAGAAACCCTAGCAGAAAATAAAGCTAGTGATTTAGAGGGTTACCTAATACTTAGTGATATAATATTTATAGAAGACCCAGAAGAAAAAAATGACATAAAGCAAGATATAGAACTTATAGGAAAAAAACATGAAGATCTGATTTTTATAGAACCTCCAAAGACAGTTACATTAGATCATACCAATCCCTATGTTCTTTTATATCACACTCATGGAACAGAAGCTTATTTACCAATAACCACAGAAAGATTTCATAGTGAAAAAAGGGAATATAATGTTATAACCATAGGAGAAATCATCGGCTCAAAACTTCAAGAAAGTGGACATAAATTAAAACATGTTGATGTTTATCATGATATACCATCTTATAATGATTCTTATATTAGGTCACTATCCACATTAAAAGAAGAGCTAAAGAAAAACGAAAGTATTAAAGTAATATTTGATATTCATAGAGATGGAATAGAGGGAGATGAAGCCAGTGTTAATAGAGCTCAAGAAGCTGCTAGGATTACAATAGACGGAAAAAGCGTAGCAACTTTTTCTCTAGTCATAGGTCCTGACAATCCAAATAAAGAGCAATTAATTAAATTTGCAAATTATATTAGACATACTTCTGAAAGCATGTATCCAGGATTATGTAAAGGCATCATAGTAAAGCCTAAGGGAAAGTTTAATCAGTTTGTTAGTGATTATTATGCATTGATAGAAGTAGGTAGCAATTTGAATACACTAGATGAGGCTAAAGAATCAGCTAAATATATTGGTGAAATTCTACATAAAGTTTTAGAAGGCATTGATAAAGCAGAATAAATTTTACTATCAAACTATTTTTTTTTACAAAAAAATGTTATAATTATTCTTAGTAATTTTGCTTGAGGAGGTAAAGACATGGAGCAGGAACAAAAGAGTAAAATCAGAGAAGAGATATTTG
Organism: uncultured Clostridia bacterium; assembly: GCA_964470635.1. Lineage (GTDB taxonomy): Bacteria > Bacillota > Clostridia > Tissierellales > Proteiniboraceae > Proteiniborus. The sequence continues at coordinate 62,231 of CAYYDM010000001.1, read as the reverse complement.
AATGGTTAAAGAGTATCGCTTTTGCAGTAGTAATAGCAATATTAATAAAGACTTTTTTATTTAATACGACTTATGTTTTGGGATATTCAATGTATCCAACTTTGCATGAACGAGACAGGCTGTTTACAAACAAAATAGTATATAAAATAAGCCAGCCTGAGCCAGGAGATATTGTAGTACTCAAAGCACCTGATGATCCAGATAAAGATTACATTAAAAGAGTAGTAGGGGTGGCAGGCGATGCAGTTGAAATAATAGATGGAAAAGTTTATGTGAATGGAAAACAATATAAGGAAGATTATTTATCAGAAGACGCATACACCTATATCTATGAAAATAGCTCTTGGAAAGTAGAAAAGGGATATGTCTTTGTCCTAGGTGACAATAGAAACAAGAATGCCAGTAAAGATAGCAGGTCTTTAGGGCTTATACCAATAAGCGCCATTAAAGGAAAAGCAAATTTTAGATACTTTCCTTTTGACAATAGATTTGGCTCACTTTACAAATAGGAATAAAAAACCAAGTAATTGCCAATAATATTTTTGGTGATTAATTTGGAAAGCAGACTTGAAAGATATAAATCTCATAAAATTAATAAAAGACAAAAGCGAATAAAAATAATCGCATTTATTCTTTCGATTTTTATCTTTATTACGGGAATGGGTATAGTTGATAGAACAGCTAGAGAAATGATGTGTATTTACGATAAACAGCTTTGTTCTTTTAGTTATGATGATGAATTTTACAAACTTCATTTGTTTGGTAAAGATTATTTAGTTGAAAAAAAGGAAATAGATGATAAAATATATAATGCTAAAGTAATTGTAGAAGATTTTGCTAAATTAGCTAATAATTATTTTAAAAAGATATTAGCAAAATAAAGACCAGTTAAAATAACAATTCTGGTCTTTTATCAATTATTAACCTATGTTATAATTGAACAAGGTGTTTTTCCATGTAAATGAGGAGGATAGATATAATGGACGATAGACAAAAGAGAATTAGAAACTTTTCAATAATTGCCCATATAGATCACGGTAAATCAACATTAGCAGATAGATTAATTGAGAAAACTGGGTTACTTACTTTAAGAGAGATGCAAGATCAACTCCTTGACAATATGGATTTGGAAAGAGAAAGAGGAATAACAATCAAACTACAGACAATTAGACTTGTATATAAAGCTAAGGATGGAAATGAATATATATTAAATCTAATAGATACTCCGGGACATGTTGACTTTAACTATGAGGTATCAAGAAGCTTAGCAGCATGTGAAGGTGCAATACTTGTAGTCGATGCTGCTCAAGGAATAGAAGCTCAGACATTAGCAAATGTTTATTTGGCCTTAGATCAGAACTTAGAAATAGTTCCTGTCATTAATAAAATAGACTTGCCAGGTGCCAGACCTGATGAAATCAAAAAAGAAATAGAAGATGTAATAGGGCTTGATTGTGAAGATGCCCCACTTATTTCAGCAAAAGAAGGAATAAATATTGAGGATGTCCTTGAAAGTATTGCTAAGAAGGTACCAGCTCCAACAGGAGATAAGGAAGCTCCTTTAAAGGCACTTATTTTTGACTCCTACTATGATAGTTATAAGGGCGTTATAGCCATGGTTAGAGTAATGGATGGTGCTATTAGACCTAATATGGAAATAAAAATGATGGCTACCAATAAAACATTTGAGGTTACAGAAGTTGGTATATTTGCACCAAAACAAACTCCTGTAAAAGAACTGGCAGCAGGAGATGTTGGTTATGTTGCAGCAAGTATAAAAAATGTAAAAGATGCAAGGGTCGGTGACACTATAACAGAAGCATCAAGGCCAACAAATAAACCTCTTCCAGGCTACAAAAAAGTAACTTCCATGGTTTACTGCGGTATATATCCTGCAGAAGGAGAAGACTACAATAACGTTAGAGATGCATTAGAAAAGCTTCAAGTAAATGATGCTGCTTTAGTATTCGAACCTGAAACATCTGTTGCACTAGGCTTTGGTTTTAGATGTGGTTTTTTAGGTCTACTTCATATGGAAATAATACAAGAGAGACTAGAAAGAGAATTTGACCTGAATATAGTAACGACAGCACCTAGCGTTATTTACAAGGTAAAAAAGAATAGCGGAGAGATAATAGAACTGCAAAACCCAACTAATCTTCCAGATGCTACAGAAATTGAATATATGGAAGAGCCAATAGTAGATGTAACTATAATGACTCCAACTGATTATGTAGGTTCAATTATGGAACTATGCCAAAACAGAAGAGGAGTTTTTAAAAACATGGAGTATCTAGAACAAACAAGGGTAGTAATGCATTATGAATTACCATTAAATGAAGTTATTTATGACTTTTTTGACGCATTAAAATCTAAAACAAGAGGCTATGCATCTCTTGATTATGATTTAAAAGGTTACAAGCAGTCTGAACTAGTAAAACTTGATATACTAATAAATGGAGAATTAGTAGATGCCTTTTCGATAATAGCGCACAGAGATAAAGCGTACGAGAGAGCTAGAATGATAGCAGAAAGATTAAAGGATGTTATACCTAGACATCAGTTTGCTGTGCCAATCCAAGCTGCAGTAGGCTCAAAAATAATTGCTAGAGAAACTGTAAAAGCTCTTAGAAAAGACGTACTAGCTAAATGCTATGGTGGAGATATTTCTAGAAAGAAAAAGTTATTAGAGAAACAAAAAGAAGGAAAGAAGAGAATGAGACAGATTGGTAATGTAGAAGTGCCACAAGAGGCGTTTTTAGCTGTGTTAAAATATGATGAAAAGTAATAAATTGAAAATAATAGAAATACACGCTCACGGTATCGGCCATGAATAATTCTATAGCTCATTCCGACAAAAATCCTACAACTTGCAAACTCGCTATGCTTAATGGAGTTACAGAAATCTTTAATTTCGTTTTAACTCCTTATGTCAGCGGTAGCTGACCTACATTAATTTTGCAAGTTGCTTAACGGATTTTTGTCTATATTCGCTAAGAATTATAGTCGTGTCCTGCAAATGTTCGCTTAGTATTTCTATTATTTTTATGATTTTAGCGGTGTGAAGCTAAGGAATTTTTCCTTAGCTTCTAAATATATAAGGAGTGTTTTTATGAAAAACATCGGAATTTATATTCATATTCCTTTTTGCCAGAGCAAATGTTATTATTGCGATTTTTGTTCTTTCCCTAATATGTTAGAGAACTCAGAAAAGTATATTTCCTTTATAAAAAAAGAAATAGATATGTACGAGGAAGAATTAAGGGATTACAATGTGAGTACTATTTTTATTGGTGGCGGTACACCGACGGTAATAGATGGAAAATATATTTACGAAATAATGGATTATATTTATAAAAAGACCAACGCTAATAATGTAGAGGAAATAACAATCGAAGCAAATCCTATAACCTTAGATAAAGATAAGCTGCAAATATATAAAAAAGCGGGCATAAATAGAATTAGTATTGGTGTCCAGTCTATGACAGATACAATGTTAAGAAAAATAGGGAGAATACACACAGTAGAAGATTTTATCAATACTTATAATCTTATTAGAAAATTTGAATTTAGCAATGTTAGCTTTGACCTAATGTTCAATCTCCCAGAACAGACTTTAGAAGATTCCATTAAAACAATAGAATTAGCTATAGAACTAGAACCAGAGCATATATCATATTATAGCCTGAAAATAGAAGAAGGCACTCAGTTTTATAGTAAATATATTAATAATCAACTTATTTTGCCGAATGAGGATATTGAAAGGGATATGTACCATAAGGGAATAGAATTATTAGAGAAAAAAGGATATGGTCATTATGAGATTTCTAACTTCGCCAAAAAAGGATACGAGAGTAAACATAATTTAATATACTGGAAATGTGAGCCCTATATAGGATTAGGATTATCAGCCTATTCATATTTCAAGAATTGTAGATATGGAAATACAGAAGACATGAATATATATTTTGACCAAATATCTAACATGAAACTGGCTATAGAAGAAAAAGAGTTCATAGATAAAGATATGGAAATGGCAGAATATTTGATACTAGGGCTTAGATTAATAAAAGGTGTGAGTTACAAAAAATTTAGTGATAAATTCGGTGTTAATATAAAAGATATCTATGGAAAAACTATAAATAAATTTATATTAGAAGGGCTATTGGAAGAGGATAAAGATAATATTAGGTTAACAAAAAAAGGATTAGATTTATGTAATATTGTATTTATGGAAATTCTACCTTAAGTAAAATAAAAGACAAAAAAGGTATTGACAATTTAATGGAACAGTGATAATTTAAAATCATGAAGATTAGCACTCAATGACTAAGAGTGCTAATAACAGTATAGGATGTGATAAAGTATGATGCTTGATGATAGAAAGCTTAAAATTTTGCAGGCCATTATACAAAGCTATATAACTAGTGCTGAGCCCATAGGTTCAAGGACTATATCAAAGAAATTTGATTTAGGTATTAGTTCAGCTACTATTAGAAATGAAATGTCTGATTTAGAAGAACTTGGCTACCTGGTTCAACCACATACTTCTGCAGGCAGGATACCTTCAGATAAAGGATATAGATTGTATGTAAACAGATTGATGCAATCTGCAGATTTAGGCTTTATATTAAGGCATGACTTAAAGAATATTCTTATAAAGGAAATAGGAGAAGTTGATCAACTTATTTATAATGTTGCCAAAATTCTTTCTAAGGTAACTAACTATACTTCTATTGCCATAGCTCCACAGATTAAAAAAAGTCAGCTTAAACATATTCAATTAATTCCAATAGATGATACAAAAATATTAGTAGTAATTGTAACTGACTCTGGAATAGTTAAGAATACTGTTTTAAGAACTGATACTGGTATTTCTGCAGATAATTTAAATATAATATCTAACTTTTTAAATGATAAATTAAAGGGACATAATATTGAAGCCATTGGAACAGAAATGCTAGATAAACTAGTAAGTGAAATGTACGAATATAGGAAGTCAATTTTAGATATTATTCCCATCATGATGCAAGCATTAGATGATACATCTGAAATTGGGGTATTCTTAGATGGTGTAACTAAAATATTTAATTTTCCAGAGTATAATGATGTTGAAAAGGCTAAGGAGTTTATTTCTTTCGTTGAAAATAAGCCATATATTGTAGATATGATGCTTAGTGGAGGACAAAACGACGTTGAAATTTCAATTGGTAATGAAAACAATTATGATGAAATTAAAAATTGTAGTGTTATTACTGCCACATATAGCTTAAATGGAAAAACTATCGGAAAAATAGGTGTAATAGGACCGACAAGAATGGACTATTCTAATGTAATAGGTGTAGTGAGGTCCCTATCATTAGACTTAAATGAGATAATAAAGAAATACTGTATTGAATAAGGTGTGAGACTCTAGTCTTGCACCTGTAAACATATTGTTATCAAAAGAATAACATTTAAATATATATAACTGAATGAGGAGGACTGAGAAATGGTAAAAACGCCCAAGGAAGGCTTTGCAGATCATAACTTAGAGAATGAAGCCGTTGAAAGCAACTTAGAAGCAACCATTGAAGAAATGGAAAATGATGTAGAGGTTAATATTGAAGCAGAGTTAACAAAATATTATACCATAGTTACAGAGTATGAGGAGCTTTCAAATAGATATGTTAGGCTTCAAGCTGATTTTAACAACTTTAGAAAAAGAACTGAAAAAGAGAGAGAAAGCACTTATCAGTATGCTGCACAAGAACTTATAGGATCATTACTTCCTGTTATGGATAACTTTGATAGGGCACTTAATGTAAATATTAAAGAATCTACTGTAGAGAATCTCTATAAGGGAGTAGAGATGGTCTACAAGCAGTTGATGGATGTTCTCCAATCTAATGGTTTAGAAGAGATAAATGCATTAGGAGAAAAATTTGATCCAAACTTTCACCATGCAGTAGCCCAAGAAGAAAACGAAGAGTATGAAGAAAACACTATAATAGAAATTTTTCAAAAAGGTTACAAAGTAAAGGATAAAGTAATTAGACCTTGCATGGTCAAAGTTTCAAAATAATTTAGTATTACATAAGGAGGAATAAATATGTCAAAAATAATTGGAATTGACTTAGGAACAACAAACTCTTGTGTTGCAGTAATGGAAGGCGGAGAGCCAGTTGTTATTGCAAATGTTGAAGGAAATAGAACTACACCATCTATAGTTGCTTTTACAAAAGATGGAGAGCGACTTGTTGGTGAAACAGCAAAAAGACAAGCTGTTACAAATCCAGATAGAACAATTGCGTCTATAAAAAGATATATGGGTAAAGACCACAATACAGTAATAGACGGTAAGCAGTACTCACCTCAAGATATATCTGCTATGATACTTCAAAAGTTGAAAGTAGATGCTGAGAATTATTTAGGAGAAACAGTTACAGACGCTGTTATTACTGTTCCGGCATACTTTTCAGATAGCCAAAGACAGGCAACAAAAGATGCTGGTAGAATAGCAGGATTAAATGTTAGAAGAATAATAAATGAGCCTACTGCTGCATCATTAGCTTATGGCCTTGATAAAGATGAAGAACATCATAAAATAATGGTATTTGATTTAGGAGGAGGAACCTTCGACGTATCAATACTTGAATTAGGAGATGGAGTATTTGAAGTTATCTCCACTAGTGGAGATAATCATCTTGGTGGAGACGATTTTGACCAGGTAATTATTGATTATATGGCTGAGCAATTTAAAAAAGAAAATGGCGTAGACCTAAGAAACGACAAAATGTCTCTTCAAAGATTAAAGGAAGCTGCTGAAAAAGCAAAAAAAGAGCTTTCAAGTGTTATGACTACAAACATAAATTTACCATTCACTACAGCTACGCAAGCAGGTCCATTACATTTAACTATGGATTTGACAAGAGCTAAATTTGATGAACTTACTGCTAATCTTGTAGAAAGAACTATGGTTCCAACTAGAAAGGCTCTTAGTGATTCAGGTTTATCTCCAGCAGAAATAGATAAAGTTATTCTTGTTGGAGGATCTTCAAGAATCCCTGCTGTACAACAAGCTGTTAAGAATCTAACTGGAAAAGAGCCTCACAAAGGAGTTAATCCAGATGAAGTAGTTGCATTAGGTGCAGCCATACAAGCCGGTGTTCTTAGTGGAGAAGTTAAAGATTTATTGCTACTTGATGTAACTCCATTATCATTAGGAATAGAAACACTAGGTGGAGTATTCACTAAACTTATAGAAAGAAATACCACTATACCAACAAAGAAAAGCCAGGTATTCTCTACAGCTGCTGATAGTCAAACTGCAGTTGATATACACGTACTACAAGGGGAAAGACAAATGGCTAGCGGCAATATTACTTTAGGAAGATTCCAATTAACTGGAATTCCACCAGCACCAAGAGGAATACCACAGATTGAAGTTACTTTCGATATAGATGCTAATGGTATAGTAAATGTATCAGCTAAAGACTTAGGTACAGGAAAAGAGCAGAAGATTACTATTACAGCTTCAACTAATTTATCTGAAGAAGAAATTCAGAAAAAAGTAAAAGAAGCTGAGCAATTTGCAGAAGAAGATAGACAGAATAAAGAAAATATAGAAGCAAGAAACAATGCTGATTCACTAGTATATCAAACAGAGAAAACATTAAAAGAACTCGAAGGAAAACTAGATGGCAGCGAAAAAGCGAAAGTACAAGAAAAGCTAGATGAGTTAAAGAAAGCTCTTGAAGGAACAGATATAGACAATATCAAGAAGAAGACAGAAGAGCTTACAACAGAGTTCCATACACTATCACAAAAACTATATGAACAGGCATCACAACAAAGCACACAGGGAGCACCAAATCAAGGAACTAACGAAGATGACAATGTTGTAGACGCTGATTATGAAGTGGTAGATGACGACAAATAAATTAAAAGCTAAGTCCTTTTGGATTTAGCTTTTATATTGGCTATTGACATATTCAATCAAATAAATTAAACTAATAAGCGTTTAATGTGTTTTTATAGCATAATACGCCATTAGAAGGTGGTGAGACATTGAGTAAGAGAGATTACTATGAAGTATTAGGTATTGGAAAAGATGCTACAGAACAAGATATTAAAAAAGCCTTTAGACAGTTAGCTAAGAAATATCATCCTGATTTAAATCCTGATAATAAAGAAGCAGAACAAAAATTTAAAGAAATAAATGAAGCATATGAAGTCTTAAGTGACCCTGATAAAAAGGCTAGGTATGATAGATTCGGCCATGCAGGAGTAAATGGACAAAACGGAGGTTTTGGTCAAGGATTTGAAGGGTTTTCAGGCGGATTTGGAGATATATTTGAAGATATTTTTGATATGTTTGGGGGTGGATTTTCAAGTAGTAGAAGAAATTCACCTAGAAAAGGTGCAGATATAAAATATAGACTAGATATAGAATTTGAAGAAGCTGCTTTTGGAGCAGAAAAAGAAATTGAGTTCTCAAGAACTGAAAACTGCTCAAAATGTAATGGTACAGGAGCAGAACCTGGAACTAGTAAAACCAAATGTCCGAAGTGTAATGGTTCAGGAGAAGTGAAATATGCCCAGGCCACTCCTTTTGGCCAGATTGTAAGAGTAGGAACCTGTGATAAGTGTAATGGAACAGGAGAGATTACCGACAAACCTTGTTCCAAATGTAGTGGAACAGGAAAGGAAAGAAGAAGTAAAAAAATTAATATTAAAATACCTGCTGGTGTAGATACTGGTTCAGTAATTCCATTAAGAGGTGAAGGAGAAGCCGGTGAAAAAGGAGGACCTTCAGGAGATTTATATATATATATAAATGTAAAGCCTCATGAAATATTTACTAGAGAAGGAAATGATATTTACTGTGAAATTCCTATATCCTTTGTGCAGGCTTCACTCGGCGGAGAAATAGACATTCCATCCCTTGATGAAAATATTAAGCATATTATTCCAGAAGGAACTCAAACAGATACAGTATTTAAGTTTAAGAACAAGGGAATTCCTAATGTAAGAGGATATGGAAGAGGAGATCAATACGTAAAAGTCGTTGTTCAAGTTCCGACAAAGCTAAATGATAAACAGAAAGAATTATTAAATCAATTTGCTGTAGAAAGCGGAGAAAAAGTTTATGAGCATAAAAAAGGCTTTTTTGATAAAGTAAAAGATGCTTTTACAGGATAATAATCACTCCATTTTAATGGAGTGATTATTATATGTACTCTATAAAACTTTGTGTTTTTTAAAACATATAGGGTATAATATTTGAGAAAAGATGTTTTGTTAGAATACTATTTATAAGGGATGTGAATGATATGAAATGGATCGAAGTACAAGTAAAAACCACAGCTGAGGCAGTGGAAACTGTTTCAAGCATATTATATGAGGTTGGCGCAGGAGGTTTGTCTATTGAAGATCCGAATGATATCATTTTGTATGCCAATAGTGATGAGTGCTGGGATTATATTGACTCTAGCCTATTAGGGCAGCAATATGAAGGAGTAATAGTGAAGGCATATTTTCCAGAAAGCGAAGATTTAATAGATAAAATTGAACTGATAAAACAAAATGTGGAAAAGATTCCTCAATACAACTTAGACAAAGGATTAGGTGAAGTCACAACATCAGAAGTATATGAAAAAGATTGGGCAGAGGCTTGGAAAAAATATTATAAGCCAAAAAAAATAGGTGAAAAGATAGTAATAAAACCTTCTTGGGAAGATTATGAAAAAGAAGATGATGACATAATATTGGAATTAGATCCTGGCATGGCATTTGGTACAGGCACTCACGAAACCACAATAATGTGCATAAGGCAACTAGAAAAATACATAAAACCAGGACAGACTGTTTTTGATGTTGGTTGCGGAAGCGGAATATTATCCATAGCAGCTGCAAAGCTTGGAGCTGAAAGAGTCATAGCTGTAGATTTAGATGAACTAGCTATTAAGGTTACAAATGAAAATGCTAAAATAAATCATGTTAAAAATATTATAGATGTTAGACATGGAAATCTACTAGATGTAGTTAGCGAAACGTCAGATATTATTGTAGCAAATATTATTGCTGAAATTATTGTGATTCTAACTAAGGACATTACAAAATTCCTAAAAAAAGGCGGAATGTTCATTACGTCTGGAATAATACATGAAAAAGTTGACATGGTTAAAGAAGCAATGATAGCAGAAGGCTTAAATATTATAGATACAATAACTTTGGGTGAATGGATTTGTATAGTAGCAAAGTTAGGAGAAGAAAAACAAAATGCATAGATTTTTTGTTGATAAAGATAATATTGAAAACAACAAGGTTTGGATAACTGGTGAGGATGTAAAACATATAAAAAATGTTTTAAGGCTAAATGAGGGAGACATAATATCTGTATGTGACAAACAAAATACAGATTATGATGTTAAAATTTTAGAGTTTCATAAGGAAATGATAGTATGTGATATATTAAGTACTAAAACATCTAATTCAGAGCCTCCAGTTGATATTATTTTGTATCAAGGTATACCTAAGTCTACTAAAATGGATTTGATCATTCAAAAATCTACAGAACTTGGAGTAGCTAAGATTATTCCTGTAATAACAGAGAGAACTATAGTTAAAATTCAAGATAGAAAAAAAGAAGAAAAAAAGCTTGAGAGATGGCAAAGAATATCTGAAGAAGCAGCAAAACAGAGCAAAAGAGGCATAATACCAGATGTTTGCCCAATACTTACTTTTGAGGAAATGCTTGAAATATTAAAAGATAATAGTCTTACAATAGTCCCTTATGAAAATGAAGAGAAAGTGGGAATTAAAGAAGTATTAAAAAATAATTCTAATAAAAAGATTAATATTATTATTGGACCAGAAGGTGGCTTCGAAGAATGGGAAATTCAATCTTTAAAGTCAATTGGTTCAAAGATAGTTTCACTTGGTCCTAGGATACTAAGAACAGAAACCGCAGGTTTTGTAGCATCTGCTATCGTACTATATGAACTTGGAGATTTAGGGGTGATTTAATGAAAAAAGTTGCATTTCATACTCTTGGATGTAAAGTTAATCAATATGAAACAGAAGCAATGGCAGAGCTTTTTAGTAAAGAAGGATATGATATTGTAGACGAAGATGAAGTTGCAGATGTTTATGTAATAAATACTTGCACCATAACTAATCTTGGAGACAGGAAATCAAGACAATTCATTCGACGTGCCAAGAATAAAAATCCAGACTCTGTTATTGCAGTTGTAGGTTGCTATGCTCAAACTTCGCCTGAGGAAGTAATGAGTATAGAAGAGGTAGATATAGTTATAGGAACTAAGGATAGAAATAGAATAGTAGAACTAAGCCAGAGAGTAAAAGAAAATAGAGAAAAAGTTAATATCGTAACCGATATTATGAAACAACACGAATTTGAAGAGTTGAAAATTGATGATATAAAAGGAAAAACTAGGGCTTTTCTTAAAATTCAAGAGGGATGCAATCAATTCTGTTCATACTGTATCATACCCTATGCACGTGGACCAATAAGAAGTAGAAAGTTCGATAATATATTAGCAGAAGTTGAGAAACTAGCTAAGAGTGGGTTTAAAGAGGTTGTATTAACTGGTATACATGTAGCTTCATATGGTAAAGATATTGGAGAAATAAGGTTAATAGATGTTATAGAAAGTGTTCATGAGATTCCAGGAATAGAAAGAATTAGATTGAGCTCAATAGAGCCTACAATTATGACAAAAGATTTTTTAGAAAGAATAAATAAGCTTCCTAAGGTATGCGATCATTTTCATCTTTCATTGCAAAGCGGAAGTGATTCTGTTTTAAAAAGAATGAATAGGAAATACACAACAGAAGAATATAAAAAAATAGTAGAGCTAATAAGAGAATATATGCCTAATGTAGGCATTACAACAGACATTATAGTAGGATTTCCTGGAGAGACAGAAGAGGAGTTTGCAGAAACATGTAGATTTGTCGGAGATATTGGTTTTTCTAGAATTCATGTTTTTCCCTACTCACCTAGAAAAGGAACTCCTGCTGCAAAACATAAGGATCAAATACCTGGCAATATTAAACATCAAAGAAGTAAAGAACTAATCAAGATTGGAGAAGAAAACACCATTAAGTTTATAAATGAATTTATAGGAACTACATTAGATGTATTATTCGAAGAAGAATCAAAGGTAAATCCGGAAATTATTGAAGGATATACAACAAATTATATAAGAGTTTTATCTAAAAGCAAGGTATCTTTAGAAGGTAAAATATTGCCAGTAATGCTTGAAGAAGTAGAAGGAGAAAATTTAGTTGGCAAAGTATTGTCCTAATGAAGGATTTTCTATAGACTTGTTGAATAATATATATAACTTTCATTTTTGTCAGGAAAACATGATAAAAGTACTATGCAAAGCTATATGTATTTCTATTATGTTTCTATACCCTATTTAAGGAGGTGAATCGGGTGCCAGAATGTATATTTTGTAAAATTGCAAAAGGTGATATACCAGCAAATAAGGTTTACGAAGATGATAAAGTTGTTGCATTTAACGATGTAAGCCCGCAATCTCCAACTCATATTTTGATAATACCAAAAGAACATATACCCTCAACAAACAATATAGATGAAAGCAACTCCCATATTATAAGTCATATATTTGTTGTAATAAACAAAATTGCAAAGGAAAAAGGCTTAGATAGTCAGGGTTATAGGATTGTGAACAATTGTGGAGAATTTGGTGGTCAGACAGTAGAACATATACATTTTCACTTATTAGGAGGAAGGCAATTACAGTGGCCGCCGGGCTAAAAATAGAGTTGCATAATTCTGATATTTAATGTATAATAATCTAGTGCCGAATTCCACTTACTGCATATAGTATAGTAAAAAACCTGTTGTAGTGGTTGAGGGGAGGGAGAACGAATGTCAGAAATCAAAGTCGGGGAAAATGAATCATTAGACAATGCTCTAAAAAGATTTAAAAGACAATGTGCTAGATCTGGTGTATTAGCAGAAGTTAGAAAAAGAGAGCATTATGAAAAACCAAGTGTAAGACGTAAGAAAAAATCTGAGGCTGCAAGAAGAAAGAACACAAGAACAAGATAAGAGGTGAAACATAGTGTCCCTTAAAGATAGATTAATGGATGATTTGAAGACTTCTATGAAGAACAGGGATAAGATCAGAAAAGATGTTGTCACAATGATAAGAGCAGCTATCAAGCAAAAAGAAGTTGATGAAAGAATAGAGTTAGATGATGAAGCTGTTATTGACGTTATCTCAAAACAGGTAAAACAGAAAAAAGATGCTATTGGAGACTTTAGAAAAGGTCAAAGGCAGGACTTAGTGGAGTTGACTGAAAAAGAAATTGACATACTATTAGAGTACTTACCTCAACAATTGACTGAATCTGAACTTGATGAAATAGTTAGAGCAGCAATTCAAGAAGTAGGAGCCAATACAGTCAAGGATATGGGGAAGATAATGTCAAATGTAATGCCTAAAATTAAGGGCAGAGCAGATGGTAGTATGGTAAATAACATAGTAAAACAATATTTAAAATAGATGAAAACCTGAACATCATGTGTTCAGGTTTTCTTTTTTTGCCTTTTACCAGATTATCTACATTGTTACTGCTGTCGAAAAATGTTATAATTTTGAAATAATCCAGGCTGTAAGGGGGAATTTTCGATGGCAAAGAAGGCTCTTATTATAATAATTTTAATTGCAATAATATTAAATTTTTCTCCTATTTATGGAGATACTTTCTCCCAAACTAATGTTGTACTAAAAGCAACAAGAAAAAGCGAAGACATATTTGTACATATACTGACCCCACTAAGTATTAAGCAAATAAAGGCTGAGGTCGTATCTACAGATGGTCGTATCAAGGCCATAATTTACAGGGATTATTTTGCTATAAGAAATTATTCTGGGAAAAAATATAATGAGTATATTATTTCAAGTAAAAATAATGATATTTTTGAATCTGATACTATTAAAATCGTGTATAATTCAGAAATCATTGCAAAGAGTGAGATCTCTCATATACCTTACAATGAAATTAAGAAGAGTGAAATTGACAATACAAATTCTATTAGAATAATGACTTATAACATACACCGTGGAAGAGATAAAGCTGGAAATAGTAATCTTGAACAAATAGGAGATTTTATTCAATATTATGATATTGATATTATCGGGTTGCAAGAAGTAGACAAGAATGTATCTAGAACTAGTTTCGAAGATCAACTTAAGATAGTTGCTGACAAGCTTTCTATGTATTGCTATTTTGGAGCTAATAAAAGCTTTCTAAGAGGAGAATATGGAAATGGAATACTAAGTAGGTATCCTTTACAAAGTCCAGAAAACATCATTTTGAATGGTAAGGAACCTAGAGGCCTATTAAAAACAACGATATTATTAGACGATAATAAAAAATTAAAATTTATGGTGACCCATTTAGGTTTAGATGTTGATGAGAGGCAAAGTCAATTCAATACTATTTTAGATTATATCGATATTTATGAAGATGATATGGTACTAGTTGGAGATTTTAATGTAGTAGACAGTGATTCAAATGTTGTTAAAATTCAACAGCGGTTAAATGATGTTGGAGAAAAAACAATACATAGATATAAAAATACACTAAATATTTTTAGAAATGAATATAGAATTGATTATATCTTTACAAGTAAAATTATGAAGATAAAAAAGTATAAGGTTGAAAAGGTTCAGTACTCTGATCATTTTCCTGTTATAGTAGACATTGATTATTAATAAACATTGTAAATCTAAAAAGCAAATGGATATTTGTATTGTGTTGAATTCAAAAAAAATAACTTATTTATGAAAAAGTATGCTAATAAGCATACTTTTTTTCATAGGACTAACATTAAGGATTTATGTCTTCTTAAGAATACAAATATTATTAGACGCATAGATTTATATATGGAGGAGGGTTATGGTGAAAAAGAAGATAGATAATATAAAGTCCAACGTCTCAGAAATACTTGAACTTCCTAAAGATATTATGTTAGATTTGCCTAAGATTACTCTAATAGGGAATCTACAGTTATATATAGAAAACCATAAAGGCATTATTGAGTATGGAAACCTTAGAATTAGGATAAATACTAATGCTGGTATTTTAAGGGTGTTAGGAAAAAACATGGTGATAAAGAATATTGTTACTGAAGAAATTATTATAGTAGGAGAAATCGAATCATTGGAAATTACGTAATAGGAGGGGAAACATTGTTAGTTATTCGTATATGGAATTATTTTCGTGGATATGTTATTATAAAAATTGAAGGGCTTACCCTTGAGAAATTTATTAATCTAGCAATATCAAAACACATCATCTTATGGGATATAGAAAGAATTGATTATACTACTCTAAAAGCCAAAGTTAGTGTAGCAGGATTTAAGGCTCTAAGAGATGTTGTACAAAAAGTAGGCTGTAGAGTATCTATAGTAGAAAAAAAAGGTTACCCTTTTTTTATTAACAAGTTTAAGTACAGAAAAATGCTTGCTATAGGTGCTGTAATATCAATTATTTTTGTTATTTTTTTGACGTCTTTTATATGGAATATAGATATTGTTGGAAATGAAAGGGTAAATGACAATGAAATAATTAATTTTTTATCATCGATAAATATAAAAGAAGGCATAAGAAAAAGTACTGCGAGAAAGATAGATATTAGCAATGCTTTACTTTTAAATATTCAAGATTTGGCTTATGCAAGTGTTGAGATACGTGGAACAAAGATGATTGTAGAAGTTAGAGAAAGAGACTTACTTCAATTAGAAATAAAGGATGATATTCCCTGCAATATTATTGCTTCTAAGAAGGCAGTTATTGAGAAATTAATAGTTAAGAGTGGAAGGGCGTTAGTTAGCAAAGGAGACATAGTAGAAGAAGGTCAAATTCTTATTACTGGAGTCATAGAAGACGAAAGCCTCGAATTGCCGTTTTTAGTTCATTCTGAGGGCAATGTATTTGCAAATGTTTGGTATAATGAAATAATCGAGGAACCAATAGAAAAATTTATAGACGAGGAAACAGGTAGAACTTTTACAGCAAGAGAAATAAAAATTGGAAACAAGAGATTACAGCTTATGAATGGAGAAATACCATTTAAGTATTATATTGAGGAAAGCAAAGTTAAAGAAGTTGGAGATTTGGGAGTAATAAAGCTTCCATTAGTAATTATTCAACACATATATAAAGAGGTTGAAAGAATAAAAATAAAGCAGGATGTAGATTCTTTAAAAAAGATAACAGCAGTAAAAGGAACACAGCAATTAATGAAGAAAATACCAAAGGAATTAACTATTATTTCAAAAGATGTTAGATATAGTATCGAGAATAATATATTAACTACAGAAGTAATTCTAGAAGTTAATGAAGATATTGGAGTTAAACAAAAAATAACTATTACAAAAAATCAGGAGGATTAACTTTGGAAAGAGAGACACAGGAAAGAAGAGTTAGCATATATAGAAATGATTATGCACTAGAACTCTTTGGAAATTTTGATGAGAATATAAAATTAATTGAGACAGAGTTTGATGTTGATATTGTATCAAGAGAAGGAGAAATTAGAATTTTAGGCGAAGAGCCTTATATTTCATTTACTCAAAAATTGATAAACAGTCTTTTGAAAATAATTGAAAAACAAGGAAAATTAACTAAACAGGAAATAACATATGCTATTCAACTTGTTTTGGAAGGACAAGAAGACATTTTAAAAGAACTATTAGAACAGATAGTTTGTATTACTGCCTCTGGAAAAGCCATTAAACCAAAAACTATTGGACAAAAAATGTACATTAATTCTATAAAAGAAAATGATATTGTATTTGGCATAGGACCAGCTGGCACAGGAAAGACTTATTTAGCGATGGCTATGGCAATAACAGCATTTAAAAATAAAGAAGTAAATAGGATAGTTTTAACTAGGCCTGCTGTGGAAGCAGGTGAAAGCCTAGGATTTCTACCTGGAGACTTACAAGAAAAAGTAGACCCTTATCTAAGACCCCTATATGATGCTTTGTATGACATACTTGGACCAGAAACTTACGCTAAATATATGGAAAGGGGCTTAATAGAAGTTGCTCCCTTAGCCTATATGAGAGGAAGGACATTAGATTCTTCTTTTGTAATTTTAGATGAAGCACAAAATACCACAAATGAACAAATGAAAATGTTTCTTACGAGACTAGGCTTTGGTTCAAAAGCGGTTATAACTGGGGATATAACTCAGATTGATTTGCCTAAAGGTAAAAGTTCAGGATTAAAACAAGTTACTAATATATTAAAAGGAATTAGAGGAATCGACTTTATATATTTGACAAAGAAAGACGTTGTAAGGCATCAACTTGTACAACGAATTATTGAAGCTTACGATGAATATGAGAAAAAGGCTGAAACAAGTAAATAAACCTTAGGAGGGAAGTCCATGTTTTCATCTAAGACAAAAGCGGACAAACCATCAAAAAATCCTATACAAGCTTTTCTAAGTAAAACTCTTATAAAGCAAATATTACTTGGACTAACATTTACAATACTTATGTATTTTATTGTAGGCAACAGCATGGCACCTGAAAGAATAACAATTAAAGTAGGAGACTTATCTCCAGATGATATTAGATCCACAAAGGAAATAGTCGATGAAATAACTACCGAGCAGTTAAGACAGGAGGCTATGAAAAGAGTTGAACCAAGGCATAGGGTGGATACCTCTGTACAAGTTAAAATTAAAAATGATATTAGTAGA
Source organism: uncultured Clostridia bacterium (assembly GCA_964470635.1). Classification (GTDB taxonomy): domain Bacteria; phylum Bacillota; class Clostridia; order Tissierellales; family Proteiniboraceae; genus Proteiniborus. The sequence goes on along the minus strand of CAYYDM010000001.1, from coordinate 44,467 downwards.
TTTTTTATCATTTTAGGAGAAGTTAGGGGTATGGAAGAAGAAACATTTGCCAATAAGTTGGAAATTCTTGAACAAAAATCTAATATAAGCCTTAGTCAAGAAGATTATAGAGTTGCATTATTAATAACTGATGATACTTTGTCCACACTTGAGAACAACATAAATGACATGATAAGTCAAGTCATGAGTATAGGAATAAAAGAAGAAGAGTTAGAATATGAAAAGCAAAACATAGCCAGAAACTTTGAAGAATTGGAACATCTCTCAGATGGTGCCAAGGCTTTAGGAATAAACATTTTAGAGAAAACTATTCAGCCAAACAGATTCATAGATGTTGAAACTACTATACAAAAAAGAAAAGAGGCTGCAGAACAAGTTGCACCTGTAATTATTAAAGAAGGACAGATAATTGTAGAAAAGAAACAGCCTATTGATGATAGAATTTATTCACTGATAAAAAAGACTGGATTATTAAAAGAAACGGAAGGTCCAGATTATAAGCTTATTATTGGAACAATAACTATTATCTTAATATTAGAAGGGTTAATAGTTTCGTATTTGTATATTTTTGACAGAAAAGTTTTTTATAATTATAGGCTGTTGCTAGTATTGGCAATAATAATCTTATCAACTACAGCCATTTCTAAGGGCATATATAGAATATCAGAGTTTTTGATGCCAATTTCAGTAGCTACTATGCTTATATCTATTCTAATAAATCCAAAACTAGCCATATTGGTAAACTTAGTTATTTCAATTTTCATTGGTACAATAACTACTAATGATATGAACACCATAGTTTTGCTTCTTGTAGGGGGTACAGTAGGAACTTTTGCTATAATAAACACACACCAAAGATATAATATACTATTAACAGGGTTAATAGTAAGCTGTGTTAACATATTTACTATAGGTGCATTTGGATTTATACATGGTGTAGATTTTAAAGAAATTTTATATACTAGTGCCTATGGTGGCTTAAGTGGACTATTTAGTGCAGTTTTAGCTATAGGCTCATTGCCTTTATGGGAGAATTTGTTTGATATATTGACTCCCCTAAAGCTTCTGGAGTTATCTAA
>CAYYDM010000001.1:15616-43378 GCA_964470635.1 uncultured Clostridia bacterium | reverse complement strand
CAACCTCTATTAAAAAGACTACTTGTTGAAACACCTGGTACATATCATCATAGTGTAATTGTGGGTAATCTAAGTGAGGCTGCTGCTGAGGAAGTAGGTGGCAATCCTTTAATAGCAAGAGTTGGAGCTTATTATCATGATGTTGGAAAGCTTAAAAGGCCTTTTTTCTTTAAAGAAAACCAATATAATGGGGAAAATCCTCATGATAAAATTAACCCTAGCCTAAGTACTCTTATTATTACTAACCATACTAAGGATGGAGACGAATTAGCACAGAAATATAAACTTCCTAGTGCAATAAGAGATATTATTTTGCAACATCATGGTCAAACTTTAGTAGCCTATTTTTATCACAAAGCATTGAATGGAGAAAATGGTGATACAGTAAAGGCTGAAAGCTTTAGATATGCTGGTCCAAAACCACAAACTAAAGAAGCAGCTATAGTTATGCTAGCTGACTCAGTGGAGGCAGCAGCAAGAGCTATGCCAGACCCTTCAAAAGGTAAAATTGAAGGATTAGTGAGACAGATAATAAAAGATAAGTTAAACGATGGACAGCTTGATGAATGTGGATTAACACTGAAAGATTTGAATACTATTGCAAATTCTTTTGTAAAGGTGCTATTGGGTATATTTCATGAAAGAATCGAATATCCCAAACTTGATTTAGCTGAATTGAAGGGAGATAATTAAATGGAGATAATAATTGATAATTCCCAGGATAAAGTTAATATAGACGAATCTATCAATGAATTAATTGAAAAAGTAGTTCTAGAATGTTTAAAACTAGAAGGGAAAAGTACAGATTACGAAGTTAGTGTTACCTTTGTAGATGATGAAGAAATAAGAGAACTCAACAAAGAATATAGAGATGTAGATAAATCTACTGATGTGCTATCTTTTCCATTAGATGAAAATGAATTTGATATACCTGGAGATACTCTTCTTGGTGACATTGTGATTTCAGCCGAGACTGCCAAAAGACAATCTGAAGAATATAAACATTCTTTAGAGAGAGAAATAGCTTATCTTACAGCCCATAGTATGTTTCACCTTATGGGCTATGACCATATGAATGATGCCGAAAAAAAAGTAATGAGAGATAAAGAAAAGAAAGTTATGATGTCATTAGGTATATTTAAAAATTAAAATTAGATAGGTGTTGCCATGTGAAAGTAAGGAAATTAGTGGATAGCTTTAACTATGCAGTATCTGGAATTATTTATACTTTGAAAACTCAAAGGAACATGAGGATACACTATGTTGCCGCCATACTAGTACTATTCTTAAGTTTGTTTTTGAATTTTACTAAAATAGAGCTAGTATTATTATTTTTTACAATATCCTTAGTAATAATCTCTGAAATGATTAATACTGCAATTGAAAAAACAATAGATTTATATACTAAAGACTATCATCCATTGGCAAAAATCGCTAAAAATGTAGCTGCCGGTGCTGTGTTAATAGCTGCGGTTAATGCAATAATTGTAGCATACTTGCTTTTCTTTGATAGAGTCAATCCTTTTGCAGAAACTATGATATATAAGATAAGGAACTCTAATATACATCTAACATTTATTAGTATCATATTAGTTATAATACTAACTATAGCAATTAAAGCAAAAACTAATACTGGCACACCTTTTAAGGGCGGTACTATAAGTGGACATTCAGCTATAGCTTTTTCTTCAGCTACAGCTATAATGTTTATTTCTAAGAACTTTTTCCTAGGTACCTTAGGATTTCTAATTGCCTTACTTGTTGCAGAAAGCCGTATCGAAAATAAAATTCATACAATTATTGAAGTATTTGCTGGTGCATTATTAGGAATACTAATCACTGTACTTATTTTTAAGTTCATTGGTTAGAATGGAGGGATTTTATTGTCGGAATCAGGCATGTATTTAAGGATTTCAATAGTATTTGTGTTATTGCTTTTTTCCGCATTTTTTTCCAGCTCAGAGACTGCTATAACCTCAATTTCTATAGCAAAGATAAGGCAGCTTAAAGAAGAAGATGAAGAATCTGCAGAAATATTGAAAGGTATGAAGAGAAAAACTAATGATATCATTGCGTCTATACTTATTGGAAACAATATAGTAAATACTGCAGCAACTGCTGTGTTAACTGAGATTATAGTAGAGAAATTTGTATCTAAAAATTCTACTATAATTGCTACAGCTATTATGACTGTTCTCATATTAGTCATTGGAGAAATTACCCCTAAATCCTTTGCAGCGCAAAATCCTGTTAAAGTCGCTGTAAAGGTTGCAAGACCATTGGATCTAATAACTATAGTATTCAAACCTATCCTCTATTTACTAACTGCCATAACTAATGGAATAATTAAGTTACTAGGAGGAGAAATAGTAACGGACACTCCTTTTGTAACAGAAGAAGAAATAAGATCATTGGTAGATGTAGGAGAAGAAGAAGGTATCATTAAGCACCAAGAAAAAGAAATGATAGAAGGCATATTTGAAATAAATGATATTGATGTGACAGAAGTTATGGTACCCAGGATAGACGTTATAGCTGTTCCTGACGATTCTAGCTTAAGAGAAGCCCTAGAGCTTATAATTACATATGGTCATTCTAGGATTCCAGTATTTAAAGACACGATAGATAACATAGTGGGTATTTTATATGCAAAAGATATGCTTCCCTTTGCATCTGCAAAAGACCAAAGATTTGACGATAAAAGTGTCACTGAGCTTATGAGGCAAGCTTATTATGTTCCTGAGACTAAGAAAGTGAATCAGCTATTAAGAGAATTGCAGCAGAAAAAGGTACATATGGCAATAGTACTGGACGAATATGGTGGAACAGAGGGGATAGTCACAATAGAAGACATATTAGAAGAAATAGTTGGTGATATACTAGATGAATATGATAATGAAGTTGATTTAATTGAAAGAATAAATGAAGATGTTTATTTAGTAAAAGCAGATGTTTCTATAGAAGAAATAAACGAAATATTTGGAACTGATTTACCTGAAGAAGATTTTGATTCTTTAGGAGGTTTTGTGTTTGGCACTTTAGGAAGAGTTCCAGTGCAAGGAGATATAGTGATTTGTGAAAGTCTTCAAATGACTGTAGTAGAACTAGATAATAGAAGAATTATTAGCATTGAGTTAAAGAAGATATAGTACCTTAAAATTAGAAATTTAGCATACATAGTAACTAAATACACAAGGGGGAAAATGTATGTCCAAAAAAGCGTCTCTAGCAATAATCTTATTACTACTAACTTTTATAAGTATAACTGCTTGCAGCAAGGAAGGTAAAAATACAAATGGTCCTGATATAATAACAAATGAAGAGAATAACGATATATCTCAAGAAACAGAAGAAACAGAAAAAAACGAAGAAGAAATAGTGTTATCAGATGGCATACCTTCACCATTAAGCGGTATATATGGACAAGAAGAAAAAGTTAATAGGCGACCGGTAGCTGTAATGTTTGACAATGACCCTAAGGCTAGATGGCAGGCAGGACTTAGTCAAGCAGAAATTGCATATGAATTTTTAGTAGAACCTCCTTATACTAGGTATATGGGTATATTTTTATTAAATGAGCCTGAACTTATTGGACCAGTTAGAAGTGCAAGACCGTATTTCATAGCGATCCTATTAGAATATGATCCTCTATATGTGCATGTTGGAGGAAGTGAAGAGGCGAAAGCAGATATAAAAAAATATCAAGTAGCAGATATAGATGGACTATATAGTGGTGCTTTCTGGAGAAATACTAAAACTGGTAAACGTGCACCAAACAATCTGTATATAAGTATGGATGAGATTAGAAAAGAGCAGGAGAGACTAAAGTATAAAGAGACGGCAGATATAAAAGGATTCTCCTTCAATATTAAAGACACTGATATAGAAGGTATAGATGCTACAGAAGTTTTAATAAAATATTATTCTAACAATACTACAAAATATGAATACGATAGTGAAAATAAGGTATACAAAAGATATAAGGACGGTAAGCTACATATAGATGAGGCTGACGAAAAACCAATAATAGCAAAAAATATTATTATTCAAGAGGCTAATACGAAAATAATAGATAGCGAAGGAAGAATGGAAATACAAGTAATTGGAGAAGGCAAGGGTCTTTATATTACTAATGGGAAATGTCAGAATATAACTTGGAAGAAAAAATCCTTAAATGATAAAACAAAATTTTTCGACGAAAAAGGTAATGAAGTTAAACTGAATCAAGGAGTTACATGGATACAGTTTACAAAACCTGATCCAGTTATAGAAATTAAATAATGAGGTGAATTAGAGTGGATATTAAAAATTTAATTAGTAAAGCACTAGAAGCTAGAGAAAAAGCTTATGTACCATATTCTGGCTTTAAAGTAGGTGCAGCATTACTTTGCAAAAGTGGTAATATTTATACTGGATGCAATATCGAATCTGCTTCATATACACCTACAATTTGTGCTGAAAGAACTGCGATCTCCAAAGCTGTTTCTGAAGGAGATAGAGAAATAGAAGCTATAGCAATAGTTGGTAATCCTAAGGAGTATACTTATCCATGCGGAGTATGCAGACAAGTAATTAGAGAATTTGGTAAAGACACGACTCTAATAATAGCAAAAAATGAAGATGAATATAAAGTATATAAACTAGAAGATCTACTCCCATATAGTTTTGGCCCAGAAGATCTTGATAAAAAGCAAATAGGAGTGAAATAATGAAATATAAATCAGGGTTTGTAACCATAATTGGAAGACCAAATGTAGGAAAATCTACACTATTAAATTATATTATAGGCGAAAAAATGGCAATAGTATCAAACAAGCCTCAAACAACTAGAAATAAGATTCAATGCATATACACAGGTGATGATTTTCAGATAATTTTTATTGATACACCTGGTATACATAAACCCAAGAACAAACTTGGTGAATATATGGTAAACGTATCAAAGGACACTTTAGCCGAAGTAGATGCCATATTATGGCTTGTAGATGAGAGCACTGAAATTGGACCTGGAGATAAATTTATATTAGAAGAATTAAAAAATATTAAAACAGATAAAATATTAGTAATTAATAAAATTGACAAATTAAAATCTGAAGAAATAGAAATAATAAAAAATAATTATAAAGAGTTAGGCATCTTCAAAGAGATAATTCCTTTATCTGCCGCTACAGGAAAAGGTGTAAATTCTTTAATTAAAGCAATATTAAAGCTACTACCTGAAGGACCACAATATTTCCCAAGCGATATGATTACTGATCAGCCTGAAAGACAGATAGTAGCAGAAATAATTAGAGAAAAGGCTCTTAACTATCTTGAAGAAGAGGTTCCTCATGGGATCGCAGTAGGGATAGAATCCATGAAGGAGAGAGAGGATAAAGATATTATAGATGTAAGTGCTACAATATATTGCGAAAGAGAATCACATAAAGGTATTATTATAGGAAAAAATGGTAGAAAATTAAAAGGTATTGGCAAAAGTGCAAGACAGGATATTGAAGCCCTATTAGGAAGCCAAATATATCTTGAACTTTGGGTAAAGGTAGAAAAGAATTGGAGAGAAAAAGAAAAATTAATTAAATATTTTGGGTACAGGTAAATAAGTGGAATCGCATTTTGTTCATTTTAACTTTAATAGCACAAATTGTATTGAATTAAAAAACTACTAAGTAATAAACTAATATACACATGATCTCTTAAGGAGGGCAAAATATGTTAATGAATAAAATGTGGAAGATATTCGAAGCTACAGGTAACATTACTGCATATTTGTATTATAAGGATTGCAACTATGCAATAAAGAATAAAGAAAATAAATTAACTATTATTACAAAAGAGGAAAAAAGAGCATAACAAGTGTTAGGACCTGGGGTGAATAAATGTTACTGGAGACAGAAGGGCTGGTCTTAAGACAGACAAAATACGATGAGTGGGATAAAATACTCACTATATTCACAAGAAACAATGGAAAGGTTCAAGCTATTGCAAAGGGTGCAAGACGACCTAAAGGGAGCTTGGTAGCAGGTACACAGGTGTTTAGTTATAGTGACTTTTTACTATATCAAGGAAGAAACCTATACCAAGTAAATCAGGCAGATATTAAAGAGTCTTTTTTTTCACTTAGAGATGACCTATATAAACTTGCATATGCTACATATATCATTGAACTAATTGATGCAGGGACTGTAGAAGAATTTGCAAATGCAAAGCTTTTTGACCTATCGATTAAAACTCTTAGAGTTCTTGCTAAGTTGAACAAGGACTATAAAAAGCTTCTTGTGGCTTTTGAATTAAAATTTATTAGCTTTATTGGATACAAACCTCATACAAAAAGCTGTGTAATATGTAACAGTGAATTAGGAAATAAGGTAAAAATCAGTAATGAGTACGGAGGAGCTGTTTGTGAGAGTTGTTCATCAAAAGGTTATTATGGGTATGTAATAAGTAGAGACATACTTAGGAAAATTGAAGAATTACTTTACATTCAGTTAGATAATATTGAGGATTTAGTTATACCTATAAAGGATATTGATATTATTGAAAAACTAGTATCAAATTATGTTATGAGTCATATAGAAAAAAAGAATTTCAAATCTTTGGATTTTTTAAAAAGTCTCGATGAATAGGAGGAAGATCAAAATGGAAATTACCTTAGAAAAAATTGATGAAATAAGGGAAAGAACAGGAGTCAGCTACAAAGAAGCAAAAGAAGTGTTGGAGAAGCATAATGGAGATGTATTAGAGGCAATAATTGACCTTGAAGAGAGCAAAAGTAATTGGAGTGACAATTTAACTAACAAGGGAGAGGCAATAATAGAAAGCCTTAGAGAAATCTTAAGAAAAGGTAATGTGACAAAGATAGTAGTCAAAAAAGATGGAGATACTATTGTTAACCTACCTGTTACAGCTGGAGCTATAGGAGCTATAATAGCTTTACCAGTCACTGCATTAGGTCTAACTGCTGCAGTAGTTTCTAAATGTAGCATAGAAATTACAAGGGAAGACGGTGAAATAATTAATATAAATGAAATGGCTGAAAAAACAGTAGATAAAGTAAAAAAAGGATTCAAAAAAGATGATAGATTTAACTCTAATTCTAAGGATTCTTCAGATGACAATTAAACAGAAAACTAGTATTGACAATATATAATATTTTTGCTAGATTATGAATTGAAAATATAAAATAAATGTTGCAATGATAAAGAAATTAACAAGATAAAATTATTATAGAGAGTCGGGGATGGTGGAAACCTGATATAATCACTTAGTTAATGGAGCTTTAGAGCAATATCTATTAAGTGGATATCCGTAAGGATATCAAGTAGGGTGGAACCGCGGAAGTAACCTTTCGTCCCTATAGGGATGAGGTTACTTTTTTTATTTCTTAAAAGGAGGAGCAAATATGGAGACAAAAAAAACTATGGAGAAAATAGTTTCCCTTGCTAAGTCTAGAGGATTTATATTTCCAGGCTCTGAGATATACGGAGGACTTGCAAATACATGGGATTATGGTCCTTTAGGTGTGGAACTAAAAAACAATGTAAAAAAAGCTTGGTGGAAAAAGTTTATTCAAGAATCTGCTTACAATGTAGGACTTGATGCTGCAATACTAATGAATCCGCAAGTATGGGTGGCCTCAGGACATGTTGGGGGCTTTAGCGATCCTTTGATGGATTGTAAAAAATGTAAGGCTAGATTTAGAGCAGATAAGCTCATAGAGGACTTTATCGTCAAAAGAGGAGAAGAACAGGTTAGTGTTGATAGTTGGTCCAATGAAATGATGGAGAACTACATAAAGGAAAACAACATTAAATGTCCAGAATGTGGTGCTTTCGATTATACAGCAATAAGACAGTTTAACCTTATGTTCAAAACTTTCCAAGGTGTCACAGAAGATTCAAAATCAGAAATATTTTTAAGGCCAGAAACTGCTCAAGGTATATTTGTTAACTTTAAGAATGTGGCTAGAACTACACGAAAGAAAATGCCTTTTGGTATCGGGCAAATAGGTAAATCTTTTAGAAATGAAATAACACCAGGAAACTTCATATTTAGAACAAGAGAATTTGAACAAATGGAGCTTGAATTTTTCTGTAAACCTGGTGAAGATCTAGAATGGTTTAACTACTGGAGAGAATTTTGTAAAAATTGGTTGCTCAATTTGAATATGACTCCTGAAAATATTAGACTTAGAGACCATGAGAAAGAAGAACTTTCCCATTATAGTAATGCAACAACAGATATTGAGTTTTTATTCCCATTTGGATGGGGAGAGCTATGGGGTATTGCAGATAGGACAGATTTCGATTTAAGACAACATATTAATGTATCTGGCCAGGACTTAAGTTATCTAGACCCTATTACCAATGAAAAATATATTCCATATTGTATAGAGCCTTCAGTAGGAGTAGACAGAGTTCTATTAGCATTTTTTGTAGATGCTTATAATGAAGAAAAGCTTGAAGATGGTAGTGATAGGCTAGTGCTAAAGTTGCATCCAGCATTATCACCATTTAAAGCAGCAGTGCTACCACTTACAAAGAAATTAAGTGAGCCAGCACTTGAACTATATAATAGACTTCTTAAGAACTTTATGGTTGACTACGATGAGGCTGGTAGCATTGGAAAAAGATATAGGAGACATGATGAGATAGGAACACCATTATGTATTACCTTTGATTTTGATTCACTTGAAGATAACTGTGTAACTATAAGGGATAGAGATACAATGGAACAGCAAAGAGTTAAAATAGACGACCTAGAAAGAATAATACAAGAAAAATTAGACTTTTAAAAAATAAAAGCTCATGATTTCTTAGACCCTTCTTAATACTCGGGACGATATGTACTGGCCTATATAGAGCTAGTTCTTATTTGCACCCTAAATGAAAAGAAGGGTCTATTACTTTTTCATTGCTTTATAAGTTATATATTACTTTTATACTTTATAATAAAAGTTAAATGGTTTACTTCTACCTATAGATTTATTTTATAAGTTCTGATAAAATAGCTTTAGAATAATACCCGAAGGTTAAAGGGGTGATTAATATACAGCTTTCAGAAAGACAAGAAAAGATAATAGATATAGTTAAGGCTAACCAGCCAATTACTAGCGAAGAAATAGCAAAACAATTAAATTTTACTAGAGCTACCTTAAGACCAGACTTAGCCATATTAACAATGTCAGGTATACTTGATGCAAGGCCAAAGGTTGGTTATTTCTATAGTGGCAAAGAAGCATTAAGTTTTTTTTCAGAACAAATAAAAAATATGAGTGTTTCTGATATTAAATCAGTTCCCATAGTAGTTGACGAGCAGACTACCGTATATGATACTATAGTTACCTTATTTATTGAAGACGTAGGTTCAATCTATGTTACGTCCAATGGACTGTTAACAGGCGTAGTATCCCGAAAGGATTTTTTAAAGAATGCAATTGGTGGAATGGATTTAAACAAAATTCCAGTTGGAGTTATTATGACACGAATGCCAAATATAATAACAATTTCTCCAGAAGAAAGCGTACTAAATGCAGCAGCTAAAATTATTGAACATCAAGTTGATAGCCTACCAGTAGTTGAAGAAGTTGAATTAAGTAACAAAAATGGGTATAAAGTAATCGGAAAGATTTCAAAGACTAATATTGTGAGAATATTTGTAGATTTATGTACTAACAGTTAGGAGGATGCAAATGGGTAAAAACACCATAATATATGTACTATCTGACTCCATAGGAGAAACTGGTGAACAAGTTGCAAAAGCAGCTATAAGCCAATTTAATTCAGGGAAATACGAAACGAGAAGGTTTCCATTTATTACAGAAGAAGAGCAAATACTAGAAATTTTTGAAGAAGCAAAACATGAAAAATGCATGATAGTATTTACTATTGTAATAGATAGATTAAGGAGTTTCATATTAGAAAAGTCTAAGGAATATAATATTCAAGCCATTGATTTATTGACTCCTGTAATGGATTCCATTAAAAACCTTGTTGGCATGGAGCCAAAAAGAGAAGCAGGAATAATAAGAAAATTAGATGAGCAGTATTTTAGAAAAGTAGAAGCCATAGAATTTGCGGTAAAATATGATGACGGAAAAGATACTAGGGGAATTAAAAAGGCAGATATTGTTTTGATAGGTATTTCTAGAACTTCTAAAACACCCCTTAGCATGTATTTAGCCCATAAAAACTTAAAGGTAGCAAATGTGCCATTAGTTCCAGAAGTACCACCACCAGATGAATTGTTTGAACTAGATCCTAAAAAAATAATTGGTTTGACAGCGAATCCAATTAAATTAAACGAAATAAGACAGGAAAGGCTAAGGGCTTTGGGTTTAAGCAATAATGCTAATTATGCAAGTGTGGATAGGATTAGAGTTGAATTAGAGTATTCAGATAAGATTATGAAGAAACTAAGCTGTCCTGTCATAGATGTATCAACCAAGGCCGTTGAAGAAACGGCAGGAATAATATTAGAAATGAAAAAGTTAACAAGTGATATATAGAAAGTTAAAATGAGTATTGCATTTTTATGCAATACTCATTTTAATATAGGAAAAAGTAACAAATGTGAACTTTTAACAAAACTTAATATAAAATTATATTATAATAAAGGATTATAAATATATTTGTGGTATATATAATAATAAAATTATTATTATTGGAAACAATCAAAATACAAAAAATATTTTGAGAAGGGAGCATATTTATGAATATTAGAGAAGAAACAGAGAAAATAGAAAATATTATTCTATCAAAGTATGCAACCCTAAGTAAAAGTTCAAAAGGAAGAGTAATAGAAGAACAAAAATGTACCATAAGAACTGACTTTCAAAGAGATAGGGATAGAATAATACATTCAAAGGCTTTTAGGAGGCTTAAGCATAAGACCCAAGTATTTATAGCTCCAGAAGGAGATCATTATAGAACCAGATTAACCCATACATTAGAGGTAGCTCAAATTTCAAGAACCATAGCAAGAGCTTTGCGATTAAATGAGGATTTGACAGAGGCCATAGCCTTAGGACACGATCTCGGTCATACTCCATTTGGGCATACTGGTGAAAATGTATTAAACGAAATTCACCTGAACGGATTTAAACACAATGAACAAAGTATAAGAGTTGTAGATTTACTTGAAAATTCAGAGGAAATAAGAGGTTTAAACCTTACTTATGAAGTGAGAGACGGAATATTAAATCACACAGGATCATCAACTCCTATGACTTTGGAAGGACAAATAATAAAATTTGCTGATAGAATAGCGTATATTAATCATGACATAGATGATTCTCTAAGGGCTAATATTATTTCTGAAAGCATGCTACCTGTAGACTGTATAAAGGCATTAGGACTAAAGCATAGAGATAGAATAAACACTATGATAAGGGATATCATAGTAAACAGCTATGAACAAAATAGAATTAGCATGAGCGATGAGGTAAAGTTTTATACAGATAAGTTAAGGGATTTTATGTTTCAAAACGTCTATTTAAATAAAAAAGCAAAAAGTGAAGAGGAAAAGGCAAAAAGAATAATTAGACAGTTGTATGAGTTTTACATGGAAAACTTTAATGAGTTGCCTAAAGAGCACAAAGAACTTTATGTTGGCTTAAACTGTAGTAAAGAAGATATAATATGCGATTATATTGCAGGAATGACAGATAGGTATGTAATAAATGTGTATAAACAGATATTCATACCCAGATCATGGAATAAGCAATGAAAAGAAGGATATTAAAGAAATATGTCGAATATAAAACAGGATATTTTTGAATTATTCTAATTAAAGGTAGAATATAAAAATTGACTTATTAAATTAAGAAGGAAAATGAAAATTTATGACGAATAGTAAAACAAAGGTGGTTTAAATGCCTTATACTTTTAATGAAGATACAATAAGAGAAATAAGAGAAAGTAATGATATTGTAGACGTCATTTCTCAATATATAACATTGAAACGCACTGGCTCTAACTTTATTGGGTTGTGCCCATTTCATAATGAAAAGACTCCTTCATTTACTGTATCTCCTTCAAAGCAAATGTATCATTGCTTTGGATGTGGTGAAGGAGGAGACTCTATTTCTTTTATTATGAAGCACATGAACTTAGACTTTATCGAAGCATTGAAGCTATTAGCAGATAGAGCAAATATCGTGCTAGAAGAAAAGGAGGCAAATATTGATTCAAAAGAAGAAAGAGAAAAAGATATAATTTTTAATATAAATAAAGAAGCAGCAAGATATTTTTATGACAATCTAATAAATGACAATATAGCATTAAAGTATTTATATGGTAGAGGAATAAATGAAAAAACCATAAAGACATACGGACTTGGATTTTCAAAAAACAGTTGGGATGGTGTATACTTATTTCTAATGAAAAAAGGTTATACCGAGGAACAAATTGAAAGAGCGGGTTTAATAATAAGACACAGTGACGGAAACAGATACTATGATAGATTTAGAGGAAGAGTGATGTTCCCTATAATAGATACTAGAGGACGTATTATTGGTTTTGGAGGAAGAACAATAGGTGACTCACAGCCAAAGTATTTAAATTCACCTGACACACCTGTTTTTTCAAAAGGAAACAATCTTTATGGATTAAACACAGCAAAGAAATATAGTAGGGACAAAATAATTCTTGTAGAAGGATACATGGATGTAATTTCCCTATATCAATATGGAATAAATTATTGTGTTGCATCTTTGGGAACTGCTTTAACACCGAATCAGACTAAGCTTTTAAAGAGATATAGTAATGATATATATATTTGCTATGACTCAGATAATGCAGGATTAAATGCAGCAAACAGGGCATTAGATGTTATGAAAGATGAGAAAGTAAGTGCTAAAGTAATTAGCCTTCCTGATGGAAAGGATCCAGATGACTTTATTAAAGAGAATGGAAGCAGAAGTTTTGTAGATTTGTTAAGTAGGTCCTATAATTATTTAGATTTCAAAATATTATTTAACAAGAAAAAATACAATATTAATACTTTGCAAGGGAAAATAGATTTTACTAAAGAAATTTCTAGTATGCTTAGACAGATTGAGAGTCCTATAGAGTTAGATGCTTATATAAACAAGATTTCTCTCGAAACAAACATTTCTTCAGATGCAATAAGAGAAGAAATAGATGAAAAACAAAGAGGACAGACCAATTCTTTTATTAAGGACAAGTATATTAATAATAATTATAGGAATAATAATAAATATAATATTTTACCAGTGAAATATAATCTTGAACCAGGACATTTGATAGCCGAGAAAAGTTTATTGAATTTTATACTTCATGATAAAAAGATATTCAACTATACAAAAGACAAGTTTAGACCTGATGATTTTCTAAACCGTGTATATAGGAGAGTAGCTGAGTTTATTTATGATATTTATAATAGTGAAGAAGAAATTAATCTAGACAAGATTATTATTCATTTTGAAGGAGAAGAGCTTGAAGAGCTAAAAGAAGTAATTAATCTTAAAATTGACTTTGATGAAGATGAGAAAATCAGAGCTGTAGACGATTATATAAAAAAGATAAATTACTATGAACTGAAAATCAGAAAGAATGATATTAAAGATAAAATAGCCGAAATCCAGAATAATAAGGCAAAGATTAAAGGAGATGTTGAAAAATTAATAAAAGAGTTATGTTTAGAAATAATAGAAATAGACAAAGAACTAAAGCTACACCAGTAATCTTTGCTGAAGGGAGGGGACTAAAATGAGCAATTTTGAAAAACAAAAAGAATCAAATATAGGTGTTGTAAGAGGATTAATAGATAAGGGAAAAAAGCAAGGGATGCTCTCATATAAAGAAATTATGGATACTCTTGAAGAGTTAGACCTTGACACTGATCAAATAGATGAAGTATATCAAAATCTGGAGGACATGGGTATTGATATAGTAGGTGATAAGGAAGAAGATATATTACTTGATAAAGATATGGAAGATGAAGAAGTAATAGATATTGAAAAAGAGGATTTATCACCTCCTAAAGGCATAAGTGTTGATGATCCAGTTAGAATGTATCTCAAAGAGATAGGAAAGGTTCCTTTGCTTGATGCTGAAGAAGAAACAGAGCTAGCAAAAAGAATGGAGCAAGGAGACGAAGAAGCAAAAAGAAGACTTGCTGAAGCTAACTTGAGGCTAGTAGTAAGCATTGCTAAAAGATATGTAGGTAGAGGAATGCAATTTTTAGATCTTATTCAAGAGGGTAATCTTGGATTGATAAAAGCAGTAGAGAAATTTGATTACAGAAAAGGGTTTAAATTCAGTACTTATGCAACTTGGTGGATTAGACAGGCAATAACTAGAGCAATTGCAGATCAAGCAAGAACCATAAGAATACCAGTGCATATGGTAGAAACCATAAATAAATTAATAAGGGTATCTAGACAGCTTTTACAAGATTTAGGCAGAGAGCCTACTCCTGAAGAAATTGCGAAAGAAATGAATTTAGATGAAGATAAAGTTAGAGAAATATTGAAAATCGCTCAGGAACCTGTTTCATTAGAAACCCCAATAGGTGAGGAAGAAGATAGTCATTTAGGTGATTTTATTCCTGATGATGATGCACAGGCCCCTGCAGAGGCAGCTACATTTACTTTATTAAAAGAGCAATTAATGGAAGTTCTAGATACACTTACGCCAAGAGAGCAAAAAGTTTTACGACTAAGATTTGGTCTTGACGATGGAAGAGCTAGGACTCTCGAGGAAGTAGGAAAAGAATTTGATGTCACGAGAGAAAGAATTAGACAAATTGAAGCAAAAGCTTTAAGAAAATTGAGACATCCTAGCAGAAGTAAAAAACTTAAGGATTTTCTAGAATAATTATTATAATGACTTTTGTAGAGCTTTAAAGATTCGCTTTTGCGAATCTTTAATTATGATTTTTCATAACAATGAGGTGCTAGTATGATTGATACATTATTATTTGATTTAGATGGCACGCTCCTGCCTTTAGATATGGAGCAGTTTACATTAAGATATTTTAAAGAATTATGTAATAAATTTTCATCCATTTTCGAACCACGAGCATTACAAGAAGCAGTTTGGGGTTCAACTATGTATATGATTAGCAATATCGACAAAGAAAAGACTAATAAGGATTGTTTTTTTGAAGATTTTCAAAAAAGAATTGAGCATAATCTAGAGGAACTATTTCCAATTTTTGATGAGTTCTATAATAAGGATTTTATCAATATAAGAGACTCTGTAAATCCAAATCCTATAGTTAGAAAAATTATTGAAATACTGAAAGACAAAGGCTACAATTTAGTGATTGCTACTAATCCTTTATTTCCTAAGGAAGCAATATACCATAGAATAAATTGGGCAGGGCTTAATGCCAGTGATTTTAAATTAATTACGACTTATGAAAACATGCATTTTTGCAAGCCCAATATACAATATTATGAAGAAATACTAGAGCTTACAAATAGAAAACCAAATAATGTGATGATGGTAGGAAATGATGTACAAGAGGACATAGTATCTTCAGTTCTAGGTTTAAAAACATTTTTAATAGAAGACTGTATAATAGATAGAAAATCACCAATATATGAACCTGACTACAAAGGAAAAATGGATGATTTCTATAGTTTTGTTTTAGACCTTCCAAAATTATTATAATATTTGTTAAAGGAGTAAAAGTATGAAACTATCACCAAGGCTACAAACTATTGCAGACTATGTCCATAAAGGTGCAATAGTAGCAGATATTGGAACAGATCATGGATATATTCCTGTCTATCTTGTAAGTAAAGAAATATCTAGTAAAATTATTGCAACAGATATCAATGTAGGTCCATTAGAAAATGCAAATTCATATATTAATAAAAAATCCTACGGTGGAATAATAGAGACTAGATTAGGAAATGGACTTGAATGCTTATTACCTAATGAAGTAGATACAGTCATTATAGCAGGCATGGGTGGATTACTAATTGCAGAGATACTTGAAAGTTCCAAGAATATTGCAGGAACCATAAAAAATTTTATTCTTCAGCCAATGGTAGCATCAGAAGATCTTAGAAGATATTTAATGAATAATAAATATAAAATCCAAGATGAAAGATTGGCTAAGGAAGGAAGTAAAATATATGAAATAATGTTAGTAAACCATGGTGAGGATAAAATAGAAAAGGATATATACTATGAAATAGGAAAGAAACTAGTTGAAAATAAAGATAAACATCTCCAGGAATTTATGAAAAATAAAATAATGAAAACTGAAAAGATTTTAAATACATTAAAAGATAAGGAATCAGAAGAGGGAAAATTAAGATATGAGTATTTAAAAACTAGAAATGAAGAGTACAAGGAGGTGTTAAACAGCCTATGTTAGCAAAAGACATAATTATGTTAATGAATAACATAGCACCCCCTGAGCTAATTGAAAAAAGTTGGGATAATTCAGGGTTACAAGTTGGAAGTTTAAATAAGGATGTTAAAAGAATCCTAGTAGCACTGGATGTGAGTCCCCTAACAGTTAAATATGCACTAGATAATAAAATAGATATGATAATATCACATCATCCATTTTTTTTCAATCCAATAAAAGTCATCTCTCAAGACTTTATTAAAGGCAAAATGATAACAGATTTAATAAAAAATGATATAATAGTCTATAGTACCCATACAAATTTAGATTCAGCAGAAAACGGAATTAATGAAATACTTGCTAGAAAAATTGATTTAAAGGATATAAATATTTTGTCAATAAGCTATACTGAAAAGCTTTATAAAATAGTTGTTTATGTACCTGTTTCTCACAGTGATATAGTAAGAAATGCTATGACAGATAGTGGAGCAGGATTCATAGGAAATTATAGTCATTGTACTTTTAACATAAAAGGGACAGGCACATTTATGCCTAGGGAACAGGCCAACCCTTTTATAGGAGAGTCAAATAAGTTGGAATACGTTGAGGAAGAGAGAATAGAGACAATAGTAAGGGAAAAAGATTTAAGATATGTAATTGAATCTATGGTTAAAAATCATCCATATGAAGAAGTAGCATATGATGTATACAACCTTCATAACAAAGGAGAAGAGTATGGATATGGCAGAGTTGGAGATTTAGAAAAAGAAAAGACATTATATGATGTTGCTGTACTAGTTAAAGAGACTTTAGGCTGTGATAGTGTAAAACTATATGGAAATCCTAGTAAAATGATTAAAAGAATAGCTATTTGCGGAGGAAGTGGGATTGATTTCCTAGAAGATGTATATACAAGTAGGGCAGATGTATATGTTACAGGAGATGTAAAATATCATGATGCTCAGCTCGCTTTAGAAAATGGTGTAACAATAATTGATGCAGGTCATTTTAATACTGAAAAAATTGTATTGCCCTATATAAAAGAATTCTTAGACAATACTTTAAAAGACAAAGTTTGCATTATGAGCTATAGCGAGAAAAGCATTCCTTTTATGACTATTTAATTGCGATTTTATCATTTATTAGCCTTAAGGAGGTCAAAGTATGAGCCAGTTAAATCTTTTATGGAGTTTACAGCAACATGATAGGAGATTGGCACAACTAATACAAAAGCTTAAGGGAATTGAAAATGAAAAGATAATGGATGATTTGATAGTTAGACTCCAACAGGTGGAGTATGACGTAACTAATAAAAAGACTCAAAAAGAAGTAAATGAGCTTAAGCTACAGAGGTCTAACAATAAATTAGAGCAACTCACACTTAAACTCAGAGATGTAGAGAAGAAACTCTATGATGGAAGTGTTTCTGATTTAAAGCAATTGACATACATGAATAAAGAAGCACAGGATATAAAAAAAGAAACTATTATGTTAGAAAAAGAAATATTAGTCTTAATGGAAGAAACGGATAAATTGGGACAAGAGTTGATTGAAGTGCTTAATATTCATAGTGGTCTTAAAAAAGAAATAGCTAAAAGCTCGAGTGAATACGAGTTAATATCCATGCAAATAAAGTTGGAGATTAAGAAGGAAAAGATAATAATAAACAAAATATCATCTAGATTAAATGAAGATCTTAGAAAGAAATACTCCATATTAAGAACAAGTAAAGGAAAAGTACTGGCTCAAGTATATGATGGTAAATGTAATGGATGTCATATGACTATACCCCTATTTATTATGTCCAAACTAAAAAACAAAGATGAAATAACATATTGCGATAATTGTGGGAGAATACTATATTATAAGGAATCATAGACCTTTTTAAATATAACAATTTTATATATACTAAGGCTAAAATTCTAGTATTCCTTCTTAAATTCATAAGAAGAATCTTAGTAAATAATTGATTAATTATAAAAATGCTGGAATATAAACAACTATTTTCATTTGACATATGATATTGCATTATGCTATATTATTTTATGTTAGCAAAATAATTAAGTAAGTCAGATGATCGCATGTATTTACATGAGGAAAGTCCGAGCTCCATAGGGCAGGGTGCTGGGTAATACCCAGTGGGGGCAACCCCAAGGAAAGTGCAACAGAGATATACCGCCTATTTTATTAGGTAAGGGTGGAAAGGCGAGGTAAGAGCTCACCAGCAACTAGGCGACTAGTTGGCTATGTAAACCCCATCCGGAGCAAGACCAAGTAGGGACTAGAAAAGACGGCTGCCCGTCGTCATCCCGGAGGTAGGTCGCTTGAACCTATTGGCAACAATAGGTCTAGATAGATGATCATTTGATACAGAACTCGGCTTATAGACTTACTTTTTAATCATGAAAACTCAATGCTTTTAAGGCATTGAGTTTTCTTTTTTTGATACAAATATATTTTAAATCATTTTGTTCATTAACATAGTGTTGCTAACTAAATACCTATGTAATATAATAGTAATAAATAATTATTTAGCTATTTATTTGGTTTTTATCTAACGGAGGGATGTGGGAGTAGTGAAAAGGCGTGCTGCTGTTTTGGCTGTGGCTACTTTAATTTTTGTAACTAGCCCAGCTTTTGGAGATACAGGAGTATTTTTAAAAAATTCAGTATTGATGGATAAAGACAGTGAAAGCGTTACAACTTTTTCGCAAGGAACTAGAGTATATATATCTGAGGAAAATGAAAATCAATATATAATTAGTGCAGATAATAGTACATATTATACGGACAAGCAAGATCTGCTTGTAGTTACGAAAAAAACTAAAATATTTAGGGTAAAGAGTTTAACTGCAGTTATGTATGTAGACCCCAATCTTAATTCTAATGCTATAAAAGAACTAGAATTAGGAGAAACTCTTTATTTAGAAAATTCAGATGGCCAATTTGGCTTATTTAAGACAGAAGATCAGAAAAAAGGATATGTTCTTCTTTCATTATTAGAAGAGGGATTTGTTGAGAAAGAAAACATTTCTTATGGAACAGCTACAGCTACTATGACTGTAAAGAATAATGATAACAAATATTTACATATAAAAAAGGCAGACATATTATATATAAAGGACTTTAGAGATAATCAATACATAGTATTAGACGAAGAAGGAAATGAATTTTTTGTTAATTCCCTTCTAGTTTCTCTTAACAAGGAGAATGTACAGGCTTCAAGATCCACCTTTAGTAGGAGAGATTCTACTTACATTAGTAAAGTAATAGAATATGCCTATAATGCTATTGGAAAACCTTATGTAGGAGGAGATGTGGGGAAAAAAGGCTATGATTGTTCGGGGTTAACATACGCAGCTTTTTTACAGATAGGTGTGAAATTACCACGTTCTTCTAGTACGCAAGCTAGTTCTGGTGTTTCTGTAAAAAAAGAAGATTTAATTACTGGGGATTTATTGTTTTTCAATACTAATGGAAAAGGAATATCCCATGTAGGTTTGTACATAGGTGATGGCAAGATGATACATGCTTCTACTGGCTCAAAAAAAATTAAAATAGATGAAGTAGATTCTACTTATTACAAGAAAAGATTTGTTACAGCTAGAAGAATAATTGGGAATTAACATATTAACTTGTAATTATTAGGGTTTTATTAAGACTTGCTATATTTAGGTCTTAATAAGACTTTTTTCATTTTTAAACAATATGTCTTTTATTTGAATAAAAGGTTATTAGTGTGCTAATATAATGGTAATGACTTGTTTTGAGAAAATTAGTATGACAATGTATTTTATTTTTTTAAATATATCATTTGAAAGGATGGATTACATATGGCAGAAATTTTAAAAGGAGCTCCTGTAGCAAAGGCTATAAAGGAGAAGATTAAGGCTGAAGCTGAGGTGTTAAAACAAAAGAACATCATTCCAACTTTAGGCATCATTAGAATGGGAAACAGGGCTGATGATATTTCTTACGAAAAAGGTGTCATTAAAAATTGTGAGTCTGTAGGAATACAGGCTAGAGTATTTGAAGTACCAGTAGACACTCCTATGAATGAATTTGTTAAATTGTTAAAAAAAGTAAATGAAGATGATAGTGTACATGGAATATTGATGTTTAGACCGTTACCAGATCATATCGATTATGAGGTGATAAAAAATATAATAGACCCTCGAAAAGATATTGATTGTATGAATCCAGTTAACCTTGAGAAAGTATTTGAGGGAGAATTAGATGGTTTTGTTCCCTGTACTCCCAATGCTGTAATTGAGGTTCTAAAACACTACGGTGTACCATTGGTAGGTGCTAATGTAGCAATAATAAATAGAAGTATGGTAGTCGGGAGACCTCTTAGCATGATGTTCTTAGGAGAGAGTTCAACAGTTACTATATGTCACTCTAAAACTAAAAACTTACCTAAAGTAACTGCAAGTGCAGATATAGTAGTTGCAGCAGTTGGAAAAGCAAGGATGCTAGGGAAAGAATATTTTAGCGAAAATAGCATAGTAATAGACGTGGGAATCAATGATGCAGGTGAAGGTAAAATATGTGGAGATGTAGATTATGATAATGTAGTTGAAAACGTAAAAGCTATTACTCCAGTGCCTGGAGGAGTAGGTGGCGTAACATCAGCAATACTTCTTAAACATGTAATTATAGCATGCAAGAATACAGTGAAATAAAACAGTGAAGGAGCTAGAAATAGCTCTTTTATTATGCATAAAATTGTAGAAAAAGATTGAACGGTTTAATTTTCAGAAAAGGAGGAATATTCAGAAATTAATTGAATAAAAAATAATGAAATTAATTGAAAGGAGGATAGTTTAAATAAAAAAGGAGGTTGATTGTAAATGTCAAAAAAAAGACTAATAATTATTATCACAATCATTCTTACTTTAAGCATTATATCCTTTAAAGCTTATGCTCAATCAGTAGAAAATGCAAGTGTTGATTTTGGATTGCTATCATTACTACCACCTTTACTAGCTATTGCTCTTGCATTTATTACAAAACAAGTTCTGCTGTCTTTATTTCTAGGAGTATTTGTAGGTGCTTTATTATTATATGGAGGAAATCCATTTTATGCATTCCTAAGAACTTTAGATGAGTATTTATTAGGCTCTGCTGCCGATTCATGGAATGCAGCTATACTAATATTTACTTTAAGTATTGGCGGTATGATTGGTGTAGTGTCAAAAATGGGAGGAACAAAAGCTGTTGCCGATGCTTTAGCTAAAAAAACTAAAACAGCTAGGGGAGCTCAAATAGTAACTTGGATATTAGGAATTCTTGTTTTCTTTGACGATTATGCTAATACCCTTATAGTAGGACCGACTATGAGACCTTTGAATGATAAAATGAAGGTTTCTAGAGAAAAACTATCCTATATAATAGACTCAACAGCAGCACCAGTTGCTGGAATGGCTCTAGTTTCTACTTGGGTTGGATATGAGATTGGAGTTATGAAAAATGCTTATGAGGCTATAGGGGTCTCAGAAAACATTTATTTTGTGTTTTTAAGATCAATTCCATATACATTTTATAATATATTTGCACTAATACTAGTATTTGCAATAGCTTTTACCCAAAAAGAAATAGGCCCTATGTATCATGCTGAAAAAAGGGCAAGGCTTACTGGTAAATTAAATGCTGATAATGCAAAGCCTATG
This sequence comes from uncultured Clostridia bacterium, assembly GCA_964470635.1. Taxonomy (GTDB): domain Bacteria; phylum Bacillota; class Clostridia; order Tissierellales; family Proteiniboraceae; genus Proteiniborus. Next base: position 21,377 of record CAYYDM010000001.1, on the reverse strand, counting down.
GCTGGCGATGAAATATCTAATATGGAGATAAAAGAGAACACTAAGCTCAGAGCATCAAATGCTATTATACCTATATTAACATTAATTATTATATCTTTCGCAGGTTTGTGGTATAATGGATATCTTGCAGCAGTGGAAGATGGGGCAATATTAAATCCATTCTCATTGTCTGGTATAAGAGACTGCTTTGGATATGCTGATGCCAGTGTTGTTCTTATTTGGGGAGCTATTACTTCCAGTATTGTATCAATCATTTTAGCTATATCTCAGAAAATATTGACATTAGGAGAGGCATTTGACTCATGGATAGATGGAGCAAAATCTTTAGTTATAACCGCAATTATTCTGATTTTAGCTTGGTCCTTAGGCAGTATTACTAACGATGTAGGTACAGCTGATTTCTTGGTCAAAGTAGTTTCTGGGAGCGTTCCCGCTGGAATATTACCAATAATAGTATTCTTGATTTCATGTATGGTGTCTTTTTCTACAGGAACATCTTGGGGAACAATGGCTATTGTTATACCATTAGCAGTGCCCTTAGCAAATAGTTATGTATTAAATGGTGTTGCTGATCCATCATTTATTATTGTAACAATGAGTGCTGTATTATCAGGGGGTATTTTTGGTGATCACTGTTCGCCAATTTCTGATACTACAATTATGTCATCAATGGCTGCAGCTGCAGACCATATGGACCATGTTAAAACTCAAATGCCATATTCGTTAATTGGCGCTGGTATAGCTATGTTTTGTTATATTTTAGTTGGTATATTTAAATTAAATGTATTTATTACTTTAATAATAGGAATCGCACTTATTTTCACAATATTGCATTTCTTCGGAAAAAGTGTTAAAGAAGAAGTATTAATTGCTGAAGAAGAAGCAATTAATAAAGTAACACTCAACTAAATAAAATTAATTAAAGCTATATTAAAAGCCACTTTTGATGTGGCTTTTCTTTATGGAAGTAATTTAGCTGTACATATTTTACAAGAACTTTCAAACAAACACAATATAAAACAAAACAAGACATTTTTCATTGAAGGAAAATCAGATTTGTTTAGAGAATAACACATTAAGATATTCGGCTTATTAGAGGAGGAGATATATTTGAAAATTTCACTTGATACTCAAGATAAAACACTTATAGTGAATTTTAATGGTGAACTTGATCATCATTCAGCAGAAGAAACAAGAAAGGAGATAGATAGAACATATTTTGAAAAGAGACTAAAAAATATTGTTTTAGACTTGAAAAATCTAAATTTTATGGATAGTTCAGGTATAGGGTTAATAATGGGTAGATATAAAAATGTATCAGATAATGGTGGTAAGTTATATATAATAAACGTATCTTCGAGGGTTGAAAAAATACTTAAAATGTCAGGCATACTAAAAATCGTTGAAATCTACAATGATTTAAACGATATTCCTGATAATATCTAAAAGGAGTGATAGTTTATATGATACAAAATAGTATGAGATTAGAATTTCCTAGTAAATCAAAAAACGAATCTTTTGCAAGAGTTGTTGTAGCTGCATTTGCAGCTCAACTAGATCCTACAATAGAAGAGCTATCAGATATAAAAACTGCTGTTTCTGAAGCAGTGACAAATGCCATAATTCATGGATACGAAGATAAAATTGGTACAGTAATTATAGAATGTAGAATAGAAGGGAATAAAATTGAGATTCTTGTCGAAGATAATGGAATAGGAATTGAAGATATAAATCAAGCTATGGAACCATTTTATACTTCAAGACCAGAACTTGAGAGATCAGGAATGGGCTTTACTGTTATGGGAACATTTATGGATGAATTGGAGCTGTTTTCTGAGATAGGAAAAGGTACTAGAGTTAGAATGGTGAAAGTATTTAGTAGCGTAAAAGCTGAGGAGTAGATAATATGAAAGCAAGCTCTATGAAAAATAATAATTATGGCTTGTTAAGTCACTCTGAAACAATGGAATTAGTAAAAAAAGCACAACAAGGTGATGAAAATGCACAGGCTTTATTAGTAAACCATAACCTAGGTCTTGTAAAAAGTGTTTTAAGAAGATTTGCAAATCGTGGACATGAACCTGAGGATTTGTACCAATTGGGTTGTATTGGATTATTAAAAGCTATTCAAAAATTTGATCTAAATTACGATGTAAAGTTTTCTACATATGCAGTTCCAATGATTATTGGAGAAATAAAAAGATTTTTAAGAGATGATGGAATAATTAAAGTTAGTAGATCACTGAAGCAAACGGCTATGAAAGTCAATATTGCAAAAGAAAAACTTGCAAAAGAACTTGGTAGAGAACCCAATATTCAAGAGATAGCTGATGAAATATGTGTAGATAAAGAAGATATAGTATTGGCTTTAGATTCAAATGTTCAACCAGATTACTTATATGATGTAATTCATCAAAATGATGGCTCACCTATACATTTGATAGACAGGGTGATGACAAGCGAAGATGAAGATGTGGAGGTTATTGACAAAATTACTTTAAAGCAGATTTTAAGTCAGTTAAAGCCAAGAGATAGACAAATTATTATTATGAGATATTTCAAGGATAAGACACAGACTGAAATTGCTAATATGCTCGGTATTTCACAAGTTCAGGTATCTAGAATTGAAAAAAGAGTTCTTCAAGATATGAAGGAAATACTAACAAAGGTATGATGAATCATGCCTTTATTTTTTTGCATTAAAAAAATCATATTAGTACATAATAAAGTTATAAGTCTAATGGAGTTGATTTAAAATGAAGATTAAAATAGCAAAACTATTAGGTTTTTGTTTTATTTTATTATCAATTATTATTGTCAGCTATTTTTGTTATCAAAATTATAATTCTGCAAATGAAGAACCGAAAAGAGCAAAATTAGTAATCAATTTATATTAATGGAGGTGGGTTATTATAAATACTGTTAAGGCATTCTTACAGCTAAAGCCTAAAATCACAGTAATGACAGGGAAAGAAATTAAAATTAAAGATATCGCTTCGTTTTTCTGTACTGATAAGCATGTGGCAAACGAAATATCAGAGCTTGAAGTTCATAATAAAACTGATAGTAAAAAAAAGTTTATAATACCAGTATTGAAAATAATAAATGTCATACACGAATATGACGAAAACATAGATTTGACATTAATGGGTTCCACAGAGACTTTAGTTGATATTCAAGATAATAACAATGAGAGTAAGTTACTTACAGTAATTAAGACAATTCTAGTCTGCGTTGTGCTTTTTCTTGGAGCAGGATTGGCTATAATAAATTTCCATGCAGATGTTAATATGGATCAATCTTTACAGATAATATATCATATGGTCACAGGAAAGGAAAATCATAAACCTCTTATTTTGCTAATACCATATTCTTTAGGAATTGGTGCTGGAATGCTAGTATTCTTCAACCATGTACTTCAAAAAAAATCACAGAAGGAACCTAGTCCACTAGAGGTTGAAATGTTTTTATATCAAAAAAACATGGATGACTATATTTTAGATGGTACTAAAGATAATTAGTTTTATATGGTGGTGATTCTATGGTAAAACAATTATTTATGTGTCTACTTGCCATATCTGGAGGTGCACTTGTAGGTACTGCAGCAGCAGCTTTTATAACTATACTTGCTATAATCCCTAGGCTAGCACAGGTAAGTAATACCCCAAATAAAATTGGACTATATGAAATTATAGTATCACTGTCAATGACCATTGTTTCTCTATCTACTTTGATGGGGTGGAGTATTAAAGTTAATTCAAGAATAATTCTTATTTTGATTGGTTTTACATTAGGAATTTTTATTGGACTTTTGGCATCGGCTTTAGCTGAAGTATTGAATGTTATGCCTGTATTATTTAGAAGAGTAAAAATATATAAGTACATTACAGCTGTACTTATTGCAGTTGCTTTAGGGAAGATGATAGGTTCTTTCTTTAGTTGGAACATTATTGGAAAACATTGAATTAAGAAAGGTGATTGGCTTTATGGAAAATAGGTGTAAAAACTTTTCTCTATCATATATTATTGATGATTTAGAGTGCAAAAAAAACAGATATAAGGAGAATTATTTTCATCCATATGATGATATATCTAAAACTCGACTAAAGCAAAGAACAAATAATACTAGATAAAGGTAGGTGCATTTAATGGATAAAATTAATCAGAAAGACTATTATGAATATGTGAAGAAAAAAATGCCCAAGCCTAACTATATAAAGAATTGTATTTGGGCTTTTATTGTTGGGGGATTAATCTCTGATGTGGGACAGATTATAACCAACTATTTAAAAAGCATTGGTCTAGATAAGAAAACTGTTGCTTCAGGGACTTCAATGATTCTAGTTTTTATAGGGGCATTTTTAACTGGACTAGGGTTATATGATAGACTTGGAAAGAGAGCGGGAGCTGGGTCTATAGTTCCAATTACAGGCTTCGCTAATTCTATAGTATCTCCTGCAATGGAGTTTAAAAGAGAGGGTTTTATACTTGGAGTGGCATCAAAGATGTTTGTTATTGCAGGTCCAGTGCTAGTATATGGTTATGGTAGTTCAATACTTGTAGGTATTATATTTTTGCTATTCAAAAAATAGGGAGGTATTAACTTGTCACAGAAGAAATTGGGTAAACAAACTGTAGTACTAGAAAATCCACCATCTATTATTTCTACAGCTACCATAGTAGGACCTAAAGAGGGAGACGGTCCACTAAAAGATTATTTTGATCTTATATTAGAGGATGATTTATGGGGAGAAGATAGCTGGGAAAAGAGCGAATCTAAACTACAGCAGGAAGCAGTTAAGTTAGCTTTAAATAAGGCAAAAATGGTGCCAGATCAAGTAGATTATTTATTTTCTGGAGATTTATTGAATCAAATAATTTCCTCATCTTATGCAGCAAGACAACTTAAAATTCCTTTCTTTGGATTATATGGGGCATGTTCTACAAAGACTGAGTCATTGAGCTTAGGTGCTATGGCTATAGATGGAGGGTTTGCTGATACTGTAGTATGTGTTACATCTAGTCATTTTAGCACAGCAGAAAGACAATACAGATTTCCATTAGAACATGGAAATCAAAGACCGTTAACTGCACAATGGACAGTTACTGGAGCAGGAGCATCTGTACTTTCGTCCTCAGGAAATGGACCATATATCACTCATTTGACTACTGGAAGAATTATAGATCCTGGTATAAGTAATGCTAATAATATGGGTCCAGCCATGGCTCCAGCTGCTGCTGATACTATAATTCAACATTTCCGAGATACAGGTTTTAAGCCAGATAATTACGATATGATAATAACAGGTGATTTAGCTGCAGTGGGAAAGGAAATAGCAGAGGAGCTAATAGCTAAGGAAGGATATGACGTATCAAATATTTTTATGGATTGTGGAATAGAAATATTTGATGCGGAAAGGCAAGATACACATGCTGGTGGGAGTGGCTGCGGATGCTCTGCAGTTGTTTTTGCTGGATATTTATATAAAGCGTTAAAAACAGGTAAGCTTAAGAGAATCATGCTAGTCTCTACTGGGGCTCTTCTTTCACCAACTATTGTACAACAGGGAGAGACTATACCTGGGATTGCACATGCAGTGACTATTAGTAATGAGAAATAATGGAGGGATTTTATGGATTTTATTAGAGCTTTTATAGTCGGAGGAATTATATGTGTAATTGGGCAAATAATAATGGATACAACAAAGCTTACTCCTGCTCATGTACTTGTATTATTTGTTACTTCTGGTGTTGTACTTAC
>CAYYDM010000001.1:0-15606 GCA_964470635.1 uncultured Clostridia bacterium | reverse complement strand
AACCTATAGTAAACTTTGGTGGTGCAGGAGCTACAGTTCCATTACCAGGGTTTGGTTATGCATTAGCTAAGGGAGTAATGGAGGCTGTCAAAAAAGACGGTATTATAGGTGCTTTTTCAGGAGGTATAAGTGCTACTGCTGGAGGTGTGGCAGCAGCAATATTCTTTGGCTATATTATGGCAGTTATTTTCAATCCTAAGACTAAGTCATAGAAGGGAAGAATATGAAAAGAAAAATTATTCTAGTGACAGACGGTGACGTTGTAGCCAAAAAAGCAGTTGAAAGGGCTGCCATTAATATAGGTGGAAGATGCATATCAAGGTCTGCTGGTAATCCTACTCCAATAGGCGGTGAAGAGATAATAAAATTAGTAGAACAAGCCTTATATGATCCAGTGGTAGTGATGGTTGATGATATAGGAAACCCTAAACAGGGCAAGGGAGAGGAAGTATTAGCCTATTTATTAAGCAATTCAAGTGTTGAAGTTTTAGGAGTTATAGCAGTAGCTTCTAATACAGAGGGAGTAAAAGGTATAGAAATTGATTTTTCAGTTGATCATAGGGGAAAAATTGTAGAAAATGCCGTAGATAAGAATGGATATGAAACGGATACTAAAATATTATATGGCGATACTGTAGACATTCTTAATAATTTCTCTGTTCCGCTAATTATTGGAATAGGTGATATAGGAAAAATAAGTGGTGTTGACAGACATTCTAAAGGTGCGCCATTGATTACTAAGGCATTGAAGGAAATAGTAGAAAGAAGTAATAAAAATTAAAAAAACTAGGGACCATAAATATTGATCTCTAGTTTTTGTTTTAAACATTCTTAGTTATTATTAGAATTCGAATTTTGATCAGAATTTTGATCTGAATTTGTATCTTCATTAGTGTTGCCATTGTTATTTCCATTATTGAACCAGTTATCAAACCAATCAGACCATTCTTCATCATTTGATTGATTAGAAGTGTGAACATCACATTCTTCAGTCGGTACAGTATATTGGTAATCTGCGGGAACAATTCCGTTATGTTCTCCAGGATTATATGGAGGATTACGTTTAACAAATACTTTATTCTCTATTAATTCTTGAGGACAGTTTACTGAGGCTAATTTACCAGTACTTTTATCTATTGCAACTTCAACATGAGAATCACATTCTTCTGTAGGTTCAGTACCCTTTACAAATATTTCAGTTCTTACTGTGCTCCCCCTAGGATCACGAGAACATAATTCCGTTGCAAGTTTACCTGATATTTTACAAACTTGTTTAGTAACTATATTGTCGGGCTTACTAAAGTTTTTAGGCTCATATCCACTATGAATATCTGACATAACATATGACCAAAATTCTGCAGCCATTGAACTACCTTTAGTCATTTTAATTTGAGGAGAGTCATTTCCTATCCATACTCCTGCAACATAATAAGGAGTAAAACCTGTAAACCATACATCACCTTTATCTTGAGTAGTACCTGTTTTCCCAGCTACAGGTATTTGCATATTATTTCTAAGCTTTGCTCTTCCAGCTATACCATTTGATACTGTGGTTCTTAATATATCAGACATAATATAAGCAACTTCGGGAGAGGTTACCTTTGTCTTTTTAGGTTTGTTCTCTAAAATGACATTATCATATCTATCTACCACCTTAGTATAGGCTATAGGCTCTATGGATAAACCATTGTTAGCTATTGAACCAAAAGCAGAAGTAACTTCTAATGGAGTTAGACCCTTTGTCATACCTCCTAAACCTAGAGCAGATAAGTTTTCATCATTAGTAGATTTATTTTCTTGTCTCATAACATAGCTATCTTTACCATCTTCTTTTATAATACCCATCTTTGCTAGGTATTCCTTTGATATATCTATTCCAATATTACTTAACATCTTTACAGAGTTTACGTTTACTGATTGTTCTACAGATTCTCTTAAGGTCATAAGACCACGATAACCAGAATACCAGTTTTTAGGCCATAGGTTTCCGTTATGGTCATAATGAGGTACGTCATCAATGACATCTGCTGCAGTAAATCCGTTATCTAACGCAGGAAGATATACTGCAATAGGTTTGATTACAGAACCTGGTTGACGCTGAGAAAGTGCTCTATTAAAAAGCTTGCTTCCACCTATATCTCTCCCACCCACTAATGCCTTTATTTCACCTGTAGTATAATCTATTACAACTGTTGCAGACTGTGGTTGAACAACTCCAATTTTATCGTTATTCTGGAAAAACTTTGGATTTATTAAAAGTGTACCATTAGCATTAACTTTATAATAATCCTTATTATTATCTAGATAAGAACTCTTTATAATAAGCTCTTTTTTATCACTTATATCATAGCTATCTTTTGTAAGAGATAAAGAGCCTACAACATGCTTAACAAGATTTTTTCTTTCATCTACTGTGTAGTAATCTTCAATATCAACAGTTTTTGGGTAAATATTGAGTTTCTTGTTTTTTATAATCAAGTTTCCTTCATTAGTAAAGTTATAGGTCCCAGCATCAATAATAAGGTTACCTTCTTCGTCTATTAAATTTGATTTCTTGTAAAGGACTATTTTATTATCATCACCTATAATATTTGCATTTTTATCTACAGACCAGTCAACAAGAATAGGTCCATTAATTTTGTTTAAATTTCCTCCAACAAGTATTTCTCCGAATTTTTCATATGCTTTTTCGACTTTTTGTTGCATATTTAAATCCATAGTAGTGTAAATTTTCAAACCACCTGTGTAAAGCTCCTTCTCGGCTTCTTCTTTTGTGTATCCAGCTTTTTCTACCAGATCATTTAATACACGTGTTTTCACATAGTCAGAAAAGTAAGATGTAATTCCCATTAATTCTCTTCTACCAGGTTTTATTGCAGCCTTCATATCTTCATTTTTTGCTTCTTCATATTCTTCTTTACTAATGTACCCCAATTCAAACATTTTGCTCAAAATTGTTCTTTGTCGGTTTATTGGCTCACTATTAAATACTGCTGTATATCTAGTTCCTAATATATCTACTTGACCTACAATTTCATCATCTTTATCTACGTCATCTGGTAAATAGAGCTTGTACGGAGGCAGATTATTAGGATTTTTAGTAATCCCTGCTATTAGCGCACATTCAGCTATTGTAAGCTGGTCTACGTCTTTAGAAAAATATGTTTGAGCAGCTTCTTGGACACCATAGGCTCCCTGACCTAAATATATTCTATTAAGATAGGCCTCTAGAATTTGCTCTTTTGTAAGTTTTTTCTCAATTTGAATTGCTAGATAAGCTTCTTTAATTTTACGGTCTAGCTTTTTTTCTTTTGTTAAGTAAAGGTTTCTAGCTAACTGTTGGGTGATAGTACTTGCACCTCTTGCGGCAGAACCTGCTTTAATATCGTCTATAAGAGCACCAATTATCCCTCTAAAGTCAACACCTATATGATTGTAAAATCTCTCATCCTCAATTGAAATAAATGCATTTTGAAGATTTTTAGGTATTTTATCTAAGGTTACTGAAGTCCTATTTTCTTCTGTAAGTAACTTTTCTATTACGTTACCTTTTTCATCAAGTATATAGGAGCTTTGATGAAGAAAATCATCTATGTTTGTTGGATCAATTTTTGGAGCAGTTTTTACAACTGCTAATACATATCCTCCTACAATCCCAGTTGCTATGAAACCAAATAATAAGAAAAATACTATAAAAAGTCTAAAAAAACTTAGTTTTCCCTTTTTATTATTCTTTTTCTTCTTTCTATTTTCTTTGCTTGAATTTTCCTGCGTCATAATTACCCTCCTTAATATATAGGTGAAGGAAACTACATTGAACCTATATCATAGAAATTATATCACAATAATGGCTGTTTGTTAATATAATTAGAAATAAACGAATATATGTTCTTGATTTTTAGTTATTGACAAATGAAACAACAAAATGTACTGACTGGTGAATTGTACTAATATATTAAAAGTATACCATATTTTGGTGACTTTCATTCGTTATAGGTCTAAGATATGATAACAAATTCTTTTTAGATATGAGATTTAGTAATTAATATTTAGTTTAACATTTCAAAATAAATGCATATATTATAGGAGGGGTGTTTTTTTGAGAGGGAGAAGGAATAAAAGAAAAAGATTTTTTATAATCGTTATTATACTATTAGTTCTATCAATATATGGATTTATATTAATAGATAGAAACGTTAAGCCTACCTTACTTGCAGTATCAGAGGTTCAAGCAAGGAAAATTGCTACTCAGGCAATAAATGAAGCTGTAAAAAACAAAATTAAAAATGATATAAAGTATAAAGACCTTATATATGTTAATTTCGATAAAGATGGCAAGGTTACTATGATGCAAGCGAATACGGTTATGATGAATAGTATAGCATCTGATGTAGCTTTGGAAGTTCAAGAGAACATTAGAAATGTAGCTAGTAAGCAAGTAAAGATACCTATTGGTAATGCTCTTAACTCAAATTTAATTACTGGTCCTTATATAAACTTAACTATAGTACCTCAAGGTACTGTTACTGTTGATTTTACTACGGAATTTATTGAGTCTGGAATTAATCAGACTATACATAAAGTATATTTAGTTATAATTACAGATGTAAGGGTAATAGTACCTCTTGCTTCTGATGTTATTAGAATAGTAACTAATATACCGGTGGCAGAGACAATCATAGTAGGAGATGTACCTGAAAGTTATATTTTTGTACCAGAAAGGAATGTACCAGATTTTGCAAAATAGTATTATATAAAAGCATGAAAAACTTGAATTTTACTACTATTATTATGTATAATTGAATTATTATGTAAGATTAAAATACTCTTATTGAGGTGGAAAAATGTACAATATACAAAATGCTGATAATCAAGAAAAAGTACTTATTGTTGGAGTAGATTTAGATAGAAAAACAGATATTGATATTGAAAGTTCTATGAATGAATTAAGGGAATTAGTACATGCAGCTGGTGGAGTAGTATTAGGTGATGTAGTTCAAAACAGAGATAGAATTGATTCTGCATATTTCATTGGAAAAGGAAAGGCTCAAGAAATTGCTGTGTGCTGTGATGAATTAGATATTGATACTGTAGTATTCAATAATGAACTTACAGGAGCTCAGATAAGAAATTTAGAAGAAATTTTAAATAGAAAGATAATAGATAGAACAAACCTTATATTAGATATATTTGCAAAAAGGGCAATTAGTAAGGAGGGAAGGCTGCAGGTTGAACTTGCTCAGCTGAAATATATGCTGCCTAGGCTAATAGGCTTAGGAAATCAATTATCTAGAACTGGAGGGGGTATCGGAACTAGAGGTCCCGGAGAACAAAAGCTTGAGACTGATAGAAGACATATATCCCGTCGTATTAGTGATATTGAAAAAGAATTAAAAGAGCTAGAAAACGTAAGAATGATAAAAAGAAAAAAGAGACAGAGCTCAGAGATACCTATAATTGCTTTAGTAGGTTATACTAATGCTGGAAAATCTACTTTGTTAAATACTCTTATTAAACTTGATGATGAGTATAGCGAAGACAAGGAAGTATTTGTTAAAAACATGCTATTTGCAACACTAGATACCACCCTTAGGAAAAGTATGCTTCCAAATGGTCAAAGCTTTCTTGTAACTGATACTGTTGGCTTTGTAAGCCAACTACCAACAAAGCTAGTCGAAGCATTTAAAGGAACCTTAGAAGAAGTAAAGTATGCTGACTTACTCTTACATGTTGTAGATATGACTAATCAAGACTTAAATATTCAGGTAAAGACTACACTCAGTATACTAAAAGATTTGGAAGTTTTAGATAAGCCTATGATTACTGTTTTTAATAAGGCAGATGCTGCAGAAGGTGAAGTGTTTATAGATGTTTCAGGACCTAGTATTACCTTATCAGCCAAAACAGGATATAATATGGATCTATTACTTCAAATGATTCAAGAACATTTACCACAGAAATTTTATGATGTTGATTTGTTAATACCTTATTCAGAGGGAAGTTTGTCTACTTATCTATTTGATAACACCAAGGTTGTTAACTTTGAATATAAGGAAAAGGGAACTCTAATAAATACAACATTAGATTCCATTGAATATGAAAAATATAAAAGATTTGTTATAGAAAAAGAAAACCATTAATTAACTAACTTTTTGGTATTTGCAACTATTAGGGCAATCTTATTATAGGCTTTAGTAGAACCATACGCAACTATTGGTCTTCCGAAGGCTACTAAATGTAGTCTTCTGGAAGAGAAACCACCAACTTTCATTAACCAGTTAACTGGACTCATAGTATTTACAATAAGCAAGTCGCTTAATTGGCCTCCACCCAATTGGTATGCGTCTTTAACAGCAGGCAATACTAATCGAGGTGCAAACTGTCTACTTAGTGTGAATACTTTATTTCCCTTTTCATCTATGCCTCTAAGTAAAATCTTGCCTTGTTCTTGTCTAGACAAAGTATCAAAAAAAGGAATACTTAATATATCCTCTTTTGTTGGCTTTCTATCTATTGGGAGCAATCCTAAATGTATGGATGCGGCTAAAACAGAGGAATGAGATCCTCCTACGCAATGATATATTATATTCATATAGTCACCTCAATTGCACTTGTCAAAATTATTTTTCCCAAAGTGATGTTATTTATGAATAAAATAAGTATATTTTAGATACATTAATAATGATAAAAAAATGAAATTTTCTGAAAAGTATTGAAATTATTTTAAACTTGTTGTATTATGAATATAATAAGAAGAGGGGAGGCGTTCGCCATGATTTTTAGAAGTTGTGCAGGCGGTGTAGTTTTTCATGAGGATAAGGTTTTCATTATGGAAAATGATAAAAATGAATGGGTTTTGCCAAAAGGTAAAATTCGTGACGGTTTCTTAGCTTCAGAGACAGCGCTAGAGCGTGTCAAAGATGAAGCAGGGCTTGATGCGGAGATTATATCCACAGCCGGAGAAACTAGTTACGAATTTTATTCTTTTTCTAGGCAACAGCCAGTATGCAACGAAATAACATGGTTTATCATGGAATCTAAAGACACTAACTATGAAGTAAATAAAGATTATGGTATATTAAATGGAGGATTTTATAATATTGACGAAGCTATTGATATGATAACTTATAGTCAAGATAAGTCTTTAGTAAGCCTTTCATATAGGAAGTTTTTGAAATTAAAGGAAAAAGAAGCCGTTTTAGTATAAGGGTAGATATCTACCCTTATTTTTTTTATAACGAATAGGAAAGTTCTACTATTGTTTTTTTATTTTTAGAACTTTCCGTAAATGAGTTTCAAAAAAAGCTACCCCTTAATGCTGATATTGGAAGCTTTTTTTATTTAAAAATGATATAATTTAACTATGAATTGGGAGGAGATGCATAATGCTTACAAAGTATAGAACAATACATAGTTTTGGTAGTGATGAGACAATTATAAATAAATCAAGATTTATTGGATATGCAAAACCAATTTCTAGTGAAGAAGAAGCTATAGACTTTATACAAGAAATAAAGTCAAAGCATAAGGATGCTACTCACAATGTCTATGCTTATGTATATGGAGAAAGTAATAATATCCAAAGATATAGTGATGATGGTGAACCCAGTGGAACTGCAGGTATTCCTGTATTAGAAGTAATAAAAAAGGAAGATTTAAGAAATGTAGTTGTAGTAGTTACAAGGTATTTTGGTGGAATTAAGCTAGGTACTGGGGGATTAGTAAGAGCCTATACTAAAGGTGCAAAGGCAGGTCTTGAGTCAGCCCAAATAGTAGATAAAGTATTGTTTAAAAAAGTGAAAGTGAGAATTGACTATACTCTTTATGGAAAAGTTGAAAATGAATTATTAAGAATGGAATATATAATCAGTGATGTTATTTATGACGATGCTGTAAATATTATAATATTATGTGAAAATGAAAATGTAAATAATTTAATTAATCTCATTACGGAACTAACAAGTTCAAGGATGATATATGAAGAACTTGATGAAGAATACTATTCTGTAAAGAATAATAACTTAATAATATAAATGTTATTTAGAAGTTAATAGCTAATTTTATCTGGGTATATATAATAAAAATAGGAGGTCTGTATATGGGAAATTACGAAAGTTTGAAAAAAGAAATGTTAGATAAAAAAATCTGGGCAGTTGTAGGAGCCACTGCAAAAAAAGACAAATATGGATATAAAGTATGGAAAAAGCTTGAACAACATGAATATGAGGTTTATCCTATTAATCCAAACTATGAAGAAATAGATGGTCAAAAATGTTACCAATCCTTAAAAGAACTTCCTAAAAAACCAGATGTAATTAACTTTATAATACCTCCTGCTGCTATTCTTGATATGCTTCCTATGGCCAAAGAAATAGGAGTAGAATACTTGTGGTGCCAGCCAGGTGCAGCTAATGAAGAAGTGGTATTAAAAGCAGAAAAACTAGGCTTCTATATTGCTCACAATGTATGTGTTTTAGTAGAATTAGGATAATTATAGTCTCCAGATGAAGGAGGCTATTTTTTTCTTTTTCCGAAGATTTCATAGGTCCCCATGATAAATAAAAAAGCTGAAAAAACCTTCCTTAAAAAAGAAGGAGCCATTTTCATTGCCATAGATGAGCCAACAAATGCTCCAATTACACCTGTGGCTATTATAGGCACTGCAGTTCTTAAATCAATATTATTTTTTCTATAGTGAGTTATTAATGCAACTGTAGCCATAGGTATAAAAACTGCTAGGTTAATTCCTTGTGCTTGCTGCTGATTAATATTTGAAAATATTATTAGCCCGGGGATCAATATTGTCCCACCTCCTATACCCATTCCACTAATTACTCCTGATATTAGCCCAATGAAAAACAATTTCATATCATAATCATCCTTATTGCTGCTATTATCATAAAAACACCAAATATTTTTCTAAGTACATTACTAGGTATTTTCGTTAGGTTTCTAGCTCCAATATAACTTCCTATGATGCCTCCTAAAGCAACTATGGTTGCAATCTTTAAATTAAGTACTCCATGCCTAAAATATAAAAAAGTACTTATAATAGATAGGGGAAATATAATACTAATAGCAGTAGCATGTGCTTTATGTTGACTTAAGCCAAGTATAAATACTAAGGCAGGAACTGCAATTGTTCCTCCCCCAGATCCGAATAATCCATTTACTAGTCCTATAGCTATACCGATTAATAATAATTTTATTTTATTTTTCTTGATATCCATATAATCACCTAGAATAAATATTTATTTTATTCGTAATCTAAATATATATAAGTATTACTTTTTCCTAAAAGTTCATACTTATTCATTTGACAAGTATAAAATAAAATAATATACTATAAAACATATAGGAATACTAGGAATTAAGGAGGAGTAATGTGAAGGTTGTTAATAGTATTGTGGAATTAATTGGTGACACACCAATGGTAAAGTTAAATAGATTAGTTGATGAAAATTGTGCAGAAGTACTAGTGAAGTTGGAGTATTTTAATCCTGGCAGTAGTGTAAAAGATAGAATAGCTTTAAATATGATAGAAAAAGCAGAGAGTGAAGGCAAATTAAAAAAAGGCTCTATTATTGTTGAGCCGACTAGTGGAAACACAGGTATTGGATTAGCTATGGTAGGTACTGCGAAAGGATATAAAGTTGTGTTAATAATGCCTGATACTATGAGTGTTGAAAGAAGGAATTTACTTAAAGCCTATGGTGCTGAACTTATTTTAACCCCAGGTGAGAAAGGAATGAAAGGAGCAATAGATAAAGCGGTAGAGCTGGTTAAAGAAAATGATAATTATTTTATGCCTCAGCAGTTTGAAAATCCCTATAATCCCGAAAAACACATGGAGACTACTGGAGTAGAAATCCTAGAGCAAGTAGATGGAAAAATAGATGCTTTTATTGCAGGTGTAGGCACCGGAGGAACCATAACAGGTACAGGTAGAGTATTAAAAGGAAAGATAGCAAACATAAAAATAATTGCAGTTGAGCCTGATAGCTCACCGGTGTTATCGGGAGGAAATCCTAGTCCTCATAAAATACAAGGCATAGGTGCAGGCTTTATACCTGAAATTCTTGACATGAGTATAATTGATGAGATAGAGAAAGTAAAAGATGAAGATGCAATAAACATGGCTAAAAGTCTAGCTAGAGAAGAAGGTTTATTATTGGGCATATCTTCTGGAGCAGCTATATTTGCTGCGCTAAAAATAGCGAAGGAATTAGGAAAGGGTAAAAGGGTAGTAGTTATAGCACCAGATAGTGGCGAAAGATACCTTAGCACTGGCATATTTGAATAATGTTTGCTTAGTTTACTAAAATATGCTATATTGTTTTTGAAAACAATCTGGAGGTTAAACATATGAGCGATATTCAAAACCTGTGCGATAATATTGTTAGATGGATAAGAGACAAAGTTGAAGAATCTGGATCAAAGGGTTTGGTTTTTGGACTTAGCGGAGGAATCGACTCAGCAGTTGTAGCAGCTTTAGCAAAAAAAGCATTCCCAGATGATGCTTTAGGAATTATTATGCCCTGCCATAGCAATCCTGAAGACGAGGAACATGCTAATCTGGTAGCTGAAGCTTTAAATATTGAAACTAAAAAAGTTGACTTGACTAATGTATACGACTTGTTTCTAAGCGAGCTAGAGAATACTGATAATATTTTAGCCTTATCAAATATTAAGCCTAGATTTAGAATGACTACTCTTTATTACTATGCTCAGATAAGAAGATATTTAGTAGCTGGAACTAGTAACAAAAGTGAGTTTACTGTTGGATACTTCACTAAACATGGTGATAGTGGCGTAGATATATTACCAATAGTAGATCTTTTGAAAGAAGAGGTATTTGAATTGGCTAGGTATCTAAGTATTCCAGACGTAATTATTAACAAAGTTCCTACAGCTGGGTTATGGGAAAATCAGACTGATGAAAAGGAAATGGGGTTTAGCTATAAACAACTTGATGGATATATTAAAAATGAAGAAATAGATGAAAATATTAAAGAAAAGATAGAAAAAATGTACAAAAGAAGTGAACATAAAAGAAGATTTCCTCTTATGTACGTTAGAAAAGAGTAGAGATATGGTCTTTGCTCTTTTTTTTTATGCAAAGAAAATTGATACACGAGTATCTTTGTGTTAAAATATATGTGTTAATAATTAAGGAGGTTTGAAAAATGTCAGGACATTCTAAATGGTCAACAATAAAACATAAAAAAGGGAAAGCCGATGCCCAAAAAGGAAAAATTTTTACTAAACTTGCTAGATATATAACTGTAGCAGTTAAAGAAGGAGGACCTGACCCAGAGTATAATAATAATTTAAAAAATGCAATTGAAAAAGCTAAAGCTGAAAATATGCCTAATGATAATATCGAAAGAGCAATTAAAAAAGGCACTGGAGATCTTGACGGTGCTAATTTTGAAGAGATTACTTATGAAGGATATGGGCCAGGAGGTGTTGCTGTATTTGTTGAATGCTTAACAGATAACAGAAATCGTACAGCTTCCGACGTAAGGCATGCTTTTGATAAATTTGGTGGCAACCTAGGTTCTACAGGCTGTGTTTCATGGATGTTCGATAGAAAAGGTCTTTTAATTGTAGATAGGGATGAAGAAGTAGATGAAGAAGATCTTATGCTTCAAGCCATAGAAGCAGGAGCAGAGGACTTTAATCCTGAGGAAGAGTATTTTGAGATAATTACTGCCCCAGAGAATTTTGGACAAGTGAAAGAAACGTTAAAACAAGCAGGTTATAATTTTTCAACAGCTGAAACAACATATCTTCCTCAAAATGAAACAAAACTTGAAGAAGAAAAGGACATAAAGAACATGGTTAAATTGATAGATGCACTTGAAGATAGTGACGATGTTCAAGAAGTTTATCATAACTGGGAGATTCCAGAAGATTTGGATATGTAGTAAAAAAAGATTATTTATAGAACACTCTCATATGCCGTTATATAGTAGTGAGGGTGTTTTTTTGTCTTATAGAACAAAAATATGCTTTATAAATGTTATAACAGTCATGTTTATGGTAATAATTGCTAGTGGGAGGGATTGTCTTATGGAAGCTTTGTCAGTTAAAACACGAGATATGTATAGAGGCTTAAGAGATAAGTTTCTGTTTGGTAACGATATTAACTCAATCTATATCCTTCTAGCTTTATATGATTTAGAAGAAAATATATCTAGTATATACCCCAAATACATGAGTAAAAATGATATTAAAAAGAAAATCAAATATGTATTGATGAATAGAGATGACAATGAAATCATAGCTCGAAGCTTAAGTGATATAATACATGAAGATATTAATAGATTAGAACTTTGCTTCTATTTAGAAGGTTACAAGCATGGCTTTACCAATAAAAAATGGACCAATATTATTGAGAAAAAAGCCCTGGACTTATTTGGATTTGAAGAACTTTATGGGAGAACTCACCTATTCCATTTCAATACTTCTGATAGAGTTATAGATGACTTAAAAAAGAGATGCAAGAAAGAAATAGATAATCGGGAGAGAAGAGATAGATATATTGAGACATTAATATATACTTTTGCTAACAAAGTAATAAAGAAAAAGATTACTGAATTAGATAAATACATAAATAAGCAGATGAGAATGGACTTTGACTCTTATGACATAAAAATCGGGGAAGAAAAACATTATTTGAATGATGAAGAAGTAGACAAAATATATTTTTCTATTGTAAATTCATTGATTAAAAAAATGAAAATTATCTATAAGGAAGCATTTTGGTATGCTGTAAATGATAAAGTACTTGGAATGTATTATTAATTCCTTCATATAGTCTAAAAGGATTTTTGTTAAATTTGGTTAATAAATAAGAATAAGGGGTAATAAATATTAAAGAATAGAAGGAATTATCAGATAATTGTTGAATAACTATATTAAATTTTCTTAATATATGTTAAATGAGGGGGAATATTCATGTACGTTAAAAATCATGTTCTATCTAAGAGTAAGCTTGTAATGCTTCAAGTAGAAGACAGTATTAGTGAAGCCTTAGATAAAATTACTAAAGGGGATTTTTTATCATTGCCTGTACTAGATGGGGAAAAGTTTGTAGGTATTTTAATGAAAGAGGCTATTTTCAGGCGCTATTTTGAAGAGGGCGGTACTGATAAAGAAAAGTATCTTAAGGAAACTAAAGTTAAGGATTTATGTAAAACTGATGTTAAAACAATAAATGAAAATGTTTTTATCGAAAATGCATCATACCTATTAAATGAATTTAGAACTCCTTTTCTTCCTGTGCTAGATGATAGAGATAACTTTAAGGGAATACTAACTCATAGTTCAATATTTAATGCCTTTTCTGAAATTTTTGGACTTAATAAAGGTACCAGAATAGTTATTAATGTATACGATATTCCAGGACAAATTGCAAAACTAACAGAAACTATACGAAAAGCAGATGTGAACATTGCCAATTTTGCAGTTATGGATGCAAAGGTTATGGATGTTTATCAAGTAGTAGTAAGAGTTGATATAACTGATGTAGAAGATCTGATTGAAAAAATTGAAAAAGCTGGATTTAAAGTAGCTGAAGTAAATAAATAGCCTGCAAACTATGCAGGTTTTTTTCTGCACTATCTTAAAGTGATTGTATATTTTTTTTGTTTTTGGGAAAAATATCAAATTAGATAGTGTAGGAGGGATACTATGAAAAAAATATCAGTGGCTTCTATAATATTACTTTTTTTGGGTTTTACAGTAGTTGGTATATTTTCTGGATATTACATAGGATCAAGAAAGATAAGTGAAAAACCAAATTCACAAATTGAAAATACGGAAAATAACCTAAATAATTTGGAGAAAATTAGTGATAACGATTTAAGGCTAGATGATGATAAGAATTATGAAACAGGTTCAGTAGATGGAGAAATAATAGGTCCCAATACTATTATAGAGTATAGAACTTATTATACAGAGTGCAAACATGAAATAATTGAGACTTCTAACCCAGAGAAACATATTATAAATATGACAAAGGAAAGTTTTGAAGGCTTTATTAAAAGCAATCATCCAAAATGGGATGTAGAGGATTTTTCTCATGAAAAAATAATAATACTTATAGAAAAGAATCATTTATGCCAAAATCATTATGTAATAGGAGAAAAGAACGGTAAAATTGCAGTTTTTAGAATAGATGAGAATGTAGAAAGAGTATTAGACCAAATTTACAACGATGCTCCCATATCATTATTAAAAGAAATCGATCAAGAAAAGATAATCAAAGGCATTGTAACAGATAGCAAAGAAGAGCTATCAGATAAGCTTGAGGACTACATAAGTTAATTGTTGAAGAAGTAAAATAATTAAAGTTAGGATTTTAGATTTATTTTGTCCTGACTTTATTTTATTTATAAAATTATGTGATAAAATAAATAACTAAAGGATTTAAAAGAATTATATCGAATTATGTTTGTATAATGAATGGAGCTGATAGACATGATAATATTTGGAATAGACCCTGGAATAGCTATAGTAGGATATGGAGTTTTAGAATATAGAGGCAATAGATTTAATGTAATTGATTATGGCGCAGTTCAAACTTCTAATGAACATTCTTTTCCTACAAGATTGAAAATAGTATATGATGAGATTTCTTTGCTTTTAGACAAATATAGACCCGATGCACTAGCAATAGAAGAATTATTTTTCAATAAAAATGCAAAAACAGCCATAACAGTAGGACAAGCTAGAGGGGCGCAAATCCTTGCAGCTGTAAATAAGGGTATTGAAGTTTACGAGTACACTCCTCTTCAAGTAAAACAAGGGGTAGTAGGCTATGGTAGAGCAGATAAAAGGCAAATCCAGGAAATGGTCAAGATACTTTTAAATTTAGAAAAAATACCAAAACCAGATGATGTTGCCGATGCCCTTGCTGTTGCCATTTGTCATGCACACTCGGGCAACTTTAGAGACATGTTTAAAATGAAATAGGGGTGGTTATTTTGTATCAATATATAATTGGTAATATTGAAGAAATGAATGAAGATTACATGGTAGTGGAAAATAATGGTATTGGATATTTGGTTTATACTTCAAAAAATTCTATAATGGATATTGGCCAAAACACTATTAACAGAAAAATACTTACACATTTAATAGTCAGAGAAGATATAATGAGTCTTTATGGGTTTACAACCAATGAGGAACTTAAAATGTTTAAATTGCTAATTACAGTTACTAAAATAGGGCCAAAAGTTGCTATTGGATTGCTATCTACACTAACTCCATCAAACATTAAAATTTCAATAATAAGTGGAGACGCTGCTGCTCTTTCTAGAGCACCTGGAATTGGAAAGAAAACTGCGGAAAGAATTATACTTGAACTTAAGGATAAAATTGATGATAATATTACCTATGAAGATGGAATAGATGTCTTAATTCCAGTAGACGAGACTGAAGAGGTTGTTGTAGCATTAACTACTCTTGGCTATACTAGAAATGAGATATTCAAAGTATTGTCTTCTCTAGACACTCAAGGCAAGAGAACTGAAGAAGTAATAAAACTTGCTCTAAGAAAATTATCAAAATAAAGAAAGGATTTTGATACAATGAATG